>NZ_JBHNYN010000010.1:0-162018 GCF_054960695.1 Vibrio sp. PSi01
GAACCCTGTAGCTTTGTCGGACTCATTGCAGTTTATCGTGCAACCTAAGGGGCAGGGTTACCATCCAAAAACGGTTTCGTCGGAAGTCTTCACTGCTAAGAAACAGTACGATGTATAAGATATCCGCCACATGGCGGATTAACACGAATATAGTGGATAAATGAATTTGGCCTCAAGGTTAGCGGTTTTTCGATGCCTAAAATAATCAGCTAAATGCTAATTTAGAAATGACGCTAACAAGGTTTTGTCCATTTTCGAGTTAGTGAGATTTTGCTTGATTGGTGCGGACTGTAGAATTAACACAAGCGCTTGCTGCTTGTGCTTGAGAAAGCGCATTTTGTTCTAGTTATATATACAAATTGAGCAAATGCACTTTTTAGGCAAGCTAGTTCCCCAGTTTTAGATTTTTAGCTAGAACACTAACGCGTTGCCTGGATAGCTTCATTTCTCTAGCAATCTGAGATAAATTCACATGACCATTTTCCCTGATTTGATTGTTGTAGAGTTCTGTTAGGATTTCACGCTTATCTATATCGACACCATAACCTTTCATAGGGCCTGATTTTAATGGTTGGTATATGCGTTGTGTCGCTTCATACCTCGCTAAAATATGGAGTAAAGTAAGTCTTAATTGATCGTTATTGAGATGAATTAACTCTTGTGAACTTTTCCAGCTAGATGATTCATTTCCTGAATTATCTAAGCAGTCAATTACCATGTACCCCCAATCCAACAAAGAGTCGTAGGCACTAAATTGCCTTAAATCTTTTGCCAGATCTAAGCGATGAAAGCTAGTAGGGTAGTGATTTTTTGTGTAGATAATGATCGTTTCAGCATATGATTTCCAGTGTGTTTCAGTCAGGTAACTGAGAACATTGAAGACGGGCAGAACGGTGTCATTCACCATACCGAAAAGCTTCGTAGCCAGCCTCCTTTGCTTCCCATTCTTCTTTGTATAACCATTGGCAAAACTGGTTAAACCTGTGTTCGAAGAGTGTCTGGTCGTAAATGAGAAAACTTTTCTAACAGCAGAATTGTACGATTTTTTATTACGAATCGAATTATGCTCATTGCAATAAAAACTAAATGAGTTGGTCCGTTTCCAGCATAGGGCGCACATAGGCAAATGAATGTTGTACTGTGCATTGTAAGTCCCCAATATTCCCTTTTCATCAGCGACTTCATAAGACAGCCACTTCTGTGTTTGGTTTGTAACGCTTATAGCTTTGATTAGTGCGCTTTCGATTGCATAAAGTAAGAACTCCAGTTCATCATCAAACCTCACTGATAACTCAAATACGTATGCATGTTGAATGTTATTTACAGTTGCTTTTAGCCCACCGCAATAACGTACTAATTCTTCAATATTTTGAGGTTTTAATCCCTCATATTTTTTGCAAAAAGTGAGCGTTTCAGAAAGCAGATTTGAGTAATAGGATGATAGTTGGGGCTGAGTGAATGCGCTAGAGACAAGAATGCCACAGCTATCACTATGCTTTTTCTTGAGAAGCTTAAGTCCTTTTTGTGATGCTGTAACTTTAAGCCTATTCAAGTTCAGTACTAACTCTACTTCTAGTTCTCTATATCTCATGTCAATAGGGTTGCGTGGTTATTTGGGCTTTTCCGTGATGGTACAGAAAATTTATAGTGGAGTCATGTCCAACCAATAAATAAGAAAAATAAGATGAAAAGACGAAATCAAACTATGTCAGTTAGTACGCTGGCAACAAATGACTTACTGACAGACGAACTGACTCAGCGAACTGACTTTACTGACCAAACTTACCTACGGATGAAGGCATCATTTGAAGGAAGACTGAAGAACTCAGGCTACAGCATTCAAAAAGGTAAGCCGTTCTCGGACTATTACTCCGCAATGAAACAAGGAGAAAGATCAGGCAAACCAATTCAAAATGTCACTCAACTTAATGAAGCGGTGGGAGGTAAATTTTATAAGTCCAGAGCTGCCTACGAAGCGTATATAGCGTTGTGCTCACCAAACCTACCATTAGAAACAGTGCCCCAAGAGTTTTCACAGCGACTTCTAGGCTCGATCAAAATTGATATTGATGCTATCTGGCACCACGTGCAGAGCGAAATCGAAGTAGCATTAGCTGAGGAGTCGATTCAATTTGAAGCTGAGAAGTCAATCCTGATGCGTCAATTATCAGAGGGTGATGAACTGATTGATACGCTAAAAGAGCAGATTGCGAATCTAAAAGTTTGTCAAGCCGAAGTAGGTAGCTTGCAAGTTAGAACAATGGAATATCAGGAAGAGATTGATGAATTGAAAATAGCGAATCGCCAACTGGAAACTCGCAGCTGCCAATTGATCGAACAATACCGAGAGCTACAACGTGAGTGTGATTCAGCAAATACTGAAAGATATCGTCTTGAAGGCCGTTTAGAGCAGTACCTATCACAGCAAAGCCTAACCTAATATCCCCTTTAGAAATGCAGGCACTCAGTGCCTGTTTAAGAAAGCTTAAATAAGAATAAGAACAATGAAAATAATAGCTAAGAATCATAATTTTGCTCATTTTGTTGAGCGGGAACGAGACACGAAAAATATCGTGGTCAAGGCATCAAGCCAAATCAACTTTCAATCAGAGTCAGCGACAATTGTCATTCCCTTGGATGAAAAAAATGTACAACAAGTATGTGAATATTACAGGTATGCCAATTGTAGGGTAACTATCGCCATTGATAGCCAAAATTTTCGTAAGGGAGCCGTTAAGCTTCTAAAAGAAAACTACTTTGGTCTTGGCTGTACAGTGTTTGATGTGTCGATTTCGGAATCACTACCGAGTTCTAAACATGCAAAGCTTGAGTATCTATGCAAAGCATTCGAGTTAACACGTTCTGGAAATCTAGCTCAACTAGCATCGAAGATAGCGATTAGAGAAATTCCTTTTGTCTTTTCTTGCGCTGAGGATTGTGCAACTACTCATGTCCTTGACGAGAGCTTGAAAGGCCCCTTTATTAGATGTCTCAACCGTAGGATAAATGCGGTGAGAAAGGGTGTTGAGGATGATTTTAAAATTACCTCGGCTGACAACCATCAACAAATAGGTAGTTTAACAGATCTAGATCATTCAAAGCTCACTTCAACTACGGCAATAGTAGCGGCTACAGGTGTTGGAAAAACTAGCCATGTATATGCTCCAATCGCAACAGAAGCATCCGTAGGTAACAAGATAGTTTATATATCACATTTGATTTCACTGGTTGACCAATTTTGCCAGAAAACAAGTAGTGCTTCTTATCATGAGCAAGACTTAGGAAAGTTAATGCAAGCTAACAGCATGGGTTGCGTCATTAATAGTATTTGGAAACCCCACATACTTGAAAAGATTTGTTCAGCTAGTACGTTGCTTATTGATGAGTTCGAGAAGGTCTACAAGACTCTAGTGTGCAGCGAAAACTGTCGAACAATGCAAGCAGATAGAGTTTTTGAAGCATTAGTCCAAATTTTAAAGACAGTACCAAAGGTCATAGTGGCTGACGCTGATCTTACAGATAATTCGTTATCTTTCTTAAAGCAGGTTCGTGGAGAGCTGTCGATTATTGAGTGTACCGAAAATCCTTATAACTCATTGACGGCAACTGTTATGAATAAAAAAGAATTCTTAAGCACTGAGCAGATTCGAACAGTGTTAGAACGAGATAAAGTGTGTTTGTTTGACAATCTAAAAACGATGAAACGGGCAGTTGCTCAGCTAGGTTATCTGAACCGTCTAGGTTTAGATTGCGAAACGAAAGCTTTGGATGATGGAATTCTGGTGTTGCATAGTGATAATCGGGATATGCCAGCCCAGAAAGCTTTTCTCGCTGATCCGAATCGAGAGTTAGCAAAGTATAGGGCGATTATGGCATCCCCGTGCTTGGGGGCTGGATTTTCAATTACTGAAAATTACAGTAATGTAGTGAATGTTGTTTGTGAATCAACACTGATCCCTCGCGAGTTGGTGAATTTTTCTAGACGTTTTCGATGCGCAAAAGAATATAATTTTTGGTGTCATGAATGGCAAAGTACTCGCCGTATTAAATCATCAGGTGATTATTCACACCTTGGTCTGCGTTACGATGAAAACTTAAAGTTTAAAAAACAGAAACAAGAGCTGAATGAACATTTAGCGCTCTCTATGTGGTTCACACTAGAAAGGCTTGGCTTTGAAGTCTCTTGCCAAATATCTTTACAGCATAATAGTGGGGCTTCCAAGGAAAAAAGGCAGTTTGATACTGAATTCAAAGCAAGACAACTACTAGCGATAGTAAATGCAGAGGATATATCGTGGAATGACTTTGTCAGAAATCAGCGTAGTAACACACTATCATCAATAGGGATCGCTGAGGTAAGAAAGTTTGATATCAAAATGGTATATAACTTGGGTAAGGTCAATTTAGAGCATGTAAAGTTTGATGATAACTTTGACCGAGAGTTATTTGCTCACTTTCCTTTTGTTCTAGATGAAGCAGCTCTTGTTAAGCTCGGCATTTACTCTAAACAGAAACAGCACCTAGCTAACTCGATCTTTCAATACTTGTTCAGTGGCTATGGTTTTGAAGAAGGGAAATCGAGGCATTTTCTCTACAAATCCTCTGTAACAGGAATATTGGAAAGCATGGATGGTGATACCTTTGATCTCTATTTTCCACCACATATTAGGTATCCTAAGAAATGCGGAGGGGGGCAGACATATAAAGTAACAGGTTACTTAAAATCATTGCTAACTAGGTGTGGATTTGTTCTTGGTAGGTATGGCGGAAATTCTCAAAAAGCTAGAATATCGATGTCACCACTAGCAAAACAGTATAAAAATTGGTTAATGACCAGCCGTATTCATAATTAAGTAATAAGAATATTGATTTGATCGAAAATCGATCGTTCAGCTCTTGGGTTAAAAAATATAGCTTTACATATTTAGAATTAACATGTTAGATTTTTAACGTTCATGAGGAAACTCAAGGACTCTTATAACAATATAATAACTTAATATAACAACGATAAATGAATGTGTTTAATGGAAATTGGGAATTACCAATGCATTTTTCACGAAAAGCACTCATTCAATGAGTTGAAGTTAATATTTTTATATTGTAAATGGAGTCCATTATGGAACGTTTTAAAACTGATAATCAGTTTCTTTTCTCTCACTTAGATCTTTTCTTGAAGAAGCTAAGCCCTCGTTTGGCGTATAGATATGCCTATTCTGTTGTGCTAACTCACAGCATCTTTAATACCAATGACGCAATTTCAATTGCAAGTAATAAGGGTATTTTAAGATGACACAGAAACTCACACTTATCCGTGGTATTCCAGGCTCAGGCAAGACAACCCATGCTAAATCTTTAGATGCAAAATTGGTTGAAGCTGATCAATTTTTTATCGATAAAGATGGTCGATATCAATACGATAATGCTCAGATCAAAGATGCACATAACTGGTGCAAACTTGAAACAAAAAGACTTCTCTCCGCTGGTTATAGTGTAGTTGTTGCTAACACGTTTATTAAAAACTGGGAAATGAAGTTTTATAAATCGTTAGCGGGTGATATGGGATTACTTTTCCAAGTTATCGAAATGGATGGTAATTACCAGAATCTACATGGTGTTCCTGATTTAGTTGTTACTCGCATGGCCTCTCAGTTTGAAAGGCTTGACCCACATTTCACTCCAGTATTAGCTCAAGGAGGTGTGGAATGAACAAGATCGTTGTACAGTACCATAGCGCCCAAAAAAATGATGGTGGGAACTATGATGTATTGGTCTCATCAAGTGTAGAGAGCAATGGCGTAAACTGGGTAGGGGAACTTACGGTTCAGTTAGTTGACGGTGAATTTGATTGTTCTTGCCAAATATTTTCTTATGACATCAGTCATGATGAATGCCTCTGGTCTAACTACAGTGATACGAATGAACTAGGTCACTTTGATGAAGAATTTATTGATGGTTTTTTCCAAAAAATAGTAGACGAGGCTGAACAAGGCTTTTCCGAAGAGTACTCTTTTAAATACTTTTTGGAAGAAAGTTCTGGTTTGCAACTCAATGACTCTTCTACAAGCGCTGCGGGTTGTGGAATTGTGGGTGGCATTCATTTAGAAAAATATACTGAGATTGAAGGAACTAGAGTTTTACTTGTTGCCATCGATTCAGAAGCAAATAGCGAGAAAATGATTAATCGTATTAAAAAATTTGATAGCGAAGAAGACTACGATGACTATGTTGAAGAATGTAGTGAACTCAACGGACGCCAGCTATTTTGGAATGATGGCTGCTTCGCGTTACAGATGCATAAGAAAATGGTTGATCATGAGTATTGGTGATACGTCTCAGTAGGTTTGATTAGCTAAAGAAGCGGCCCAATGGCCGCTTCTTTAGTATTAAGGAAATAACAAAAAGTTCTGGAAAAGGTTAGTAAGGCTTATTTTTATACAGTTGTGATGAATTATTGAGTTGCATAATCAGATTGTGCTCAATGTCATATAGCATAACTTACAAATTTGGATAAAATACGGATAATGTTGCATAAGGGCCTAAATGAAAGATGAACTCAAATCTCAAAGATATTTTTGATAAAAGCCGTCAAGAACTCCTTGATATGGGCCTTAGAGGGAATACACTACTTAATGTTGGCAAGGGAGCCAAAATTCTAGACATTGTTGACGAAAAGTCTGAACAGGTGTTTGAGCACTTGGTTGATGAGTCAAAAATGATGTCATTCCTACCTGCTCCAGACTCTCTGGATACAGAAGACAGCAAGTCGATATCTTTAACTGATTTGACAACTCACCTTGAAGAAGCCAATGGTGATAAGAGGCACTCAGATAATGCCTTACAAACTCAGTTATTTAGAAAGCCATTAGACACTCGATTACTAAAACTAAGCACAGAAGCCACCACATTTGTGCAAGAGCAAGGGGTTGATCTTCTTTATCTTGCGATGGGGTTTGTTAAGTGGTTTGAAGATGATAATTCAGACAATCCTAGATATGCCCCTTTAGTACTAGTTCCTGTTGAGATTTTTCGAGAAGATGCGGGTGATTCATACAAAATTCGCTATACAGAAAATGAGCTAGGTACAAACCTGACTCTTGCTGCAAAGCTTAAAATGGAATTTGGTATTGCTCTACCCGAATTTGAAGAGGGAGAGAGCGGCTATGATTTCCAAGGGTATCTAGAGCAGGTTGCAACTGCCATTTCTGGTGAAAAGCGTTGGTCAGTCGAGAGCAATAAAATCGTACTGAGCTTCTTCTCGTTTGGTAAATTTCAGATGTATCAGGACTTATCAGATAATGTGTGGCCTGAGGGGCAAAAACCATCGGAAAATAGCGTGATCCAAAAGCTGTTCACCGAAGGTTTTGAGCGTGACGCAACCTTGCTTGATTCAACACCAATGGACGTAAATCGTGTTGAAGAAGTTCAACTTGTTTTAGATTCTGACTCAAGTCAAACCGAAGCGGTTTTGGCAGCTAAATCAGGGGCGAATCTTGTGATTCAAGGCCCTCCAGGTACAGGTAAATCTCAAACCATCACCAACATCATCTCTCAAGCTTTAGCTGACAACAAAAAGGTGTTGTTTGTTGCAGAGAAGATGGCAGCGCTTGATGTCGTTAAACGCCGATTAGATAATTGCCATATTGGTGATTCAGTATTAGAACTTCACTCACACAAGGCGAATAAGAAGTCTGTTCTTTCATCATTAGAAAGTACACTGATGCAGCATGCTCCTGTTACCCCTGAGAGGAGTGAAGATATTGACCGCTTGGTTTCTCTTCGTAATAAATTGGATGATTACTGCCAGTCGGTGAATGAGAGCATCGGCAATACAGATGTCAGCTATCATGATGCTCTAGGTTATAGTTCACAGTTAGAGCGAATCATTACCGATGCTTCAATCGAGTTAGATGAGTTGCCTCGTATCGACTTTGATTTGAACGTTTGGGATAAGAGTTACTACCTGTCAGCCCTCGCCAAAATAACAGAGGTTGTCGATTACCTAACGGAACACGCTGCACCAAGCCTGAATCTGTTTTCATCGACTAATCTTAAAGACTATTCGCCATCAGATGACAAGTCGGCGCAAAAGCTTGTTGCTGAAGTCGTGCAAACACAGCAAGAGATCATTGACCAAGTTAAAGCTCTTCATGCCTGCGCTGGTTACGTCTCACCGATCGCTAACTATACAGATTGCATTTCAGTGCTTGATGGCCTATCTCTTATTGCAGATAGACCCGAGCTTGAGAATGTTGATGTAAACGCTCCTGCTTGGGAATCGAAAGGCGATCAGATACTTGATTTTGCGCTTCAAGGTGCAACGCTACAAGATCAAAAATCCGAACTTTCAGAGCATTTTGTCGATACTGCATTAGATTATGATTGGATGCCAATTCGTGGCTCGTTGCTGACCACAGGTCAAAAGTGGTGGCGATTCCTATCTGGCGATTACCGTAAAGCAAAAAGCACCTATACAGGCATGTGCAAAAATGGGCTTGCTGGTGGCGCAAGTGACTGGATTGAGAAGATTGATGCGGTACTGGAGTATCGTTCGACTCAAAAAAGCTTTATTGAATCTGCACAATTGGCAATTGATACTATCGGCAGTCATTTTAAAAATGAGAGCACAGACTGGAAAGCGATACTAAAGCCGCTTCAATGGGTGCAGCAATGCCATTCAGGGATTAAATCAGGAACGTTGGATCACAGTGCAGCGCAATACCTAGACCCATCAAAGGAAATTTCCTTTACTACCACAGAGCTTGATAAGGTTAATGCACTTATCGAAAAGCGCACTAGCGTAATCAATGAACTCGCATCACTGCTGAAATTGGACCTTAATTCCTTTGTTGAACGATGTGATGCCCTGCAATGTGAGGAAGTTGAAACGATTGAGAGCGATATTCAGAAGTTCTACCCATTAACACGGTTTAATCGTTTAGGCTCAGACCTTGATGCCATTGGACTTTCTGATTGGAGACAACAGGCATTCACTTGGACGAAAGAGTCCACACTTATTCAAGATTGCTTTAAATTCACGTACTACAGTTCGCTAGTGGATCATCAATATGATTCACGAGATGAAATCCGCTACTTTGATCGTGTTGAGCATGAAAAACAAATTGAACAGTTCAGTGATATTGACGGTCAATTGTTCCACTTTTCGCAAGAATCTTTGGTAAAACAGCTTTACGATAATCTACCGAACCCATCAGCGAGAGGTGAAGTAGAAACGTTAAGGCGTGAGTTTAATAAAAAGCGCCGTCAAATGCCTATTAGGCGTCTGCTTAACAAATCGGGTCGAGTGATACAGCAGATCAAACCTGTCTTTATGATGAGTCCAATGTCGATTGCAACCTACCTAGAGCCAGGCGTTGTAGACTTCGATTTAGTTATCTTCGATGAAGCGTCACAGGTTAAAGTTGCCGATGCACTTGGAGCTATTCTGCGTGGTAAACAAGTCATCGTTGTTGGTGATACGAAACAAATGCCACCAACCAGCTTCTTTGGTAAGCAGTTAGTCCTTGACGATGAAGAGGCCGAAGAGAGCTTAACGGCTGATATGGAAAGTATCTTGGGGATGTTTTTAGCGTCAGGCACGCCAGAAAAAATGCTTAAGTGGCACTACCGTAGCCGCCATGAGTCGTTGATCGCGGTGTCAAACCAAGAGTTTTATGACAACAAGCTAATGATTTTCCCGTCATCTGGCATTAATCCTAATGCAAAAGGCTTGAGCCTCAATTACTTGTCGAATACCACTTATGACCGAGGTGGCTCAAGAAGCAACATAGGTGAAGCCGCAGCCGTTGCAGAGGCGGTGATTAAACATGCTAAAACAACGCCAAACCAAACACTGGGCGTGGTTGCATTCAGTACAGCCCAACGTGATGCCATTCTTCTTGAGGTGGAACGCTTAAGAAAGGCGAATCCAGACCTTGAGCATTTCTTTGGGGAGCATGAAGAAGGAGAAGATTTCTTCGTTAAGAACCTTGAAAACGTACAAGGTGACGAACGTGACACTATCTATATCAGCATAGGTTATGGCAAGACGAATGAAGGGCGTCTACCAATGAGTTTTGGTCCGCTGAATGGTGAAGGTGGCGAGCGAAGACTGAACGTGCTTATTTCACGTGCTCGTATGTGCATGGAAGTTTTCAGTAACTTTAAGGGTGAGGAGATGCCAACTACTGACGCATCTCCATTTGGTGTTCGAGCATTGAAGAACTTCCTACATTACGCTGAAACTGGTGATTTGGTTAAGCGAGAAGAGACTGGCAAAGGACCTGATTCGCCATTTGAAGAAGAAGTCATCTCTTCAATTCGTTCGTTAGGTTATCAAGTTCAACCACAAGTAGGTTGTGCAGGTTTCTATATTGATATTGCAGTGAGAGATCCACATAAACCTGGTCGCTATATGCTTGCAGTCGAGTGTGATGGCGCAACTTATCACAGCTCTAAGAGTGCGCGAGATCGAGATCGCATCCGTCAGAGTGTGCTTGAAGGGTTAGGTTGGCGTTTCCACCGTATCTGGAGTACTGATTGGTTCCGCAATCGCCACAAAGAAACAGGAAGACTTGATGACGCTATTAAATCTGCGATTGCATATTACGAAGCTTATGATTCAGAGCCAGTAGTGGAAGAGGTTGTACAATCAAAGCCAAAAGTTAAAGCTGCGATTGAAAGGGTAGAGGTTGAACATCAATCGTCTGCTGCGATTTATCAGGTCTACCCAACGGATCAGTTATACCTTGGACTGGGGGATACGATACCTGATGTCAGTACAGCAACATTAGCGGAAGATATCTTAAAAGTGGTTGAGCTTGAATCTCCAATTCACGTTAAGCAGCTTAGTATTCGTTTGTTATCGGCCGTTGGCAGCTCTCGAAGTGGTGCGCGAATCAATCGAGCAATCCTTGATGGTATTAGTTTGCTTAGCAGGCAAGCTAAAGTAGATCTTGATGGTGAGTTTATTATTGCGAGTCAAAGTGAAATCACCATCCGTAGCCGAGCTGAACTGCCATCCAATGAGCGTAAATATGATCTGATTTATGATGGTGAAATTGCGCAGGCAGCCATTGAGACGGTTAAGGATACATTCTCTATATCAAGTGACGATCTAGTGAAATCAATAACCGAGGTTCTCGGCTTTTCTAGTACCAGTAAAGCGATGAAAGTTAGAACGGAGAACGTTCTTGCCGAGCAAGTTAAGTCTGGTGACTTTGAATTAAAAGGCGATACTTACCAGACATCTTAGAGAGATATTAGTTGTATTCCACTGAGTCGTAACTCAGTGGAACCCTTTCCTTTTACGTCTTAAGTATAAATAAAAGTTATGTCTAACTGAGAGAGTAGAAATGATTACTAGTATTACTAAAAATTCACAAACTAAGCCTGATGTTATTGTTGAGCTGGTGGTCTAATTATGTCGATCATTTCTAATGAACCTCAAACGATATCTCAGTTGTTGGAAAAATCACTGACAATTCCTGAGTACCAACGCCCTTACAAGTGGCAATCCAAGCACGTTAATCAGTTAATTGATGACATCTTTAATCACAGTACCAAGCCATGCTATCGGCTTGGAACGGTGGTGCTGCATCAAGATAAAGAACCAGAAAAAGACAAAGAAAAGGATAGTCTCAACATCGTTGATGGTCAGCAGCGCCTGCTTACGTTAACACTACTTTGCACCATTCTTGATGGAGATGAGAAAACCATCTCATCAACGCTTCTTGAGCATAAATTTGAATCCTCAGTCAGTATCGAAAACCTCAAGAACAATGCACAAATTATCTCTGAACGGGTAGCAAGCCTGCCAGATACAGAAAAGCAGGAGCTGCTCGGTTTCGTCCTTAACAAATGCGAGCTTATTCAAGTTACGCTAGATGACCTCAGTGAAGCCTTTCAGTTCTTTGATTCACAAAACTCTCGTGGTAAAGCGCTTGCCCCTCACGATCTGCTAAAGGCTTATCACCTGCGCGAAATGATGGACTCAACAGAGCAAACTGAGCGTCTACACCATGTTAGCTTGTGGGAGCAGGGCGTAAACCCAGATGATGACTCTGCGAACTTGCACACCATCATGGGAGAGTTCTTGTTCCGTATGCGCCGCTGGGTTGATGGTGACTACGGCATACAGTTCAGTCGCCATAACATTGATGTATTCAAAGGCATTAATCTAGACAGCACTCAATACGCCTATGTGGATTCCATGCTGGCGCTTGATTATGCGATTGAAACTTTTAATGCTGATCCCGCACGTAAATGGGACAAGCAAATTAAAGCCTATCCATTCCAAGTTGATCAGGTAATGATCAACGGTAAGCGTTTCTTTGAGTACATTCAGCACTATATGGCAATTCACTCAACTCTATTTGTCGGTGAGGATGCGAAGTTATCTGCATTTGTTGAGGAGCACACCAAGTACAAAGGCAGTAACCGCAAAGGGGATAGCTATGTACGAAACCTATTCTTATGCGCTGTAATGTACTACTACGATAAGTTCGGTGACGTGGAGTTAAATAAAGCTGCTCAGATCTGCTATCGCTGGGCGTATTACCTACGTCTTCGTTGGATGCGTATTGGTATGGAAACCGTGGATAATCATGCAAAAACACGCAGCGGATTGTTCAGAGCGATCAACAAAGCCGTTCACCCTCAGCAGGTATTGAATTTCCAACCTGATTATATTGAAGAGCCAAAATTTACCAATGCTGAAGACGTAGAAAAGTCTATTGATGATATGAAATTAGGAAGAGTAAATGAGCCAAACTAATCAAGTCGAACAGTTATCTGTTAAAAAACTTTTCGACAGAGAAACTCAGTATGTGATTCCTATCTATCAGCGAAATTATGCTTGGGGCGCATCTGAAATAGAGCAGCTTATTCAAGATATCAGCGATGCTGCAGGGCTTATTACACAATCAGGTGATATAGGCACAGCAAAGCAAGAGCGTTATTACTTGGGTAGCCTTGTCGTTTATCAACGTACATCTCACACTCATCAATCAAATGTGATATTTGAAACCATTGATGGTCAGCAAAGGCATACGACACTCTCCATTTTGTTGGCTTACCTGAAACATCGAGACGGGCTTGATGCTAAAAAACTTGATGAGGTAGAGATTAACCTGACATTCGATAGTCGTCCTAAATCTTCCCGAGCATTAGAGGATATCTACAAGGGAAACAATAATGGCGAGTCAGAAGAGCCTAACATCCATGCAGCCTACAATATCATCGAGCGTTACTTTAAAACCAAAGGGCTTGATGAAGGGGATAAAACTAAGCGATTCCTAGAATATTTGTTAAAAAGAGTCACCATACTAAGAGTGATTGTTCCACCAGAAACTGATCTTAACCACTATTTTGAGATCATGAACAACCGTGGTGAGCAGCTAGAAAAGCATGAAGTTTTAAAAGCAAAATTCATGGCAACGCTCAAGGCTGATGATGAGCGAAGCTGTTTTTCTACTATCTGGGATGCGTGTTCAAACATGAAACGTTACGCCCAGATGGGCTTTCAAACGGATCTGCGTAAAGGGATCTTTGGTGATGATTGGCAAGCTATGCCACCGAATTTTGAAGCTATTCAGCAAAAGCACGAAACCAAACAGCAAAAGCAAGATGCCATGACGCTGCGAGACATCATTAGCAATAAAGCATCTAGTGAAAACAACGAAGACGAAGAACGAGAGAAAGAAGAGCGCTTTGGTTCGGTTATCGACTTCTCAAACTTCTTACTCCATGTTTTAAAGCTGATACCCGAACATAGCAACACTTCTCTTGATGATAAGAAGCTGATCGATGCTTTCCTTTGTAACAAGAAAGGTTTGAAAGTCGAAGCTAAGGAATTTGCTGAAAACTTACTTAAATGCCGTGTGCTATACGACCGTTATATCATCAAACCAGATACACACGAGAATAAACGGGCGTGGAGTCTACTGACGCTAGATAATTCATCAAGCAGTCCAAGCTATATCAACTCATTTGGCAAAGATGAAGACAGCAAACTAAATGAAAAGATCCGTATGATCTTGGCAATGTTCCATGTCTCTAATCCTGCATTGGTGTATAAACGCTGGCTAAATGATGCTCTGAGTATTCTGAAAAAAAGAGTAGATCAGAGTACAGATTTCACAGTGGATGGTGATCACTATTTATCTGAACTGGAAAGTTTAAGTGACCGTTATTTTCAAGAAATCACGGGTAGCAATGAAGTTGTGGTGTTTGATAAAGAGAACAATGGCGTATTGCATCAAGGAACTGGCGTTCAGAACTTTGTATTTAATCGTTTGGATTACCTACTTTGGAAGCATCTGTTAGAAGGTAACTCTGTTTGTGAAATCAACAAAGAGTCGTTAGGAGAGCACTTCACAAGCTTTCAATTTGCATTCAGAACCTCAGTCGAACATTACTTCCCACAAACCGATCCATCAGGTGCAAAGAAGATGGATGATGTTGACCGATTTGGTAACCTTTGCCTCATCTCACCAAGTAGTAATTCAAGGCTGAGTAATTACTCTCCGCAAGATAAGAAGAAGTTCTATCAAGAGAATAACCGTGCTGAGAGTTTAAAACAGGCAATCATGATGGAATATAAGGATTGGGGGCCTGATGGAGTAGGGCGTGAAAACATTCTTAGTCATGAGGTAGATATGCTCAAGATTGTGATCAATAAAATCTAGTAGAAGTGAGGCTTTTGAGCCTCACCTTTCTATTAAGGGCAGTTAGCACTCATAGACTGCATCATTGTGGTTATTCTCTTCATGTTGTGCCAAAGCCTGTTTTTCTACAGGCTCAATGCTAAGGCGATAGTTTTTGTGAAGAGAGTATTCAAAGAGCGCCAGTATTAGGTGATAAAATAAGAGGTTTACGGTTTTGGCAGCTGTGTAGACGCCGCGCTCAAATTCATAAATAGCTTTAATTATTGCTCTGTCTCTTGTAGACCGAATTCTTTTGGAATATTCAAACCAATACTCGACTTGCATCATCATTGCCTCTTCATGAACCTTGGCGAACCTAAATATCATAAACCTGTATTGTTGTAGATTGTACTCTTCTAGCTGTACTTTAAGCTGATCTGCATGCTTTATTGCTTGTTCCCTTATCACATCAAAATGAGTGGTGGCTTGTTTGACCTCTTGGTGATGTTTGTTGTATTCATCGATAAATACAGCATCAGAATTGAGAACCCTATTTTTGATAAGCTTTCCGATTGTGTACTTGTTGCCACTTCGAAGTGATGAGCCAGCAAAACGATATTGATGAAATCGGTAAGCAACGCCTTTAAACTGTGAACCTGCCTTATCGAGAATGAGTTCTAGCTCAATGCCTTGCTTTAGCAGCGCGATTTCAAATTCCGTTAATGAGCTACATGGGGGCAGGCTGCGAATAGCATTATCCACTCTTCTTCTCATCATACGAATAACGGTCATTTCCTTTTCACCATTAATATCAGCATCATAACTTGTATGGTGTTCCCCTGAACTAGCCACGTTTTGTAACCCTAGACCTTCTTCTTGTTCCCTCATAATCTCTTGCGCTCGAAGGTGAGATTGCCAATTCGAGATAATTTTCCCTGTTAGTAAATTGGTTGTGGAAGCGACAATATGAACATGCTCATTATCAGTATCGGAATGTTTGTATGCGATATAACGAGCGTTTTCATAACCGAGGTGATTCATAAGTTTTTTAATGGTACTTTTCCACTGCTGGTGGGGTAACTGTTCCCCTTCAGCAAGGGAGACAACAAAGTGTCGGTAGGGTTGCTTCGTATTTGGGTTTGTTAGATGAGCACTCTGTAGATCAGCAATCGCTTGGCTCCAATCAATGTTACGAGCATCTTGCTTACTGGCGTATAGGGGAACAGAAGCAATCTCGTTCGCACAAATGAAATGAGATGTTCCCCCTAGATTATCGTCCTTAGATTGGCTTGATGAGTAGTCGACCATTTGTGTGACATCGTCACTTTGCTTCGCTCCATATCGAACTAACTGGGTAGCATCATGAATGGTTTGCCTGTCATTTTTGCACTTCAATTCCTCAAAAATCATAATTCAGCATCCTCTAACTCAAGCTTATTTCGGTAGAGTTCTCGTAGCTTACTGCTGTCGAGAAAATGCATAGCAAGGATTTCAGCAGTTTGAGCATTATGAGAATCAATCGCGAGATTTCTCGTTGTTTGGAGAGTTTGTTGTAATTTTTGAAGAGCGGCGCTGAATTGCTCAGTGAGTACGTTATTATGTAGAGGATTGCCTTCTTCTATCAAAGAATCTAAAGCTTCAGCAATATGTTTAGTACTCTGAAAGTATTGCGTAATTTCAGGGCCTTGTTGTGGTTTTACTGTTAGTTGTTGAGTAATCACATCTCGAAGAAACTGGCTTGCTGATTTGTAGTGGTAGCTTGTCATTACTTCCAATAGGTTCTGGTATTCTCTCTCTGTGAGATTGGTTTTCACTGCTCTGCAGTACAGATCTTTCTCTGCTTTACGTGGCTTCTTAAAATTTGCATTAACGGTATGAATCAATATTTGAGCTTCAGCTAGCTCATCTTGATTAGCACTTTGGATGCACAGGGTATGAGCAAGCGCAGTAATAAGAGCTTGTTGCTCTGCGATACTTACTCCCGATTCGATAGGGGAGGGGAGAATACTGGGTAATAAGGTAACTAGTTCAACTTCAGAGTAGTTATGTCCCTGTATTAATTCAGCGATTAATTGCTTTTGTTTTCTAGAAGTGCAGCTAATGACAGTAGCTGCGACTGTATTTATATTAATATCCATTTTTAGCTCTTGTTTATTATTTTCATTATTTAGAGTGTTTTGTTTATTATCGATAACGCCGTAAGGCTGTTAGCGAAACCTCACGTAGTGAGGCATGATTTCGTGTATATTATTTGGAACAAATAATAACGCGCGATACCAGCTTGTTACTATTTTTGTTCTTTGTTTATATTATTATACGCACGTATTTGCATTAAAATAAAGTAATATATAATATGGCTATTTTTATATTTAAATATATGGGTAATTATATTAAATTGCGTTATCACGCAGTAGAAGTGCGCAATGACGCACCGCAACTGCGTTTTGACGCACTAGAAGTGCGTCCCCCTATTACTACATATCATCAGCTTTCATCCGCTATCATATCGTATTTTTTAGAAGAGATAGTATATGTATAATAAAGTAATCAAGAGGTTTTTGATAATATACAAAGGCTATATATATTAGGTTTGAAATGAGTTAAATATGGTGCTTATGTATAATTAAAACAATTTAGGTTATATTTTAATGAAAGTTAATTTCAATTATTTTATATTTAATGCTTGATCTTAGATCTATTTTGATATTATTCTGTTTGTAACGGCTCATAGAGTCCTACAATAAGAATAAACGGAGGCGTCTTATGGCGCTTAATCAAAATACTAAATTTCTCAAAATAGAGAGAAAAGCAGAAGTACTTCAACGTGTTGGTTTATCTAATGCAACCCTACATCGAAGAATCAAAGAAGGCAGGTTCCCTCCATCAATTAACCTAGGTGGAGTTAAAGCCGTTGGCTTTATATCTCACGAAGTGGATGCGTTTATCATCGCTTGCGCTGTAGGTGAGGATCAAAAGCTTGTAGTAGCAGATCTCATTAAGCAGCGGGAAAAGCTTAAGCAAGCTTCACCATTGCTACAAGCCATGGATTTTCACTAGTTTAAAATAGCTCAATAACCTCTAGCATTACCCAGAGGAGTGGCGCAGAGCTGTATATGACATTACCGCACTGTGCCATGTTAAGCAAGCTTGTGCTTCAGCAGGGCTAGTCTAACAGGCACTGTCTTTAAAAAACGCTCGACAATTCGTTGAGTTTAGCTTCGAAAAGCTCGGCTCTTTGGAAGCTCCGAATAATATAATAATAGCAAAAATAATAACGATAACTAACTGAAAGTTAAGACGAAATTTTTAAATTTAAGCTCATTACTTATTCGGAGGAAACATGAAAGAGTTTAACGTTTTAAAGAAAAATCGAAAGTATTTTGCAGCACTGCTGAATGGTTGTAAATGTAGAATAGTAATTGATGAAAATTCAAGTGATTTACCACTTGGTGAGCAGTTGCTTGATGTGGAGGATATGTCTGTACGTTCTAAATATGGAACAGATCTTATCTTCAAACTGACTTCGCCAATTGATGAACAGAAAGAGTCTGGTTTGTTGACGCTCGAAAGCCGATACAACACCTATTTGATTGAAAAGTGTCGCGCTCTTGGTGGTCAATGGGACAAAAGCAGTCAATCTTGGATGTTCAGTGGTCTTATCGCTGAGCAAGTTGATGAGTTAGATTATATCTTTAACTCTTCCAAAATTGCTGTCGAAGTAACTGTAGATGAAAATTATGATGTTTATGAAGCCAAAGGCCAGCTCTGCTGCTTAGGTTATCCTGTCGCTAGAGCTTTCGGTCGAGATTCAGGAGCGAAGGTTGAGGAAAAAATAGGAATCTTAGCAGGCGGTTTTACCAGTAGCGGAAGTGTTAAAAACTGGGCAACTCAAGCTGAAGATGGCACTGTGTTTCGTTTTGAAGTCGCGGAAGAAGTCTATAATCAATTTAGAGAAAAAGAGCCGCAGTATCGGTTTAAACGCTTGTAATAGAGTAAAGTTGTGCAGTGGGGGTGGTAAATCACCCCCTAATCTATTCATATTAAAAACTCATTTTTTCGCCTTGAATCGGGAAGATGAAATTAACACCTAAGTCGTTGATTTCGTCTAACTGAGCTTTAATTATTGTTTGTGGGTCCTCCCCTTTTTTTAAGCTATATTTTACATGGCTTACCACAATGTCCAGCCCCTCCAAGCTACCCTTACCACTGAGTTCTTCTAGCTTCTTAAGCTCTTTCATTAGCCAATTTGGAGTTAAGTGACCAAATAGCGATTTGTCAGGAGTGCTGTTAGTAAAGGATACTTCTATTACCATGCCTTTTAACTTACCCTCCTTGGCGTATGGGGCTAGTGTCTGCCAAACCTTATTTAAGGCGGAGCCTTTCTCAACTAAATCAGGGCCAGTGTCACCAAAATAGATAAAGGCTTCATCTTGCGGGTTTTTGAGTAAGAAAGCGGTAGAGCGCCCACCAGAGTGTTTTAATGCCAGTGCTTTAACTTGTAGTGATGTATCGACCACGGGAAGCCATTGTTGTTCAGGTAGGTTGATATAGCTGTATTTATTCAGTTTGTAGCCTTTACCATCATTACCAAAGTTTGGCCATGCCGACCAGTTAAAGTAATTGTCCATTAAGGCTTGGTTTGTTGCTTCAAGCCCATAAATTGGTTTATTTGAATCATCTGGTGATGAGATAATTAAGCCTGCAACATGGTCTAAATGAGCGTGACTAACAAAATAGCCTTTCACTTTTTCACGTAATAGATATCCCACTTTGGTATAGGGTGACTTCTCAGGAACAACGATACTCTCAAATGTACCTTTCTCATTTGCTACTATAAGGCCATTAACAACAGATCCTGCATCTAGCAAAACGTAATTGCTGTCGTGTTCGCTTTTGAACATGAAAGATGTGAGATTACCATCTTGGATACCTCCCTTACTTCCTAGGGTAATTGCTTCGAAGCTTTGTGCAAATGCCCCGCTCGTGAGCATGGATGAAATGACCAAGGCTAAGCTTTTTTTCCACATGATTCTAACTCCTGAAAAAGTGAAATTTCAATTGAGAAATTGGTTGCTGTTGTGTTGACTCATTATTTTCTTATAGAACAATATAAAGCAATGATGTGTCGTCATTTTTGCAGGTTAGAGAGTTAGAGTTAGCTGCATTATTTTAAATCGAAAGCTCCATTCCGTGCTGGCAACTAGTAAGGATTTCTTCTCTGTTGTTTTCCAACGCATAAGCATTTTTAGTAGTTGCGCCATAGGGTGCTGTAACAAGCCTCTGCTACGAAACTTGTTAGCCGAGCACTAATGTATATAAACGTTGGGTGAAAGGTGGGGCTTAGTTAAAGGGGAAGTAACCTGTTAAAGGCAAACATTATCGGGTTTGTTCCTATTACTGTGATTCAACACAAAAGTAATTAGTTAGTTTTCAATATGATAGTTTCCGTTATATGATAGTGATGACATAAAGACAATGGAGCTAACTGAATGAAATCTCTAAGTGAAATACTTGTGACGATGCCTAGGCGAGCAGAACGCAAGCCAGATGATTACTTAGTAAAGTCATTTGTTAATGTTGGTTCAGTCTTTTCGCTATTTTCTTGTGCTGAGAATCAAATTATTTACGGACGGCGAGGTACGGGGAAAACCCACCTTCTTAGATATTTAAAGAATGATATTCAAAACCAAGGCATGCTCACCGTCAGTTTAGATATGAGAACGATGGGTTCTACTGGAGGAATGTATTCAGATGCGAATCTAAGCCTTAGTGAAAGGGCTTCGCGATTATTATCAGATACTCTTTGTGAAGTTAGAGAGCAGATTCTAGATGAAAGTTACAATAACGATGAGTGTGATCTTTCTATTCTAGTTCCGATGTTGGATAGCTTTGTAGAAGAAGCAACGAATATGACCGTGCAAGGGCAGTTTGAAGTAGAAACCAGTTCAACTAATTCAGTTTATCAAGAGTCGACCTGCGGCCTAAATGGTACATTATCAACAACGCCGAAACTGGGAGTTTCTTATTCTGACCGTACACAAGAAAACTGTTCAGGCTCATCAACAACGAGAGAAAGTGGCAAAAGAACCCTTCGAATTCACTTTGGCGCTCTTTCGAGGATATTGACTCGCATAGTTAAGCATTTGCCAGGAAAGAGCCTTTATTTATTGATAGATGAGTGGAGTGAGATTCCACTAGACCTTCAGCCATACTTGGCAGACATGCTTAGGCGGATAGTTTTTTCAATTCCGTCAATTACGGTAAAAATTGCTGCAATAATGCATCGCTCTAATTTCCGCACGTGTAATGATAGCGGCGAATTTGTTGGTTTAGAAGTCTCCTCAGACGCGTCAACCTCTATTAACTTAGACCAGTTTATGGTCTTTGATAGTGACAGTGAGAAGTCAGTACAATTTTTTAAAAACCTGATTTATAAGCATGTACAGGCATCAGATAACAGTGGTGTAGTTCCAAACAATGTAGAGTCCTTTATCTCCCAGGTTTTTACTAATAAACCCGCTCTAGAAGAGTTTACTAGAGCAAGTGAAGGCGTTCCTAGAGATGCGATTCACATCATATCCCAAGCATCACTGTACGCAGGTAATAGAAAAATTGGAGTTACGGGTATTCGCAATGCAGCTAGGCATTGGTATACGACTTCAAAAAGCAAGGATATCAATTCTCGAAAAGAAGCTGTTAAGCTACTCGAGTGGATTGTCAGTTCTGTTATCGCAGATAAGAAAACTAGAGCATTTTTAGTGCAAAGCGACTCGGATGACTCATTAATCGACTTTTTGTTTGACGCTAGGGTTATTCACTTGATTAAGCAAGGTGTTTCTGTAAACACAATACAAAGTCAGAAGTTTAACCTGTATTCCTTGGACTATGGCTGTTACGCACATTTAATAAATACTAAGGATGAGCCTAAAGGGTTTCTTTGTGATGACTCTAGTTATATAACTGTTCCTCGAATCGATAATATGTATAACCGAAACTCAATCCTTGACTTGAAAAGATACTATCAGACAGGGTTGTTGCCGTTTTTCGAAAATACTTCGGAGATTAGTCTGCCTAAGCAATTTTACTCTAAACCAATTAAAGAGTTGGATTTTGATGATGAGATTCTTGAAGAGCTTCCTAAATACTTGGAAGCCAAAAAAATCAAAGGAACTCTCTACCTCCCATTAATATTTGCTGGGCTCGTAGTTCGCACCAAGCAGGGGTATAATTCTAGTAGTGGTAGTGAGATAACAAAAGCAATCAATACGTATATCATCACAGACCCAAAGAACATCAAAGCTCCTAATAACATATCTCGAGCTTTGAGACAGGAACCTCTTGTAGGAGAGGGTTGGTTAGATATTGCACATCAAGGAGGCGCTTCATTATTTAGCTTGTCTGTTGATTGGAAGGGGTACTGGACTGATTACTTTAAATGTCCGCCACCTAAACTCTAAACGATGTCCCAAAAAACAATGAAAGGGTTAACAAAGGGGAAATTCTAGTCAATGCAGCTCTTTTTGTTGACTATTATGGTGAAATTAATCACCAAAACTTACCTCTGGATTTTTATCAATGATTGATCATTTAGTAAAACCATTACTAACAAACCTTCTCCCTAAGGTCATTAATAAAGTGAAAAGTATGGGGGAAGTAGATCAGGTAGTTCAACAGCTTAATATGCTTTTGGATTCCACTAATACTTCTGAAGTCGCTCATAAAATGAATAGGCGGTACTTCCAATTTCGAAGTTTGGTTGCTGAAAGGTCGAATACGAATATTGCTGATAGCTATATACCTGCAATTCTGGTTTATGATGACAATTGTCACGAGCAAGAAGTGACCGCAACAAAGCCTTTTATTCATCAAAATGAAATTACAGTTATTGAAGGTAAAGCAGGTCAAGGTAAAACAACTCTACTCAGGTACATTGCTTATACTCTTTTAGATAAAGGGAACAAACTTCCTGTCTTGATTTCATTGAGAAACATCGACTTCTCCGACAGATCTAGAAGTCCACTATGTTACGTTATGGATGAGCTTTCTCATATTGGTATTAATATACCGTCAGAGGAAGTTATGGTTCAGCTTATCATGCATAATTATTTTGAAATCTTGCTTGATGGGTTTGACGAAGTAAAACATGATCAACAGGTGCAAGCAGAGCAGTTTGTAACTGCTTTACATTTTAAATTTAATGCATCGATCCTAGTAACTTCCCGCCCAGGAACAAGCATTATGTATACAGCAGGTACTAGAATTGCTGTCTTACAAGATCTAACCGAGCACAAAGTTCGAAAATTGATTCTCAAAAATATATACATCCGAAACGATGAAAAAGAGTATCTTGTGGAAATTTTAGATACAAGACCAGAATTAAGCGCAATAATGATTTCACCCATTTTGGTCGATATCTTCATAAGTGTATATCCTCTTCTTAAGCGTGACCCTACCACTCTTATAGAGTTCTATAGTGAGTTGTTTTTGGCACTCGCAAGTAAGCATGACAAACTAAAATCCTTAAAACGAGATAGTTACTCTGCTTTAACGGTTAATGAGCTTGAAAGATTATTTAAAGGCATAAGCCTGAATGCAACTTTTAGCACGGGCCCTAGCATGACGGAAAGGAAACTCTCAGAGATGACAGAGAAAGTTGCTTCTGATTTAGGTTTACCTACTAAAGGTCAAGCTCATACTGATATTATAGATCGTACATCTCTCATCATTAAAGACGGGGACTCGTGTGAATATATTCATAAGTCAGTGATGGAATACCATGCTGCTGCCTACATGCTTGATAGAACCAAAACTGATGATTTTAAAACATCAGCTTATCAGTATTTCGTACAGTTTGAGGTGGAAATAAAACAAGTATTAATTTTTTTAAAAGAATTGGATAAAGAAAATTTTTATCTTAAATACTGCGAGCCTCTACTCCTACAATCAGGGATAGCAATACCTGTTACTATTGTTACTAATGATGTTTTGGCTGGGTTAGGCATACCAACAAAACTAAGGATTAGTAATCAAAAAGTCGATTCTGCTGAGATGAAAACCCATTCTGCCACCGAAAAGTTATTTAGACCTTTCGATGCTAGATTGGATAAAGAATCATTGCCGTGGGTGTATACTTCATCGTCAAAACTGTTTTCTGAAGTTTTAGATGATAAAGACATTGACATCATACTTGGAGATGAAAAAGACCATAAAAACAAAGCGTTAGTGATCAATACAGTCAGTTTGGTGAATAAATACCCTGAATTCGAAAAGGCTTGCTTGATGAAATTTAATGAGAATCTAGAGCTTATTAAGAATCGAATTGATGCATCACGTGAAACGATAAATTCAAGTAATGATTTTTTGTCTTTTGTTTCTTAAACGATTTACTGATCTAGGACCTTCTGAGCGTCAATTAACAAAGAATTCTCGGCAGGTCTTTTAGCTTTGTTGTGTATTGCGGAGACAAAAAATCACGCTTCATAGCCCATTCGTGCGTAATGCCTTGAGCGGCTAAAAATACGGAATCTCGCCCTAATTGAGTATTGAGTTTGTCTATAGCTTGCATTAATGCGGGGTTCTCAGGCTCAGAAAATAAGTCCTGTTGACGTTTTCTATCTGATACTAAGCTCATCGCACCAACACCTATTTTGTAATAGCTGACACCTGGCTTAAACAACCTTGTCGCCATTAATGTCACTGCTTTGGTCAATTTACTTGTGTCGTTAGTTGGAAATTCAAATGTGCAGGTATCTTTGAAGTTTTGTGGTGTGTCATCGAAAGGTGAAGTGTTAGCAAAAGCCATGAGAGCAGAACATGAGCTTTTTTGGTTACGTGCTTTTCTTGCAACGGTAGCGGCGTGAAAGGCGAGGGCTTGCTTTAGTTCTTCAAGTGACGTTATTCGGTTACCGACACTACGAGTGCTGAATATCTGTTGTTTGTCCGCTCTGCATTCGTCCCAAAATTTGCAAGGATGACCATTTAACTCACGAACGGTTCGTTCAATTTCTACATTGAAAGAGCATCTTGCTTGTTCAGGTCTTAAATTTGCAAGATCTAGAGCTGTTTCAATCCCCATCCACTTCATACGTTGTGTCAATCGTCTTCCAACGCCCCAAACTTCAGATACAGGTTGTGATGCCAAATATTGTTGGCGTTTTTCTTCAGAATCAATGATGCAGACACCATTTAACTCTTTATCAACTTTCGCGACTCTGTTTGCCATTTTTGAGAGCGTTAAAGTATCACCTGCGCCAAAGCAAACAGGGAGTCGACATTCTTTCCATACGGTTTGACGAATTCGTTGACCAAGTGAAGTTAAGTCTGGCTCAAGTCGCGATAAACGGCTGATATCTAAAAAGCACTCGTCAATCGAGTAAATATGACTTCTAGGCGAGAAAGCTGTAATTGTTGCCATCATTTTTGCAGACAGATCAGCATATAAAGCATAGTTTGATGAAAAAACGTTTACACCACGCTTTTCAATCAGTGTCTTTTGCTTGAAGTAAGGCTCAAACTTCTTTATTCCAGCTTCTTTTGCCAACCTATTTGCGGCTACAACTGCACCATCATTGTTGGATAAGACAATACAGGGTAGGTGTCGTAAATCAGGCCGAAAAACTTGTTCACAAGCGACATACATAGCGTTGCAATCTATAAGAGCAAACATTACATGAACTCAGGCAAGGGTTTATGTAGACGAATAGAGCGAGTCACTACCCCCTCAATCGCAAAGGCATCTTCTGGGTGGATCTCTATAGGTAAGTGATGAGGGTTTGCTGACAGTAAAAGTCTGTTGTGTACATCAAGGATTTTACACATGAATGCACCATTTAAGCTGACGATAACTGTATCTAAATGCTGAGCTTGTGGCTTTCTATCGATGACTAACAAGTCGCCATTGAAGATGCCAATGCTTTCCATTGAATCACCGTTAGCATAAGCAAGATATGTAGCATTAGGGTTATTTACCAAGACAGAATCCAATGAAACACCAAGCTCAACATACTCCGCTGCTGGTGACTCCCAAGAGGTAAGTGAGCAAGAAATGCTGGATGGAGAAAGCGGTAGAATGTGCATGTTTAATGACCTTACAAAACCATACTGTGTAAATATACAGTATGGTTTTGACGTCCGTCAATGTTTGGAAAGTTAAGTGCTGATTAATTAGCCTTTGAGTATGAGCTTTGCTGATTCATTTTGTCTAAAATTGAGCTGGTTGATGCGGATTTGTTTGGTTGGGCTAGGGCGTGCGTTTATGTATCTTTGTATTAAAAAAGAGTGCTTTTAGTCTCGTCTAAGCCAAAGTGATCATCTTGTAGGTTTGCATCAGATTTTCCGAGGTTTCTTCGGTGTTCTTTTAATGTTTGAAGAGCCGTTTTAAAGCAAGCTTCGCATAGGTCTAGGTGGTAAACTTTTCCATCTTCGCCATTTGAGCCGTATCCAAATTCGGCATGTAATTCGCCTCGTTCGACAAACAAAATACCATTAATTTTGATGCTCACACTCTCATCGCAAACGTCACAAATTCTATCTATTTCTGTTTTGACCAATTTTTCTTTAAATACTTTCATCTAAGCCTCACTGTCGCTTTTTATTTAGAATATAACGGTCGCTCAATATGAGCGACCGTGCTCTACACATTCAGCACTTCAGCTACAGTGAAGGCTATCCTTTGCCAGTAGGGTAGGGAAGTCCATCACTTTTCTTTTTATGGTATGCCCTCTCATCATTGCTCCGATGTCATCGACCACACATATCCCGTTTTCAGTGTCTTCAGAAAACTCTGACGCTAAGCATCGAATTTCGATATCAATTTTACGCTCTTCATTTTTTGGCTTAAGTGTGACAACTGGTGAATATTTAGAGTGATGCAAGCATTCGTAATCGTTAAGCATGAGTCCCACTCCAATTACTAAAGCTTCGTTGTCATTGGCAGGTACGGGGGCTAAGCAACGTTTAAGTAATGTAATTGAATTTATTACACATTGAGCACTCAACCTGACCTTTAGGGTGGGGATGGGTAAGGTCTCGCACTCTGGTAGAGTAAAGTGCTCACGAATATCATCAATGAAAGTTTGATATTGGTAGTACGACAAAATAACTTCATCATTTATGTCATGAAGATTCTGCTCTAGAAAATCCGAAAAGTCATAATGTTGGATGCCTAGCAATGCTCGGATGTTATCTATTCCACTTAAGTGATTATCCAGAAACTTTGCACTGACGCCTCTCGTGCTCAAATCTTGTTTGGTGAGGTAGGGTTCACTTCTCAACCAGCGAACGATAGCTTCAATCTTCGTTAATGTGTAAATATCTACGCCGTGACGAATGAAATTAGAAAAATCATGACCTGGCTGTTGTAGGAAGCCGCTATCAATGGCATAGATAGCATGTCTGATGACAATATTTGGAATAGTGACTGACGACATAATAAACCTCATTATTTAAACATAGGTAGGGAAGTGGAAAGGACTTTTCTGGTGTTAACGTGGCTGTAGCCCTGTTGGTTTAGCAATCGAAAGAAAAAGTGGATGGCGTATCGATGCTGCTCTCGTTGTTTTTTTTGGACGCTGTTTTGTTTCAGCGTTTTGAAGTAGTGATGGATTAGCTCTGCCGTAATCGTTGGGAAGCTAGTTTGTCTCGTACTGTGTAGCTCGTTTTTCGCAAACTTCAATTTAAAAATGAGTGGGACGGCAACTTTGAGTTGATAAGCCCCAAATTCATTGAGTGAGATCCCATTTGCATTCAAAACTCTCTGCATTCTTTTGTTAGGTGAAGAGAGTGGAGGTTGCGTGTTATTCGGTTTATCACATTGCTTCATTAGGTGTTTGAATCGTGCAGGAAGGGAGTCATCGTTAAAATTTTTGACGGTGAACTGGACGTTAAAATTGCTTGTGTTTGCTTCATTTTTCATTGAAAACTCTCTATTTTCTTGAAATTAGGGTGCAAAAAGCCGCACCCTTAAATCGTTAAGGCTGTCATAAAGTATTAATGTGTTTGTGTTGTAGGTTGCTTTAACCGTGACTGGTTATGCGGCTTTATCTTTGTACTGACTGGCGATGGAGTAGTGCCTTCCTGTTGACTCTACGATGTAGCCACTCCAGCATTGGTGTATCTTGACTCGTTCTTCTAAATACTTAGCGCTGTTATACGAAGAGCGGGTTGTATTTCTGTCCAAGTGAGCCAGACACATTTCAATCGCATCGACTTTAAAGTCCGTATTCTCATTAAGGTATGTACTCGCAATACCTCGAAATCCATGACTGACTAATTGTCCCTTTAGTGTCGTGAGATTCAACGTTGAATTCACGGCGGATGGACTGATATGCGGATACTTAGTGTTAGGCTTATCGGACGGAAATACGTGTACTTGTTCTCCCGAGATTGGTTTCATGAACTCTAATATACCGAGGGTGTATTCGTTCAGCGGGACTAGGTGCTCACGTACACATTTTGTGTAGAAGTCAGGAACTGTCCAAAGCCTTTTCTTGAAGTCGATGTCACACCAACGCATAGAAGCGAGTTCAAATGCACGAGTCATCGTATGCAGTTGCATTTCAAATGCACAACGAGTTACCAGTTTCATGGTGTGATTAGACATAGTGCTCATGACGGATTCCAACTCTCTTGGTTCAACTGCTGGCATGTGAGTCACCTTTGGTTTAACAAACTCATCCTTGATATCAGCTAAGCAGTTACTTCCGATATAGTTTCTGTTGACAGCAAAGCGCATGACTTGATTTACAAGAGCACAAGCTCTCTTTACATTTTCTAACTGCCCCTTAGCTTGAATCGGCTTTATCACTTCAATCACTCCTGTTGGTGTAATAAAGCTGAGAGGTAAGTTGCCCAGTTTTGGGTACAAGTGACGCTTGAAGAACAAGCGCTTTCGGTACGTGGTTCTTACGTGATTTTTGATGCGTTCAATTTCACTTGCACCAAAGTCGGTGCCATTGATTATCGCTTGTTTCCGAGCTTCATTAATCAAGGTTTCTCGTCTTGTGGTTTCTTTAGCTTCATCTCTTGCAAGCATGCTTTCAGCGATAGTTTCAAACGTAAGTCCGCTTTCAATGAAACGCTCCAGCTTTTGCTTTTCACGATAAACCTTAGGGTCAATGTTATTGGCTATCTGTACACGAAGCTCTTGGGCTATTTTACGAACCTCCGCAAGTGTCATACTAGGGTATGAACCCAGCCCGATTTTTTTGCGCTTTTTTGTGGTAGGGTCGGTGTAGATAAATAGCCAATTCTTAGAGCCATTCTTACGTACTCGCAGATAGAGATTGCCACCATCTGACAGTGAGTATTCTTTATCACTTGGTGCTGAATTTTTTAGTTGTGTGTTTGTCAATTTAGAGATACCAGCCATGCTGTTACCCTCCGTTTTTCTGTGTGTGTCCCTAGAACTTACCAATGGATTTAGGGGTACGCAAGGGGGTGCCAGAGCTGTGAGATGTAATGAGATAATACGACACTAAAAGAAATGTAATTTATTTTAAATCAATAGTTTAAGTTTTATTTTGATACGTAGTGATATAGTGTGAAAGGTATGAGGGGACTTTTAAGAGTGATTCGCAACGCTTGGCAGTTTCGCTTCGCTCAAGTATAGCCAAGCTCTGCTCACACCTTAATGCGGCGTTGATATGACCCCCACTGTCAATTAAAACGTAGAAGTTTCTGCTCCCACATTTCAGAGCCTTTTGTTTATTTTGAGATAGTGTTAACGCATAGATGAAGCAAGTAATTTCGTCGGCTCTCATGCTGATATACGTGGATTACTCATCGCGAGATGAGCAGCGCCTACCTTACTTATTTCGTCGTGGCACCTGTCTTCAGTCTATGCTCGTGGTTCAATAAAGCGCGAGCTTTATTGCCATCCTAACGCCGTCGGTGTTTGTGCCACACCCGATGCTCTATCCAATGCGTTAACACTAATTTTTTTCTCATACAGGCAGCCTTGCAATCCGTGTTTTTGGTTCGACTGCGCTAACGACCACCTCTCTTGCGATAGCCCAGATATACGCGATCATTTCTCTAGCGATAGCGGCGACGACAACGTTTCGATGTTTGCCTTTTTGTAGTAATCGTTGATAGCGGCGACATAATCGTTGCTGAGCATGCCAAGCAATATCGACAATTTCTTTGGGCAGTCCTTCTTGTCGCAGTTGCAGTTCGACGGAGATATTAGCTTTGTGCTTATAAGTATGTGCGCCCTCAATAAGCAACCGTCGTGCTCGACTGTTTCCGCATTTGGTGAGGCTCCCTCGCTTCGTTTTACCGCCACTGGAGCTTTCAGTCGGTACGAGGCCAACATAAGCCATAAGTTTTCTAGGATGGTCGAAGCGACGTAGGTCGCCGAGCTCGGCAATGGTGCCGAGAGCAACAAGGAGTCGCACCCCCCGCATAGCTTGAATGGCTTTGACAACAGGGTAGTAACGCCAGTTTTTGACTTGGTGTAATAACTCGTTATCTAACCGTTGTAATCTTTGCATCCGCTCACTGATGGTGATGATCATTTCTTGCAATACAATCTGTTGGCTGTGATGGGGAAGAATGAGGTCGGTTAGCCACCGTAGATGCTTTTTAGACCAGTTATCATTCACCGTCGCTTGTACATTATTACGTAGAAGAAAGCCTTTGAGTTGGAGTTTTGCATCTTTAAGATCTTTCATCGCGGTTTCTCGAGCCCTTGATAAATCTCTTATCGCCTCGTCTTCAGATTCAGGCACATAAATAGGCGTAAGCTCTTCAGCCTTAAAAAGCTTGGCAAGTTTTGCAGCATCTCTCTTATCTGTTTTGACTCTATCCCCTGATTTCTTTGGAATAAGGGAAGGGGCGATGACGCAGCAGCAGTGGCCAAGCCTGGTGAGCAATCGGTATGTCCAGTATCCACAAGGCCCAGCCTCATAGACAAAATGGAGGGTGGCTTTTGGATATTTAGATTGCAGTTGTTGTGTGAGTTTAATGAGGGCGGACTTGTTAGACTTTATCCGTCCCAAATGTTCAGGTGTAGCCCCGCGTTGCTCTTGCAAGACGGCGACTTGGATAAATGACTTATGCGTATCTAAGCCAATGAAAATTATGCTATCGTTATTCATGCTAGCCTCCAAATTTAGTTGTTTGAACACACTAATTATGGCTCTGGCTTTACGCTAACCCACGAAATTGGAGGCTAGCACCTCGTGGGGGCATTATGTCTATACCGCAATCAATCATCTACCTTTTCATAGCTTTACGGTAAACATCGCTACGTTCGCGTTTTCCGACTGCTAAGACGGTTACAATGATGACATCGTCTTCAACTTTGTAGACGAGACGGTAGCCCGATTGGCGCAGCTTAATCTTATACATGTTGTCAGCTCCAGAGAGTTTTGAAGCCGGAACATGCGGGTTATCTAAGCGCTCGATTAGCTTTTTCTTAAATTGTTGTTGAAGCGTTGAGCCAAGCTTTTTCCACTCTTTGAGTGCGCTCTTTTTAAAGTCGAGTTTATAGGTCATCAATATTTACCGAAATGCTCTCTTCAGATTCACGCTCTTTCGCAATAGTAAGTAGTTCAAGATCTTCGAGTCTGTCCATCATCATTTCGTACGCTTCGGCTGGTACGCAATAAAATGCTGGCTCATTTCGGTTCAGTACAGCAACAGGTTCACCGTAAGCACTAGTTGCAACTTTCATAGGGTTAGCTTTCAACTCAGTAATGCTTGCAGCAACATCGGCTAAAATTCTAGTGGTCATTTAATAGGTCTCTTAAGTGGTCTTTTTTTTGGTCATTTTAGCCTCAACCAAGCGGTATAACAAGTTGCTTAAGAGTGATTCGTAACGCGTGGCATTTTCAGTTTAAGCTTGGGTTTCGTGTTTACGGTGGTATGGTTTTGGTTAAGTGGTAGCGTTGTTCGCACCTAAATAGGTATTTATACGCTTTGGGGAACTAATGATTCAGAGTATTTATGATCAGATGTGGCAAAGGTTTGAGCGAGCATCAATTCACAACGATTATGAGCTAGACTCGCATCTATTAGATATTGCTAGTGATACCAGAAGGGGGATTACAGCTTTGACATATTTAAAGCAGGCTAATCGTTCTGTTCTTGATGAAATCATGAGCTTTCAGAAAGCAGTATGTGATATAGAACCCAACCAATACTACCATCCGCTTGAAGAACTGCACCTAACCGTTCTGTCGGTAATTTCATGCTTACCAGAGTTTGAACTCAGCGAAATCAATATTCATTCTTATACCGAAATATTTCGTTCAGTTTTGAGTTCAAATCAACAGATAGAAATAAAATATCAAGGTGTTAGTGCGTCCCCCAATTGCATTCTACTGCAAGGTTTTCCTGTCGGTGATTCTTTGGAACAGTTTAGAAATGAACTTAGAACTCAATTAAGCGAAGCGGGGTTAAGGGTAACTTTTGACAGCCGTTATAAGTTGGTTACAGCGCACAGTTCATTAATTCGGTTCAGAGTCCCAATTAGTGATAGTCGACAGCTTTTTAGGTTGTGTCAGCAGTATCGAAATTATGATTTCGGTAGCATCGTTCTTAAAGACTTCGAACTGGTGTTTAACAATTGGTATCAAAACTTGGCAGTAACGAAGTCTTTGGCTAGAGGTTCTTTGTTAGACTAGACGCGCTTATAACAAGTACCTAAGAGTGAGCCTAAACCCCACATCATCAAATATTCAGTGCACGATTTCAAAAAAACAAACAACTAAATCAGAAACCCCAACACTTGGCACTTTATGCCAGTGTTGGGTTTGTTGTATTGTTGAAAGTTAACCAAAGAGGGCGCCGATAGCCGGCGCCCTTTGTGTTAGTTGGTAACGCTGTAAGTGTCGTAATCGCGAAGTAAGAAGAGTGCGATACAGGCTGCGAACATTGGCCAAGAGGCAAAGAACAGTAGGTTATTGAACGGGTCCATGTATTTTCCAAAAGAGGCGAAAGTTGAACCTGCGTGCAGGACTAAAATCGCGCCGTAGGTGTACTTTTTCCACATGCCGACAACAAACGCGCCTAAGAATCCTAGCTGCGCGACACCCATAGCCATTATTGCGTTGTCCGAGATGTCGATGCCGTAAAAGCCAGACAGTACTTTTGTTGCATGCTCAGGTACAAGGATCTTATCCAAGCCCCAAAACAAGAAGACGATAAAAATGCCGATTCTCAGCAGCAGTAGGCTAGTCGCCAGTTTGGTTTGAAGTTTCTTTTCCATGATATCCCTTGTGATGCACTCAACGATGCGATGAAATTAAATGTTCTTCAAAGAAGACCCATCGTATTCGCGTTTTCTTTCGTTATTTTTTAGTGCCTTATGTAACAAGGAGTGTCTGCTTAGTGGGTTTGATGGTGGGTAACGTTAATGCAGACTTAGGTAGAGCTTATATGCGACGAGAAGTCAGGCTTAGATTCTCGATCTTAATGTACTTGGCCGTGTATATAAGTTACTGGCGCAGCATAAGCCATTATCATTCGTTGAGCCTGATGTTCATTGACTAAGATGCGGTTGATGAGCTTTTGAAGTTGATCTATTTCTGGCAGCTGCTGATGCTTTATTTGCTTTTCTAGAGCGGTCAATTGGTGTGCCAACATGTTTAGCCCGAGGTTCAAAGCCATCCCTTTTACTGAGTGTAAAGTATTCTTTATAGATTTAAGGTCCTGCTGAATGTAAGCCTCGATGAGTTGATCGATGGACTCTTCAAGTTCTCTCGATGTTGATTTCAAAAGCACAATCAGGTCGTGGTGGTTTTCTTTAAACGATTGAATAACCTCTGATTGGCTAATCTCTTCTTCTGTTAGGCTTAGTTTATCAATGGGCTCTCTGTGAAGTTCGATAACATTGCTTGTTATATCAGTCGTGGATTCGCTATTAGCGTGTTTAGGCAGCCGTGAAGAAAACTGCTGTAGGGCATCGAAGAAACTCTCTTGCTGCAACGGCTTTGTTAAAACGTGGTCTGCACCCGCTTTAATAAAGCTGTCGTGAGCCTCGCGAAACACATCGGCGGTGTAAGCAAATATCAGAGTGTTTAAGCCAAGCTGTTGTCTAATAAATTGTGTTGCTTCAACTCCATTCATTTCAGGCATGTGATTGTCCATTAAGATGAGGTCATATTTTGCTGTTTTCAGGTATTCCGTCGCGATTCTTCCGTTTTCTGCCAGTTCAACATGATATCCGAAGTTTTCACAAAAGCCTTTAGCAACAATGGCGTTAATGCGGTTGTCTTCTACTAGCAGCACGTTCAGCGGATTATTGAATGGTTCGTCCGTGCTGATCAGATCTGAGTTGGTTTCTGTTGCTTTGTGTACTTGCCAGGTTATAGGTAATGATACGTGGAACTTGGTTCCAAGCCCTACGGCACTGTTTAGAGTTATCTCACCTCCCATTAACTCCACGAGCTTTTTAACGATAGCTAACCCAAGCCCTGTGCCTCCAAATTTTCTTGTTGTGGATGCATCCGCTTGTTCGAACGAGTTGAATATATGCTGGTGCTTATCTTTCGGGATCCCGACGCCAGTATCCGTTATGGTCAGAAGGAGCTTGTTGTCCTGATGATTAAGGGCTAACTGGAACAATACGTGGCCTTCATTGGTAAACTTGACCGCGTTGCCCCCTAAATTAAACAATATTTGGCGCAACCTCGCGCAATCCCCAATAAGGTCTATGTTGTTAGGCACCTCGTTATCGACGATTAAACGGATACTCTTTTCGTCTGCCATCGGTTTAATTGCACTGCAGACCGGTCGAATAACTTGTTCAAAGTTAAACGGAGCAATATCCAATTCGAGTTTGTTTTCCTCCACTTTAGAGAAATCTAGGATGTCGTTGAGTATTGTCATCAGGTGTTGGCCTGAATCGAGAATGACTTCGATGTTCTCTTTGGTAGCCGGTTCTTTAGTCTGGGAAGCTATGATCTGCGATATGCCAAGCACACCATTCATAGGGGTGCGTATTTCATGGCTCATCGTTGAAAGGAATTCACTTTTCGCTTTAGCGGCGGCTTCGGCTTTTTTACGTTCAGCGATAAGATCACGGTTTGAGGCATGCATTTGATTGTTGCTTTTAACCAGAGTCGTCGCCATTTTTTGAAAACTGTGGGTGAGTTGAGCAACTTCATCGTTACCACTCATCGAGGGGCTTCGGTCAAGCATGGAAGCGACTTGCTTTAAATGACCAGCCGCCACTTGATTCGCCGCGTTAAGGAGTAGGTGAATACGTTTCTTGATGCGATTGGATGACCATGCTGCTACGAGCAGAGAAATGAACGTTGAAAATAGCGTTCCTAGAAATAGCACATAACTGGTTTGATTGGCGGAGTGATCGGATTCTTTCACTCGAATTTGAATAAGCTTTTGTTCGATTGAAATAAACTCGGCTATCTCGTTACGAATTTTATCAATAAGTTGTTTGCCCGTTTGTTTCTGAGTTAAAGCAATCACATTTTGCATCGTAGTTGTGCCATTGCCTACTAAACTACGTTGGGCGATTTCTTTTTCACCTGCTTCCTTAAGCCATTGCTTATGAAGCGCATCTATCTTTCGGAGACGGTCGACTTGTTTAGGGCTATCGCTTACTTGTTCACAAAGGGTATGAACTTTTTGGTTCCAAACATCAAGTGCAAGGTGATAAGGCTCAAGAAATACAGGGTCACCCGTAATGAGGTAGCCCCTTTGACCCGTTTCCATATCAATGGCTAGGTTTAACAGTTCTTGAGCTCGAGCAATTGCTTTGTGAGTGTGGACCACCCAATGGTTATCTTCGACCATAGATTGGGTGTTTTTATGGACAGAGAATGAAACAAGAACCATCAATGCGATTGGAATTGAAAAGCTAACTAAGAGCTTTCTCTGCAGAGAAATATCATCAAACCAACTCGCAAACATAAAGTCACGTATTCCACACTATAAAAACCTATAGTTATTGTAGATTAGATTGTTAGGTGTACAAATGCATAGTGTGTGGTTGAGCTATTTTTGAACCTAAAAAGGTAGTCAGAGCTCTAAAAATAGAGCTCTGACTACCTTGGTATACGAATGAAGGTAAGAACAGAGTGGCACAAAACGTATCAGTCTGATTTAAGAATGGCCTAACTCTGATGAAGAAGGAGCCGGCGCTTGATAGCCACGACTAAGCTCGAAATGCTGCTGCTTGAGTAAGCTTAGCGCTAGGTTTATCGGCATTGGCTTATAAAAATAGAAGCCTTGAATGTAGTCGACGCCCAGTTTAGAGAGGATTTTTGTTTGTGATTCGTATTCGACTCCTTCAACGATGACTTGCATCCCTAACGTGTGAGCAAGCTGCAACATAGACTCAAGTAAAGGCAAGCCAAAGCTGGACTCGTCAGATATGTTTTTTACGAACACACGGTCAATTTTAAGAATGCTAAACGGAAACTGTCTCACAAAATCTAAGCCCGCATAGCCTGTCCCAAAATCATCAATTGCAACTCTCACACCTAACTCAGACAGTTTGGTTAGGTTACTTCTTATCTTGACCATATCGGCGTCAGAACATTCGCCGTCTTCAGTAACCTCAAAAACCACACGTTTTAGAATGTCTGGGTGTTTCTTGTAGATGTTCATCACTTTATTCGCGAAGTTACTATTGGAAACGACATTTCGGCTTATATTGACGCTAATATATTTTGAATCAAATAACTCTTGATTATGTTTTATCGTGTTGAGTACTTCGCGCAACACAAAGTAAGTCAGGTCCTCAATCAATCCTAAGCTTTCTGCAAGTGGAATGAATATGGCAGGGGACACGTTACCCTCAACAGGGTCGCTCCACCTAAGGAGTGACTCACAGCCCACTATTTCAGTGGTATGTTGGTTAACGACTGGTTGCAGGTGTAAATGGAGGTGTTTGTTTTTTAACGCACTAGAAAGTGAGTACTCTAAGCTATGTTGGCTCTGTTTTTTATACTTGATCGAGATAAGGCTGATAGTAATGATTCCAGCCATCAGAAAGCCAAACCATGAGTAGCTCAATAAGAAGTTTAAGTAATACTGATACCCAATGTATGACGTGATAGTGAGTGGGTAAGTATTTGAGTGTATTTGCACTTTGGCAATGTGTGCCCCAGTGTCTGATGGGTAAATATCCCTTTTTATCACTTCAACTTTGGCTTGAATTCCATAATTGCTCAGGTTTTTTTCTACGAGATCATAGATGAAGTGGGGCGGTATCATCAGGCTTACCCCTACATCTTCCTTATTTGAGAAAATGAGCATGATGGATTGAACCTGAGTAATGGCTGAATTTGAATACGATAGCGTGGTTAAATTCGGACTGTCATTGAGTCGCTGCCTAATCGTTTTGTACAAGCGAAACGAAACCTCACCATCGGTGGTTGAACAGTAAAACTGGTCGTCCTTGTTAAAAGCCGCCGCTTCTTTTACCCAATCTGCATCAAAAACGTTTTGACGAAGCTGCATAACAATCGAGTCACAAGGTTGGTCTGGCGAAATTTCTGAGAGAAAAAGGTCAAACCTTGATTGTATTCCCGCAAGCCTTGTTTCAACTAATTTCGATGAGTCTTCGGTTAACGTTTGATAATGAAGCGGCGTAAAAGGAATAAGCAAAGCCATAGAAAAAAAGAACGAAATGGCAAAGTAGAATGATGTTTTAGCGAAGTGTTGATACTTAATGTCCATAATTGGAAAAGTATTGCCGATTATCGTGAGTATTCAATTTAATTTATAAATTTAACGATAATAACGCAAGCTTATTCATAAATATTGTGAATAAACGCATGAGTTATTTATTGAAATAGAGGCTTTTCTAGTCTTAGTATAAAAATCAGAGTGTTAGATGCGCCTTTAGGGTTAGATGTGATGATTTTTTGTTCAATGGTTTTTGGGGTTTCTTAGGTAGTACATTGTGCATTTTTCTATCATTAGATTTTGATATGAGGCTTTAGAAGTAATGCGAAGTAAGCGGACTTGGTTACAATGATAAGGAAATTAATGTGGATGTTATTACGAATTTAAATCGTCTATTTGATGAGCAGTAAGACAACCAATCTAATCGATTAATACCAAAAGGTAATAGACTGGAACGAAAAGGGTAAGGTGACTAACCTTGCCCTTTGTTATTGGGGTCTGTTGTTTGGATTGTTGCTTTAGCGAGTTAATTTACACTGTTTCTGTGCTTTACGGCTTTGCTTTAGTCTGAAGGCGCACTAAATCGCTTTTACGCTGCTTCGTTCAACTAACGTTGGTTCTAACTCAACAACTTGAGGAGACGCGTCAGGTGTTTTTAGTCGGTTAAGTAACGTGTCTACAGCAGCTTTACCTAAACGGTGTTTTGGCTGGTGGACCGTACTTAACGCTGGCGTCATGTATTTAGAAAGATGAATATCATCGTAGCCAATAATGGAAAGATCGTTTGGAATCGATGTGCCATCTTGCGCCGCAGCGTGAATTACACCCATCGCCATCATATCGTTACTGACGAACAAGGCTGACGGCATTCCGCCACGAGTTTTCAGTGTTTGATAAGAATCAAAGCCACCATCACATTCAAAGTTTGATTCAACAATCCATTGAGGATTGATCGTTAAATTGGCTTCTTCCATTGCTTGTTGGAAGCCTTTATAGCGAGAAGAGGCTTGATTGCGATGCAGTGGACCTGTAATACAACCGATTTGAGAGTGCCCATTATCAATCAAGTGCTTAGTTGCCATGTAACCACCTTGATGGGAGTTATCTTGAATTTTGTCACTCGCAAATAACATAGGGCCCCAGTCCATGACTACGACAGGCAACTCAGGGTAACGCTCGAAGACATCGATGTGTTGACCCTCAAGAGTTGAACACATCAGCATTAAGCCATCGACTCGCTTTTGTAGCAAAGTGTCAATGGATGACTTCATACGCTCACTGTCGCCTTCCGTGTTACACAAGATTAGGTTGTAGCCTTTTTCATAGCAACGACGTTCCACACCTTTCACTACTTCACCAAAGAATGGGTTAGTAGACGTGGTAACCAACATACCCAGGGTTTTGGTTTGCTTCATTTTCAAACTACGAGCCAGTGCAGAAGGCGCGTAGTTGAGTTCTTTAGCCGCACTGTTAACACGCTCAGCGATTTCTTCACTGACAAAACGTGACTTGTTGATCACATGACTCACGGTCGATGTAGAAACCTTTGCGAGCCGTGCGATGTCTTTCATTGTTGCCATAAAAAAATCCTTGTGGGAATAACTTGTCCACGTTGCGCAATATTCTGCCTGAAAACAGGGGCTTATGCTTGGGTATTTGTGCGGTCTAATTACAGACCAAACAATACACTAAGCCGAAACCTGCTCGGCTAGGAAAGCATCCGTTTCAGCACGGCTTGGAATAGATGTTTGGGCGCCAAAGCGAGTTACTGAAATGGCAGCCGCGGCGTGAGCAAACTTAATCGCGCGTTGTAATGGCATGTCTTCAAGTAAGCCTGTCACTAATGCACCATTAAATGTGTCGCCAGCAGCGGTAGTATCCGTTGCATCAACACGAAAACCGGCAATTAATTCGCCTTCGCTAGCTTCATTACCTTGACCGTGATGACTAACCCAAACGCCTTTCGCGCCAAGTGTGATCATCACAGTCTCAATGCCTTTCGCATGCAGAGCTAAAGCCGCCTGGTGAGCGGACTGGTTGTCAGTTACAGTCACACCTGTTAGGACTTCCGCTTCGGTCTCGTTGGGTGTTATCACATCGACACAAGCAAGCAGTGAATCCGATAATGGACGAGCAGGAGCCGGGTTAAGAATCACTTGCGTGCCGCTCTCTTTGGCCACTTTTGCAGCGAACTCAATGCCTTCAATTGGCGTTTCAAGTTGAGTCAGCAGGTACTTAGCATTGCGAATTTTCTCTAGGTGCGGCTTGATTTGGTCGCAAGTCAGCTTGTTGTTTGCTTCCGCAGAAAGACAGATGCTGTTTTCGCCTGTTGCGGATACTTGGATCATCGCGATGCCAGTCGGGGTGTTGTTTGCAACGATAACGCCGTCGATGTTGATGCCGTCCTTAGCAAAATCTTGACGAATGTTGATACCAAATGGGTCGTCACCAACACAGGCGATAAAGCCGATATCTGCGTTTAATCGCGCAGCAGCCACCGCTTGGTTTGCACCTTTGCCGCCAGGAATGACCTGATAATTACCGCCAATCAAGGTTTCACCCGGACGAGGGAACGAAGGAACTTGCAATACGTGGTCAGCGTTAACGCTACCTAAAACAATCAGTTGAGTCATGATACGAGCCTTATGATATATCGTATTTGAAAATGCATGGGTCTTTCTCATTACGTTAATTACACGCCTTTTTAGACGACTCATTGAGAAACAGCGATGCATTGTCTGGGGTGGGTAAGTAAGGCAGGGATAGGGGAATCCCTGCCTATGTGTCGCTCTATTTTTTGCTTTATTTAATCGATTTTGGATTCAATTACTTAGCAACAATTTTTAGAGGTACTGGTACGTACTCGTCTACTGTTTCGCCTTTCAGTACTTTGTCTGCCATTTCGATACCCAGAGAACCGATTAGGTCAGGCTGTTGTGCTACCGTTGCACCAAGTAGGCCACGATTAACAGCAGCAATACCGTCGTCAGTGCCATCAAAGCCAACGATCATTACGTTTTTGCCTGAAGCTTGAACTGCGCGCAGTGCGCCTAGCGCCATTTCATCGTTCTGAGCGAATACTGCTTGTACGTCTGGGTTTGCAGCAAGTAAGTTTTCCATTACGTTCAGACCTTTAGTACGGTCAAAATCAGCAGGTTGACTTGCAAGAAGCTCAAGGTCGCTGCCGTTTACTGCGTTCATGAAGCCTTCGCCACGTTCACGAGCTGCTGATGTACCAGCAATACCTTCAAGTTGTATTACTTTTGCTTTTTCGCCCACTTTTTCCATGATGTAGTGACCCGCCATTTCACCGCCGATTACGTTATCAGAAGCAATGTGGCTCACTACGTCACCACGGCTTGCACCACGGTCTAGCGTTAATACGGGGATGTCTGAGCGGTTAGCAATACGAATAGCGTTAGACACAGCGTCTGAATCCGTTGGGTTAATCAGGATTGCTTTAACACCACGAATGGTTAGATCTTCAATGTTCGAAAGCTCTTTGCTTGGGTCGTTTTGAGAATCAAGAACGATAAGCTTGTAGCCTAGCTCTTCCGCTTTCGCTTCTGCGCCATCTTTCATGGTTACGAAGAATGGGTTGTTCAATGTAGACAGAACGATTGCCATTGTATCTTGCGCCTGTGCAGATACAGATACCGTTGTAGAAAGAAGAGCAGCAGAAATAAGAGTCGCTAATTTTTTCATGGTGTAAGTCCTTTATGTAGGGTGAGCTAGGTTGGATAACCCTAGCTCGTTGTTACATTATTTATAGATTTAATGTTTATAGGTTTGTTACTGATAGATATTTTTAATATAAAACAGAGTTTTACTTGTTTTTGTTGTCGACTAATACCGCCAGAAGAATAACCACTGCTTTTGCAATCATCTGGTAGTAAGAAGATACGTCTAATAGATTTAAGGCGTTGTTTAGGAAGCCGATAATCAGTGCACCAATCAATGTGCCCATGATACGACCACGACCGCCGGCTAAGCTTGTGCCGCCAAGAACTACGGCTGCGATGGCGTCTAATTCATAACCCATACCTGCTGTTGGTTGAGCTGATGACAATCGAGATGCCACGATGATGCCAGCTACCGCTGCTAACAGACCACAGATTGCGTAAACGCCGATTTTCACTTTGTCTACGTCGATGCCTGATAGGCGAGTTGCTGATTCGTTGCCACCTAGTGCGTAAACATAGCGACCAAAGCGTGTGTGGTTAAGTAGGTACCATACCGCTGCGAACACTACGACCATGATCCATACCGGAACTGGGATGCCCATTGCGTAGCCTGTACCGAACCAAGCGAAGGCGTCTGCTGTGTCAGTGAAACCAGTAGAGATAGGACGACCGTCGGTGTAAACCATGGTTACGCCGCGAAGTAGTGTCATAGTCACAAGCGTTGCTATGAAGGCTTGAACCTTACCCTTGGCAATAATCACACCACTGATAGCACCTAATGCTGCACCTGCTACTAGAGCGGTTGGCACTGCGATCATCACTGGGATTTCCATGCCAATCATGCTGGCTGCGAATGCACCACAAAGTGCCAGTACAGAGCCGACACTCAAGTCGATACCTGCGGTTAAGATAACCAGCGTCATGCCTACAGCGATAATTGCGTTAACTGAGGTTTGGCGCAGAATGTTTAGGATGTTGTCGACAGTAAAAAAGTTTGGGTTTAAGAAAGAAACGACAACAATCAGGAAGATCAAAGCAATCAATGACTTTTGGTCAATCAGCCACTCTTTGCTGATTAACGGTTTTTTCTTTGGCGCTTCAGTTTCAGTTGTTTTGCTCATGGTTTTAGTACTCATGCTGCGTCCTCGTTGATCTTTTTACCGACCGCACACGCCAGTAATAATTCTTGGTTTGCTTCTTTAGCATCAAATTCACCGCTTACACGGCCTTCATGCATCACCATGATGCGGTCACTCATTCCTAACACTTCTGGCATTTCGGATGAGACCAAAATAATGCTCATACCGTCAGCTTTGAATTTATTAATGAGTTGGTAAATTTCTTTTTTAGCACCGACATCGACACCACGCGTTGGCTCATCGAGAATCAGTACTTTTGGTTTGGTCATCAAGCCTTTAGCGATAGCTACTTTCTGTTGGTTACCACCAGAAAGGTTGCCAATAATTTGTTCGCGAGTCGGGGTTTTGATGTTGAATAGTTTGATGAAGTCATCAACCGCCATCACTTCATCTTTATGTTGGATTTGACCGCTTTTAGTCAATTGATCCAATGAACATAAAGACATGTTTTCTTTAACAGAAAGCCCTAGAACTAAGCCATCGCCTTTACGGTCTTCAGAGATGTAAGCGATACCATTTGCTAAGCCATCTTTCGGACTTACAGGGTTAATGGTTTTGTTTTCTAGGTTGATGACACCGCGCTCACTCGGAAGGGCACCGTAAATCACTTTCATCAGTTCAGTACGACCAGCACCCATCAAGCCAGACACACCCAAAATCTCGCCACGCTTTAGAGTAAAGCTCACGTCATGAACACCAGAACCCGTCAGGCCAATCACTTCAAGGCAGGTTTCACCGTGGCTCTGCCCTATACGTGGATATTGCTCGTCCAACTTACGGCCCACCATCATTTCGATCAGGCCATCTTCGTCGGTGTCTTTTACTTCACATTGGCCAATGAACTTACCGTCACGAAGTACGGTGATGTCATCACAAATTTCGAAGATCTCTTTCAAGCGGTGAGAGATGTAAACAATGCCGCAGCCTTCAGCACGAAGTTCGTTAATCACCTTAAACAGAGACTCAGTTTCGGTATCGGTTAATGCATCAGTTGGTTCATCCATGATGATGACCTTAGACTCAAACGATAGGGCTTTTGCGATCTCTACCATTTGTTGCTCACCAAGGCTTAACTGGCCTAAAGGTGTTTTTGAGCTGTGTTTCACGTTAAGGCGTTTAAGTAGCTTGTCGGCTTCTTGGTACATCTCGTTCCACAAGATGCGCCCCATAGTCCCTGTGATTTCACGACCTAAGAAGATGTTCTCGGCGATGGTAAGCTCTGGTATTAGGTTCAACTCTTGGTGAATGATACTAATACCGGCTTGTTGTGAATCACGCGGTCCTTTAAATGCCGCCGGCTTACCTTGGTAGGCGATAGTTCCGCTGTCCAAGTGATAGATACCCGTAAGCACTTTCATAAGCGTTGATTTACCTGCACCGTTTTCACCCATTAACGCCATGACGCGTCCTGGATAAACGTTGAGGCTTGCCTTATCCAGTGCTTTCACACCAGGGAAGGCCTTCTCAATTGAGCTAAGTTCTAAAATGGCTTGAGTCATGTCGGTTCCTTTACTCGGGGCCAGTTGTGTTTGATTGTTCTGTATATGTATTGTTTTGTTGTTCAGTGATGACACTGGACTGTCGTTGCGTTTTGCTTGAGCTAAAACGTTACGCCAGCTTGGAAAATGACATTTGCGTATGGGGTGCATTCACCTGTACGGATAACCGCGCGGCTTTCATGCGTTCGCTGTTTAAATTCTTCATGAGGGATGTAAGTAATCGAAAGCGGTTTGCCGCAACGCGCTTCTTCTGTCTTGATTAAATCAATCAGTGCTGCATGGTGTTCTGGGCTTACTTTCGCAAACTCTTCTGCAATCACGACGCCTTCAATTTGAGATTCATCTAACATGGTTTTTACCGTTTGTTGAAAGCTTGGTACACCGTGAGTCAGAGCAAGATCAATGCGAGTTACCTGGTCTGGAATCGGTAAGCCCGCGTCACAAATCGTGATTTCATCTGTATGGCCAAGAGTCGCCACTAGGTAAGAGAGTTCAGAATTAATTAGAGTACTTTTTTTCATATCACGACCTATCGAAAAATAACGCTTAATGGGTTGAGAACAACTCAAGAAAAGCCATCGAAACGTTTCGATAGTGATAATAGTGTTTGATTTATCATTTGCACCCTTCGCTTTCTTAGAGTGTGATGATGATCATCGAAACGTTTCGATGGGGCGTTTTTTGGTGATCGTAATCACTTCCGTCGGCACAAAAAATTAAGACAAGGTGAGCGAAGGTTTACTCGCCTGAATGTGCTGAGCTAAGTTGTTGTGTTGAGGCTTTCGGGTGTTTTTCTGAAGCTAAGCGATCACGCTCATCAGTATTGGGTATGATGAACAGCGTATAGCCATATCGAGGGATAGTAACAATTTTGATGTTAGAAACTCTCAAGCGGATAAAGACATTTCTTAGGTAATAGACGACATTGGTTAGTGCTTGTGTAGGCATAGGTTGGTTGTCCCAGCATACGCTTACAATATCTTTTCTAGGGACCGGTTGACCGGGGTTTTCTAGCAACAGACAAAGCACTGCAAATAGGTGCGGACGTAAATGGATTTTGTTTCCTTGTTTGTTCGTGATATTTCGAGTTGCCGTATCCAGAGTTAGATCACCAAGGTGGATTTCATTATTCATTGCGTTTCTATCTGTCTCATTCTTCATTTGGGAGGTAATGGAGTGCCAACTAGAGCGAACAGATTATGCAAAATAACTCGACTCTTGAAAGTAAGCCTTCGTAAGCCCGTGCGATAAAAGTATAAAAGCCGGATGGTTTGAATAGGAATGAGAGGATAGGTTTGTCAGTTGGTCGTTTTTTTATTTACCTATTATTCATCAGCTTATTTTGTTCTAACTGATTGCGTTGTTATGGCGAGAGCGGGTGAGACGTCTGTTTTAAAGCAAATCTTAATTTTAAAGCAAATCTTAATCGGACAGTTAAGCTTCACGGATATGAGCGGTTACAGCAACGATGGCATGGTCCGTACTGAATTGGTCATGCTCGAAGCTTGGATTAATCAGGTGATGGTCTAACACTGTGTAGCTAGAGATCTCCATTAAACTTGAAGAGTTCTGACAATCGAACTCATTCGACATTAAAATATAGTCCAGTACAGACCCTGAGGCGCCGTAGTAATGGGTTGGTTTACGCAGTTCAAGCAAGTCTTCTTCATGCAGTTGATGGTAAAGATCCCAACTGTCTTTTAATCGAAAATGGGACAGCCAATGCTTGCTGTTTTCGTCTCGGTTGATTGAGTAACTCAACAGCCCTTTAAACTCATCATTAAACAAAGGCTTATTAAAATCACCCATCAACACAACGGGTTGATCGGTTTGGTAGCGCTGATTGGTAATGTATTGATGAAGCATCTGAGCTTCTAAACCACGCTGAACGCTCGATAACCAAGATCCGAGTTGTTCTTGATGAAGCTTAACTAACATGTCGCTTTTGGGCTTTTGGTTGTCTGAAATTTGAGAGACTTTAGATCTATCAGCATTATCTAGAATGTGACTTTTGGGCTCGGTTGGTCGCTGAGATTTAAAGTGCACCACATAACAGTCGGTTGAGCCCAAATGGGGTAAGGTAATTGTGGCGTGTACTGGCGTTCGGTTAAATGAAAAACTGTCACTAAGATTGAAGGCTGAAAGCAACTCTAAATCGGGTTTAACCGGCTGCACTTTTTCAATCGGGTAGCGAGAGGCGATACCCACGACAGGCGAGGTATACAGGTAATCATCTTCAACATGCGCGCTATCGACCACAGCAAAGTAAGGATAACCAAGTTCATTCATTAACTGCTCTAAAGATCGCGGGCTAAATATTTCTTGGAAGCCAATCACATCACAATCTAATGATTTAATCGCTTGAGCCATCCAGTGTTGCTTCTTCTTCCATTCCTCGAAGCTGTAAATGTTCTCAAAATCATAGTAAGCATTCGGTGGTTCGAGGTAGTTCAAAAGATTGAACGTTGCGAATGTTATTTGGTTTGGTTTGTTCAAAGTGTCATCCCATTTAGACCAGGTAATAATGATACTCCACTAACGCACTGATTGTTGGACAATTCGTGGGCTACGTATCATCTGTAGGTATGGTTTGTTCAATTGAATGTCCTATAACAATGGAACTTTATGCCGTAACAGGTAGACAAATTATAGCGTTCTTTTCTTAGACCGTGCACCCACTAGCTCCGCGTGAACCGAGTAATTTGTAAATAAACGGTAAGAGATAGAGTGCTGATGGTTTTATTAGTTATTACATGATGTTAGATTTGAACCTATACTTGTTTTAACGGCCTACATTAAAGCCGATTAATCAATGTGAATATAGAATTCATGACATTTGAAGGGAGAGTCAAATGGGAACAGTTTTTCGACACAAAGCCTCGCAGCGCACTCAGTTTTTCAGGTTTAACTTAGCCAAATGTGCAGTCATGCTGCCGCTTATTGCTTTACAACCCTCTATCACTTTCGCTTCTGATACCGATTCAACTCCCGACATCACCGTTATTGAAACCACGCAACTGGTTGGTTTTGGTGAAGCAAAATATCCTACCGATTTTACTCATTTCGATTACGTTAATCCTGATGCGCCAAAGCAGGGTAAAGTGACCTATGGCAGCATAGGTACTTACGATAGCTTCAATCGATTCGGTTCCCGCGGCGTTGCTGCGAGTTACACAGGGGAAATTTACGATACATTGATGTTTTCTCCGAGTGACGAGATTGATGCGTATTATCCGTTAATTGCTTCAAAAGTTCGCTACGCCAGTGATTTCACTTGGATGGAAATCGATATCAACCCAAATGCTAAATTCCAAGATGGCGAGCCTATCACCGCGCACGATGTTGCATTCACTTTTGATAAGTTTTCAAAAGAGGGCGTGCCTCAATATCGCGTGTATTACAAAGAGATCGAATCAGTAACGGCAGTCTCTGATTTGGTTGTTCGTATTGAGATGAGCAAGCCAAATCGTGAGAAGCTGTTTAGCTTTGCACAAAGCACTCGCGTATTACCCCAACATTTTTGGAAAGACAGAAAGTTGTCTGAGCCGCTGAGTGAGCCGCCAGTCGGCAGTGGTCCATATAAAATCATCAGCTATAAATCGGGTCAAAGTGTTACCTACGGCCTAGATGAAAATTACTGGGCTGCAGATCTGCCAGTTAACGTGGGTCGCAATAATTTCAAGCAAGTGCAATACGATTACTACCGTGATGACACCGTAATGCTGGAAGCTTTCAAAGCAGGGGAGTTCGATCTTCGAACCGAAAATTCAGCTAAGTTCTGGGCCAACTCTTACACGGGCTCAAACTTCGATAAAGGCTATATCATTAAAGAAGAGATTAACCACGAGAAGCCTGAAACGACTCAAGGTTTTGTCTTCAATATTCAGTCTCCTGTGTTTTCTGACCCTAAAGTTCGTGAAGCATTAACGTACGCGATGGACTTTGAGTGGATGAACAAGAACATGTTTTATGGCCAGTACAAACGTACTCGTAGTTACTTCCAAAATACAGATTATGAAGCGAAAGGTTTACCAAGCGAAGCTGAAGTCGAGTTGTTGTCTCAATATAAAGACCAAATTCCAGCGAGAGTGTTCACAGAAGAATTCCAACCGCCAGTCACCGACGGTAGCGGCCGTATTCGTAGCCAAATGCGTACTGCTTTCAAACTTTTGAAAGAAGCAGGTTGGGTACTGAAAGACAAAGTAATGACCAACGAAAAGACCGGCAAGCCGATGTCATTTGAGTTGTTGATTTACAGTCCAACTACGGAACGTATCGCAACGCCGGTTCAAAAGAACCTTAAGCGTATGGGTATTGAGATGAAGATCCGTACTATTGATACTACTCAGTACATCAAACGCTTGCGTGATCGTGACTTCGACATGGTTTCGTCGTCATTTTCTGCAAACCCTTATCCTAGCCCGAACTTAATGATTGTTTGGAACTCTAACTACATTGATTCTACTTACAATACTGCTGGTGTAATGGATCCGGTGGTTGACGCGTTAACAGAAGAAATTGCGCGTAACCAACAACATCCTGAAAAGCTTCTTACGCTAGGTCGTTCACTTGACCGTGTATTGCAGTGGAATTTCTACAATATCCCGCAATGGCACGTTGGTGAGTACCGCGTAGCAATGTGGGACAAGTTTGAGCGTCCAGATGTATTGCCTAAATACGATTTAGGTATCGATACATGGTGGATTTCAGAAGAGAAGGCGGCTTTGCTTCCTGAAAAACGTCGCTAGGAGTTAGTTAATGGCCGCGTATATATTTCGACGCTTATTATTGGTGATCCCCACGCTGTGGGCGATCATCACCATCAACTTTTTCATTATTCAGATCGCGCCTGGTGGTCCCGTAGAGCAAGCCGTCGCCCAATTAGAAGGGCATAACTCTGGCATCATGGAGCGTTTTTCTGGTGGTGGGCAAGAAGTTGATTTAAGCGAAAGTGACCAAGCGTCTGCGAGTGGCTATAAAGGGTCACGTGGGCTTGATCCTGAAGTGGTTGAAGAGATCAAAAAGCAATTTGGTTTTGATAAGCCGATTCACGTCCGCTACTTCGATATGTTGAAAAACTACGCGACCTTTAACTTTGGTGAAAGCCTGTTTAAGGGCGGTAACGTGATTGATTTAATCATTGAGCGTTTACCTGTCTCCATTTCCTTAGGGCTTTGGAGTACCTTAATCATCTATGTGATTTCGATACCCCTAGGCATCATGAAGGCGATACATCACGGCTCTCGTTTTGATATTTGGTCGAGTGCGGTGGTGATTGTAGGCTATGCGGTTCCGGGCTTCTTGTTTGCGATTATCCTGATTATTTTGTTCGCGAGCGGTAACTACTTCAGTTGGTTCCCATTGCGTGGGTTAGTGTCGAGTAACTTCGACCAGCTCAATTGGTATCAGCAAATTGGTGACTACTTTTGGCACTTAGCTTTGCCTATTTTTGCGATGGTCATCGGTGGCTTTGCCACACTGAGCATGTTGACCAAAAACTCCTTCCTTGATGAAATCAATAAGCAATATGTGGTGACGGCGAGAGCTAAAGGCTTGGACGAGAGCAGTATTCTCTACAAGCATGTTTTTCGTAACGCTATGTTGATCATTATTGCCGGTTTCCCAAGCGCGTTTATTAGTATTTTCTTCACAGGTTCTATGTTGATTGAAGTGATGTTTTCACTCGAAGGCATTGGTCTGCTTGGTTTTGAATCGACCATTCAACGTGACTATCCCGTGGTGTTCAGCTCTCTCTATATCATGACCTTGCTTGGCTTGGTGCTGAGCATTATCTCCGACCTGACTTATACCTGGGTTGATCCTCGAATTGATTTTGAAGCGCGTTAATGGCGAACGAATAACAAGGTATTGATAATAAATGTTTAACAACCCTTTAGCTGAAGCTCGTTGGTTACGTTTTAAAGCAAACAAGCGTGGTTTTATCTCCCTTTGGATATTTACCATCTTGTTTGGCCTGAGCCTGTTCGCTGAAATCATTGCCAACGATAAGCCACTCTTGGTTTCTTATGATAATCAGTGGTTTGTGCCTGTTATCAATGAATACGCCGAGACAGAATTTGGCGGTGAGTTTGAAACAGAGGCCGATTACAAAGACCCATATGTTATCGAGCTCATTGAAGACAGCGGTTACATCGTGTGGCCAATCATTCCGTTTAGCTACGACACGATAAACTTCGATATTTCTGGCGCAGTGCCATCGGAACCCGATTCGGTGAACTGGCTAGGAACCGATGATAAAGGGCGAGATGTGTTAGCTCGTATCATTTATGGCTTCCGTATTTCCGTTCTGTTTGGTTTCATTCTGACGATTGTATCGAGCGTGGTCGGCGTTGTTGTCGGAGCGACACAAGGTTACTACGGTGGTTGGGTGGACTTGTTCGGGCAGCGCTTCATTGAAGTCTGGTCTGGCATGCCGACTCTGTTCTTGCTGATCATTCTGTCGAGCTTTATTGAGCCGAACTTCTGGTGGCTGCTCGGAATTATGGTGCTGTTCAGTTGGATGAGTTTAGTCGGCATCGTGCGAGCGGAATTTTTACGCTGTCGAAACTTTGATTATGTGCGCGCCGCACAGGCTATGGGTGTCGACGATAAACGCATTATGCTTCGTCATATGTTACCTAACGCGATGGTTGCATCGTTAACCATGATGCCGTTTATCCTTTCTGGCTCGGTGACCACATTAACCTCATTAGATTTCTTGGGCTTTGGTCTTCCTGCGGGTTCACCTTCACTAGGTGAGCTCTTGGCACAAGGTAAAGCTAACTTACAAGCGCCTTGGCTTGGTATTTCTGCCTTTGTCGTACTTTCGTTGATGCTTACGTTACTTGTCTTCGTTGGTGAAGCAGTACGTGATGCCTTCGATCCACATCAACAGAAGTAAGGATAAGTTATGACTTCAAATACAGTTCCTACTTCAGGGGCAACAGTAGAGGCTGCTAATGCATCTCCAGTTCTGACCATCGATAAATTATCAGTCGGTTTTGGGCGAAAAGATTCGATAGAGCAAGTGACGCAAGATGTCTCTTTAGAAATATACAAAGGTGAGACACTCGCGCTGGTGGGCGAGAGTGGTTCCGGTAAATCGGTTACAGCTAACTCTGTGTTGAAGTTGCTGCCTAAAGGCTCGTCGCATTACTTGAACGGTAAGATCAATTTCTCTGGCACCGATATTCTGAGTTGTTCTGAAAGACAATTGCGTGGGATTCGTGGTGGCCGCATTGGTATGATCTTTCAAGAACCTATGGTTTCGCTTAATCCGCTTCATAGAGTCGGTAAACAGCTGGTTGAAACTCTCTCTATTCACCGAGGAATGCGAACTAACAAAGCGCAAGCCTTGGCTATAGAGTGGCTTTCAAAGGTGGGTATTCGTTACCCCGAGCAAAAAATTTCAGCGTACCCACATGAGTTATCTGGTGGCGAACGTCAGCGTGTGATGATTGCGATGGCGCTGATTAATGAACCAGAGTTGCTTATCGCTGATGAGCCAACAACGGCATTAGATGTGTCGGTGCAAGCGCAAATTCTAGACCTTTTAAAAGACCTGCAACAAGAGCTTGGTATGGCGATGCTTTTTATCACCCATGACTTAAGTATTGTTCGTCAAATTGCCGACAGAGTCGCGGTAATGAAAGATGGTCGCTTAGTCGAAAGCAACGACTGTCATACTCTGTTTAATGCGCCAGCTCATCCTTACACCCAAAAGCTTATTAACTCTGATCCGAAAGGCTTGCCCGTTCCAGTTTCTCCGGAAAGTGAACCTCTGCTCGATGTTAATCAACTTCGTGTTTGGTTCCCGATTACGGGCGGTTTATTCAAGCGTACGATTTCACATGTTAAAGCTGTCACCGACATGGAATTCACCTTGAAAAAGGGGCACTCAATAGGCCTAGTAGGAGAGAGTGGCTCTGGCAAATCAACAACCGGTATGGCGATCCTCAAATTGGTTGAAAGTGAAGGCTCGATTACCTACGCTGACGAACAAATTCAAGGCTTAAACCGCCAGCAGATGCTACCGTTTCGAAGTCGTATGCAAGTCGTCTTTCAAGACCCGTTTTCTGCATTGAATCCTAGAATGTCGGTTGCGCAAGTGATTGGTGAAGGTCTATTGGTTCATCAACAACTTGATGACACTGAACTCGACCAACGTATCTGTGACGTAATGAAAGAGGTCGACTTAGACCCAGAAACTCGCCACCGTTACCCGAATGAGTTTTCTGGCGGGCAGAGGCAACGTATCGCCATTGCACGAGCTCTGATCCTTAAGCCAGAGTTTATCTTGCTAGATGAACCAACATCGTCATTAGACAGAACGGTACAAGCGCAAGTGTTAGATCTACTCAAGTCACTTCAAGAAAAGTACGGTCTGACCTATTTGTTTATCAGTCATGATTTGAATGTCGTGAAATCCTTGTGTCATTACACCATTGTAATGAAAGCTGGCGAGGTGATTGAGAAGGGTGACACTGAGACTTTGTTTGGTAATCCGCAACATGAATATACCAAGCAGCTTGTCAGCCTCTCCAATGTGGGTGGTGTGTAGCCAAGTCGGGCGTAACGAGAACAAATGGGCGCTGGATGAATTCAACATGGTCATTTTGTTGTTTTAAGATTACACTGCGCCCAATATTTCAGAAGTACATATTTAGGTAGAGGTCACCATGGACCAAGAACATTACGAAGACGCTGACTACGAAGGCCAAGAGCTGGGCGAAGAAGGCGAAGAGATTGAAATTGAAGCAATTGGTATCGATGTTTCATCACAGCCAATCGAGCTCTACAAAGTGTTTAAAATAGCTAACCTAGTGAGTGGTGGCGGTGAAGCTAAACACATCATATCTGAAGGCTACGTAGCAGTAAATGGTGAGCTTGAAACTCGAAAACGCCGCAAAATGTACGATGGCGATTTCTTTGAATTCAATCAAGAATACTATGTAGTGGTGTGTGACCAGCCAGTACAGGAAGAATCAGACAAGCCGAAAAAGAAAGATGCGCCTAAAAAAGACAGCAAGGCGAAGAAAGGTCAGTCTAAAAAATCTCAGGCTAAAAAAGATCAGCCAAGCAAAGACTCAAAAAAGAAAGAGTCTAAGAAAAGCATGTCTGAAATGCTAAGTGCAAAGGCAGAACCTAAGAAAGAGAAAAAAGAAAAGAAGAAAGATAACAAAGCGAAAAAGAAAGCGGATACGCCTAAGCCACAACGTGACGACAAAAGCGGCCGTAACTCGATTGAATTCTTCTAAACTATAGCTCTAAACTATAGCTCTAAACTACAGATCTAAAACTATTCTTTTGAAATTCGAGCAACGTTAAACTTCGGTTTTGCGTTAAGCAGATAGTAAAAGGCTCACTATTCAGTGAGCCTTTTTTGTATTTGTTTGCTAGCACAGCTAACGGCAAATAACGCTTCTTCTCAGTGACGAGTGCGAGAAGATGTCAATTCTGATGCACGAAGCTGAGCGACAGCTTTCGCCAGCTCCAGTTGAGCTTGTGCAAAGTTGATGTCGACATTGCCTTTGTTGATGTTCTCTAGGGCTGCGTATTTCGCTTCTTCCGCGCGAGCACGGTCAATGTCTTTACCATGCAAGGCCGTATCGGCTAACACGGTTACCACATCTGGTTGCACTTCGACCATACCACCAGAGATGTACAGCACTTGCTCCTCGGCTTTAAGGTCGGTAACGAACACAGACACGCCCGGTTTTATCTTACTCAGAAGAGGGGAGTGGCCTGGGCGAATCCCCAGTTCACCGTCCGCTCCAGAAATAGCTAGGGCATGTGCCGGCCCTGAAAACAGTGTACCTTCCGCACTTACGATATTAAGTTGAAATGTATTGCCTGTAACTCCAATAGCCATGATGCACCTACCTTTTTAGAGTGATTTTGCTTTGTTAAGCACTTCGTCGATAGAACCACAGTACAAGAATGCTTGTTCTGGAATATCGTCGTATTCGCCGCCTAGCAGGCCTTTAAAGCCTCTCAGTGTTTCACTTAGCGGTACAAATACACCTTTCTGACCAGTAAATACTTCTGCTACGTGGTAAGGCTGAGTTAAGAAACGTTCAATCTTACGAGCGCGAGATACGATCTGCTTATCTTCCGTTGAAAGTTCATCCATACCAAGAATCGCGATGATGTCTTTAAGCTCTTTATAACGTTGCAGCGTGGTTTGAACCGTTTGTGCAATGTCGTAGTGTTCTTGACCAACCACGAGAGGATCCAGTTGACGAGAGGTCGAATCCAACGGGTCAATCGCAGGGTATAGACCCAATGCAGCGATGTTACGAGACAGTACAACGGTCGCATCCAAGTGAGCAAAGGTTGTTGCTGGCGATGGATCGGTCAAGTCATCCGCAGGTACGTATACCGCTTGAATAGACGTGATCGAACCTTGTCTGGTTGATGTGATACGTTCTTGAAGCACACCCATCTCTTCAGCCAGCGTTGGTTGGTAACCTACTGCTGATGGCATACGACCTAGCAGTGCTGATACTTCTGTGCCCGCAAGCGTGTAACGGTAGATGTTATCAATGAACAAGAGTACGTCACGACCTTCATCACGGAAGCGCTCAGCCATAGTCAGGCCTGTCAGTGCAACACGTAGACGGTTTCCCGGTGGCTCGTTCATCTGGCCGTAAACCATGGCAACTTTGTCTAATACGCCAGCTTCTTTCATCTCGTAGTAGAAGTCGTTACCTTCACGAGTACGTTCACCAACACCGGTAAATACAGAGAGACCTGAGTGGGCTTTAGCGATGTTGTTGATAAGCTCCATCATGTTGACGGTTTTACCTACGCCAGCGCCACCGAACAGACCAATTTTACCGCCCTTCGCGAACGGACAAATAAGGTCGATAACCTTAACGCCTGTTTCTAGAAGCTCAGTGCTGTTAGCTTGCTCTTCATAAGAGGGCGCTTCACGGTGAATTTCGTAGCTTTCTTTCTGGCCGATTTCACCACATTCATCAATAGGCTGACCAAGCACGTTCATGATACGGCCTAAGGTTTCTTCGCCCACAGGAACCGTGATCGGAGAGCCTGTGTTTTCAACAGTGAGGCCGCGGCGCAAGCCATCTGACGTACCCATTGCAATACAACGAACGATACTGCCACCCAGCTGTTGTTGAACTTCTAATACGAGCGAGCTTGCTTCTTCGCTCGTCACTTTCAATGCATCATAAACGCGTGGGCTGTTGCCGCCGCTGAACTCGACGTCTACCACCGCGCCGATAACTTTAACTATTTTTCCAACACTCATCTCTAAATCCTCAAATTCTATTCTGACCCGCTTTTCCTGCCTTTAGACAGCTTGAGCACCTGAGACTATTTCACTCAGTTCTTGGGTAATGGCAGCCTGTCGCGCTTTGTTGTAAACCAACTGCAAATCATCGATGAGTTGGCCTGCGTTATCGGTCGCCGCTTTCATGGCTACCATTCGGGCTGCTTGTTCACAGGCAATGCTCTCTACGATGCCTTGATAAACTTGCGATTCAATGTATCGATTTAACAGCTCAGAGAGGATGTCTCTTGGTGCTTGCTCATAGATATAGTCCCAACGACGCGCTTTTTTCTTACCGCCATCGGCCTCTGAATCTGAGGGGTGGGGTAGCAACTGTAAGGTCGTTGGTTCTTGAACCATGGTGTTGATGAACTGGTTATAAACGAGATACAAACTGTCGATTTTTTCGTCGTCGTAATGCCCTAGCATCGCGTTAACCGTACCTAAGATGTCTTCTAATTTAGGTGCGTCACCAAGACCTGACGTTTGCGCGATAACATTGCCGCTGCGTTGGAAAAATGAGATAGCTTTTGAACCAATTAAGGTGGTCTCTACCTCAACACCTTTGGTACGCCACTGTTCCATTTCTTCTAGCACTTTCTTGAACAAGTTCGAGTTCAAGCCACCACATAAGCCCCGATCGGACGAAATAATGATGTAAGCAACACGTTTTGGTTTACGCTGTTGAAGATAGGGGTGCTGGTATTCCAGCGACCCTGATGCGACATGAGAGATAACTTTGCGCATGTTCTCGGCATATGGACGTGTTAGCGTCATATTGTCTTGAACTTTACGCATCTTACTTGCCGCAACCATCTCCATTGCACTGGTGATTTTCTGAGTGTTACTAACACTGCCTATCTTGGTGCGAATTTCTTTAGTATTTGCCATTATCTGCTCCTAATTTGTTTTGATTTCCAGCCAACAAACCGGAGCGTTTACCAAGCTTTCAACGCTACAAAGTCACCGAGAAGTTTTGCAAGTGCACTGTCGATCTCGTCGTTGTAGTCACCGTTGGCGTTGATGGTGTCGAACAACTCTGGGTTTTGACCTTTTGCGTAAGCAATTAACTCTTCTTCAAAACGCGCAACTTTGTGCAACTCTACGTCAGCCAAATAGCCTTTTTCTGCAGCGTAGATAACCGTTGCTTGCTCAGCGACAGACATTGGAGAGTATTGTTTTTGCTTCATCAGTTCGGTTACACGCTCACCATGATCAAGTTGCTTGCGCGTCATGTCGTCTAGGTCAGAAGAGAACTGAGCAAATGCGGCTAACTCACGGTATTGAGCTAACGATGTACGAATACCACCAGACAGTTTCTTGATGATCTTGCACTGTGCTGCACCACCCACACGAGATACCGAGATACCTGGGTCAACAGCAGGACGTAGACCTGAGTTGAATAGTTGGGTTTGTAGGAAAACCTGACCGTCGGTGATTGAGATTACGTTGGTTGGTACAAACGCAGATACGTCACCCGCTTGAGTTTCAATGATAGGAAGCGCGGTTAATGAACCTGTTTTGCCTTTCACTTCACCATTTGTGAACTTCTCTACATACTCTGCATTCACTCTTGCTGCGCGTTCTAGTAGGCGTGAGTGGAGGTAGAATACATCGCCAGGGAAGGCTTCACGACCCGGTGGGCGTTTAAGTAGCAATGAGATTTGACGGTAAGCGACGGCTTGTTTTGATAGGTCATCATAGATGATCAGTGCATCTTCACCGCGGTCACGGAAGTATTCGCCCATGGTACAACCCGCATAAGGTGCTAGGTATTGAAGCGCGGCAGACTCTGAAGCTGATGCCACAACAACAATGGTGTTTTTAAGTGCATCGTGGTCTTCGAGTTTACGAACCACGTTAGCGATGGTTGACGCTTTTTGGCCAATCGCAACATAAACACATTTAATGCCAGAGTCTTTCTGGTTGATGATCGCATCGATAGCGAGCGCTGTTTTACCAGTCTGACGGTCACCGATGATAAGTTCACGTTGACCACGACCGATAGGCACCATGGTGTCTACTGCTTTGTAGCCGGTTTGAATTGGCTGATCGACGGACTTACGCTCGATTACGCCGGGCGCAATTACTTCTACAGGGTCGAGTCGGTCACAACTCACTGGGCCTTTGCCATCGATTGGCTCACCTAATGTGTTCACGACACGGCCAAGAAGCCCATTACCTACGGGTACTTCCAAGATACGACCTGTCCCTTTCACTTTCATACCTTCAGATAGGCCAGTGTAGGGACCCATAACCACGGCACCGACTGAATGCGTGTCAAGGTTAAGAGCAAGAGCGTATTTGCCACCAGGAAGCTCGATCATCTCACCCTGCATGACATCCGCAAGGCCGTTAATGGTAATGATGCCGTCACGAACCGAGACGATAGTGCCTTCGTTGCGAGCTTCGGTGCTCACATTAAATTTCGAGATGCGATCTTTAATCAGGTCGCTGATTTCATTTGAATTTAATTGCATTATTGTTACCTATCTCGCGTGAAGTTGATGAGCTAATCGGTTAATTGATGTGTTCAAAGAACCATCGATGACGGTTTCACCCGCCTTGATGACGATCCCGCCAACCAGCGAGTCATCAATAACCTGTTCCATTTCAACCTGACGCTCTAATTTCTTCTCAAGTGCAGCAGTGAGTGATGTCACTTGATCTTGTGTAAGCAATTCTGAACTGGTGACAGTGACAGGGATTACACGTTCATGTTCGTCCTTTAGGTCGCTGAACAAGTTAAACAAGTCTCTGATCACTGCAAGACGGCCATTCTCAGTCAAGACTTTAATGAGATTAATGACGTGGTCATCAACGAGTCCTTGGCATACGTGAATGATAAGATTGACCAATTCTTCAGATTGCTCTGTGTGAACACCTTCTGCTGATGAAATCTGCTTAGCGATCGTTTCTTCTTCCGCTACCGTCACAAGAATGGACAGCATTGAGTGCCACTCTTGTAACTTGTTTTCACCTAAAGCAAAGTCGAACGATGCTTTAGCGTAGGGATGAGCAATATTGGTGTAATCTGACATATTGCCTCCGTTTAGAGTTCGCTTATCATTTGATCAACTAACGCTCGGTTCGTTTCAGAATCTAGGTTCTTGCTAATCAATTTCTGTGCACTTTGAATAACCGCATCTGCCATATCCGCCTGAAGTTCACGGCGTAACTTTTGACGTTCGCCTTCTAGCTCAGCTCTACCTTGTTCTAAGATGCGTGCCTTTTCTTGCTCACCTTCTTGGTGAGCTAAAGTGATGATTTCGTTGCGGCGTTTCTTGCCTTGCTCAATCAGTTCGGTCACATTCTTTTTCGCATCTGCGACGAGTTGTGCGCCATTTGATTTTGCTAGTTCTAGCTCTTTCGCTGCATTCTCTGAGTGGCGTAAACCATCAGCGATTTCTTTTTGGCGCTCGTCTAACATCGCGGTGAGAGGGGGCCATACATATTTCATGCATAGCCAAACAAAAATCACGAATGAGATTGCTTGACCAAACATGCTGGCATTTAAATTCATACCTTCCTCACTAAATCTTGATTATTTACAAATCGATCTTTTCAAAGCTTTTAATTAAGCAACGGCAAAGATGATGTATAGACCGATACCAACACCGATCATCGGTACAGCATCAACAAGGCCCATCATGATGAAGAATTGAGTACGAAGCATTGGAGTAAGGTCTGGTTGACGAGCAACACCTTCAAGGTATTTACCTGCTAAGTTACCAATACCAGATGCTGCACCCGCTGCACCTAAACCGATCAGTAATGCACCTGCTACATATAAAACTGCGCTTACGATATCCATTTGTATCTCCGATAAATAATTTGTTAGTTAATTTTTAGTTATTAATTAATGGTGTTCTTCTGTTGCCATTGCTAAATAAACAACGGTCAGTACCATAAATATAAATGCTTGCAAGAATACGATTAATATGTGGAATAAGGCCCATGGAACACTTAGTGCCCATTGCATCCACCAAGGCATTAGTGCGATAAGGATGAATATCATCTCGCCTGCATACATATTTCCGAATAATCGTAAGCCTAGTGATATTGGCTTTGAAATTAATGTTATTAATTCAAGAACGAAGTTAACAGGATATAAAAGAGGGTTATCAAATGGCTGAGTAGTGAGCTCTTTGATAAAGCCTTTCAAACCTTTATTTTTTAACGTATAAGTTAACAGTAGAATAAACACACCGAGTGCCATCGACATTGGGATATTTACATCCGCTGTCGGTAGGTCTCTAAAGTGTTCTAAACCCATTACACGAGTTAACCCCGGTATTAAATCTATAGGTAATAGATCGACTGCATTCATTAACAACACCCAAACAAACGTGGTTAATGCCAGTGGCCCTATTAATTTATCCTCCGCTTGAAAAATTTCTTTGACGAGATTGTTAACAAAATCAAAGATAAGCTCGATAAAACATTGAAAACGACCAGGTACACCGCTAGTGCCTCGCGTGACGACATATCTAAACGCGCCTATAAACAGTAAACCTGTGATCCAAGATACCAACATTGAGTCAATGTTGAATGCCCAGAAACCATCCCCTGTAGTTAAGAAGGTTAAGTGATGCTCTATATACTCATGAGCGGTAGTGACTTGATCCATACTACACGTACTCCGATCTATTAGAGGCGGTAATAAATGGTGTTAAGAAATATCCAACCATAGTTAAAATGTACGCATATAATATTACAGGGTTATCCAATTTGAAGAATTGGAACGCCAAGATAAACATTAAAAACGTATATGTTATTTTTACGACACGACTCATTTGCATTAAGTCACGTAAACTATAATTAGGGTTCTTACGCACCTTTAGGCTTGCATATATAAATCCAAACAGCGGGGGTAGCATCGCGATGACGATCCCTAAAGCTGATGATTCCATATCTACTTTATTACCAAAAAACACTTCATATAAAACCACACCGATGGCTAATACTATTTGGCAGAGAACAACTCTTTTAGCGGCAACAAGGATGTCGCTACTTATCCCATTAAGCCTCATAATAAAACCTTATGTTAAACAGTGTAAGTAAATATAAAACACAGTTTAAATTTAACTTGTTACGACATTTCAGTTGTTGATAACACTTGACTTGCTTTAAAGAAATACCCTTTCTGGTTTTATATCGCTTGAAGAAATTAAACGGATATAAACTAATTCGCTATCGTTTCGACAAAATATAAATTACGCCTAAAATTATGTGATCAAAACGACAAATATCGACATCAATAATTCCATTTTTGAAAGATGTATTTTTCATTTATGAAAGTAATAGTTCTATTAGTATATTCATGAAAATTTCAGATGCTTTATTTTCAATGGTAAGAGGGGGATTTTAGTAGAATTTAGAGAGTTATTTTGGCCGATTACGAGCTTATCTATTATTATTATTCAAACACTTAGCGTCATTTATAAGTTGATTATTGAGTGCCATTTTACAAGTGGATAAAGCCAGTTTTAGTCAGCGATGAAAGCCTTCGTGCATTGAGTGATTTATCTATACGGCGTTCTCTATCTAGAAGTGATTATTTTTCAAAATAGTTTGTCACGACTTCATTCTTAACGTCTTTCAAACTATTCGAAACGGATAAATCGGCGTTTAAGATGAATATTATGGAAGAAATTCAGCTCCTCACATGGATGTAAGGAGCTGAAGATAGGGCAAAAATCTGAAGGTTAGGGCACTAAGCTCAAGATAGAAAGGTCAAAAGTCTGGAGATTCGAACTGGAATTTCTTGATGTGTTGCTCTATCAACCGCTTTTTAAGCAAACAAATTCAATCATGTCCCTCTATTAGTCCTCATAACTTAGATATTGAATACATAAGTCATGAAAAGCTTGCGCTTGTGGCGAGATCGTACGATCAGACAATCTGAAAATACCGATTTGACGCTGTAAAGGCGGGTCAATCAATGGAATCCACACCAAGCGGGTTTCATTGGTCGGGAAAGCCAGTCTAGGCAGCGTGGTCACGCCTATTCCGAGCTCTAACACCGAAAACAGGGAAGTGATGTTCTCTACTGAATACAGGGCTTGTTCGCTGAGCATTCGCGCAGGTGTTGGGTCGAGCAGGGTACAAGTTCCGTTACGAATGAAGGGCTGTTTTAACAACGTTTGCCATTCGATTCCTTCCTGTTGAGAGGCAATAGGGTTGTCTTTGAGGCACACCACACCGATAGGATCGGAAAGTAAAGGCGTGAAATCGATGCTCTCTTCTTCTAAATGGGAGCTATTTCCTAAGGCAACGTCCACTTCTCCAGACAATAATCTCGCTTCCACACCTGCCGCATTATCATCAATCAAGCTGACTTCTACATTAGGGTACTGCTCACAAAAGGCCCCTAAAACGCTAGGGATTAATTTCGCCGCTACTGATGGCACGCTTGCTATTCTAACTCTTCCTTGTTGTCCTGCCGCGGCTGCGCGTAAGTCGTTGTCTAATGCTTTGTAAACATTAAGGAATTGAATGATTTTTGGCAGGCATATTTCGCCGAAAGGTGTCAGGGTTGATTTGTTGCCTGTTTCAAACAGTGGCTGACCGAGTATTTTTTCTAGCTCTTTTATCGATGTAGAAAGTGCCGCTTGCGAGCGATTTGCTCGGTGAGATGCCGCTCGAAATCCGCCTTCTTCGACCACTAAAACAAAATGTTTTAACTGTTGTAGCTTAATACTCATGGCACTGATCCTTCTCTAGCCCTTGCTATACCTTACTTTTCGCAAGGTGATAGGTTTTATTTATCAAATGCACAAAATTTACCGTTAGATTTATCAGTCGTCAAGGTGCAGTATTTAACCATCTTGAAACATAGTTGTTACAAAGTTGGATGGAATCGTGAACGCACAAACTAAAAAACACCCAGTAAAAACCGAGCTTTTCGCTTCAAAAGCACCACTAGAGTGGGCAATCGTTAATAACGGCACTCTATACACAGCGCAGATTCCAATTGATGAAACTGGCGCAGTAGTAGACGGCGGTATCGAAGCGCAAACGCGTCAGACTTTTAACAACCTTGTTCATACGTTGGAGTGTGCAGGCGAATCTATGGATTCAGTGCTGCAAGTTCTGATTTACGTGACAGACCGTGAATATCTAAAAACGGTAAATAGCGTATACGGAGAATACTTCAATGCACCTTATCCAAACCGTGCTGCGGTTGTCGTAGCAGGGTTAGCAAGAGAAGAAATGTTGGTTGAATTCGTTGTTTATGCATCGGCGTCTCAACCTGAATAATCGGACTGTGAACTAAGGCTATTTGCAGGTCAAAACTCTTTTGAATTGAAGTGTTTTATTGATACAAGCGAACGGGTTCACTCTAGATACAAAATGTACGACTTATTTTAGCAATTAATTACCTGAATATTAACAGTTTATTAATTAACCAGATGGTTGCCAGACTCAACCGCAACCTAACCGTTACAAGGACAGAATGATGACTCAATTACAGAATGTTCAAGCAGAAAACGCACTTTACATTGGCGGCGAATGGCAAGCGGGTGTTAGCACCGTCGCGAACATTAACCCATCAGATATTTCTGAAAACATTGGTAACTTTGCACAAGCAAGCGCAGAGCAAGTGCAACAAGCGATTTCAGCGGCAAAACACGCTCAACCAGAGTGGGAAAAAACGCCAATTGAACGTAAACAAGCTGTACTACAAGCAATTGGTAATGAGCTGATTGCGCGTTGTGATGAACTGGGTACGTTGCTTTCTAGTGAAGAGGGTAAACCTTTTGCTGAAGGTCGTGGCGAAATTTACCGTGCTGGTCAGTTCTTCCAATACTTCGCCGCAGAAGTACTTCGTCAAATTGGCGACAACGCTGAATCTGTGCGCCCTGGTGTTTCTGTTGAAGTGACTCGTGAAGCGGTAGGTGTTATCGGCATCATCTCTCCTTGGAACTTCCCGACAGCAACGGCTGCTTGGAAAATTGCTCCAGCACTGGCTTTCGGTAACAGCGTTATCTGGAAACCAGCAAACCTAACACCAGCAAGTGCGGTTGCGCTTACTGAGATCATCCACCGCCAAGGCATGCCAGCAGGCACGTTTAACCTTGTTCTAGGTAGTGGTTCGAAAGTAGGCGATGCACTGATCAACTCTAAAGAAGTGAACGGTGTGAGCTTTACTGGTTCTGTTGATACAGGTCGTAAGGTTGCGGCTGCTACAGCGCCAAACTTCGTTCGTTGCCAACTAGAAATGGGCAGTAAGAACGCACTTGTTATTGCTGACGATGCAGACATCCAAACTGCGGTTGACGCAACGATTGCAGGTTCGTTCTCGGGTGCTGGTCAAAAATGTACAGCATCTTCTCGTCTAGTGGTTATGGATAGCATTCACGACCAGTACGTTGAAGCACTGATTAAGCGTATGAGTGAGCTGAAAGTGGGTCACGCACTGGAAGAGGGCGTGTTCATGGGCCCTGTTGTGGACGGAAACCAACTTGAAGCAAACCTAGGTTGGGTTGAGAAAGCACGTCAAAGCGGCGGTGAGCTGGCATTTGGTGGCGAGCGCCTAAGCATGAAACACGAAGGTTTCTACATGTCTCCAACGCTGTTCTTGAATACTAAGAACGATTGGGAAGTGAACCAAGAAGAAGTGTTTGCACCCATGGCAAGCGTGATTCGTGTCGCCGACCTAGAAGAAGCTATCGCGACAACCAACGATACTCGCTTTGGTCTAACGGGCGGCATCATTACTCAAAGCCTACGTACTAGCGCAATGTTCAAGCAACAAGCGCAAACAGGTTGTGTGATGGTGAACCTACCAACAGCGGGCACAGATTACCACGTACCGTTTGGTGGTCGTAAAGAGTCTAGCTTCGGTCCTCGTGAGCAAGGTCAATACGCGAAAGAGTTCTACACAGTAGTGAAGACAGCTTACCAGCGTCCTTACTAGCCAGCTTTCCATATAAGAATTGGATAGCTGAAGATATTAAGTCCCTAGCTATCCAGCTAACGAATTGGCCTGATTCACAGAGTCGGGCCAACATTCAAACCAAAGCAGCAAACGAACTTAGACAAGTGATTTAACCCATTTTTGAAAACATGTTATTTGAGTGTGTTTTCAAAACCGAGCTAGAACACTGAGCTTTCAATAGGAGTGGTTATGTACCAGCAACGGATTGTTATAGATGGATTGCAATACTGCAATTGGAACAGAGAATATTTCCAAACACTAAAGGCGAGCGGCATTACAGCAGTTCACGCTACCGCGGTTTACCACGAGACAGCTCGTGAAACCTTATCTCGCTTTGCAGAGTGGAACCTAAGATTTGAGCAGAATGCAGACATTATCATGCCGATTAACTCAATGGCTGATGTTGAGACTGCAAAAGCGACCGGCAAAGTCGGCATTTTCCTTGGTGCTCAAAACTGTTCTCCAATCGATGATGAGATTGGTCTTATCGAAGTGATGCGTAAGCAAGGCCTTCTGATCATGCAATTGACGTACAACAACCAGAGCTTATTAGCGACGGGTTGCTACGAGAAGAACGATACGGGTATTACTCGATTTGGTAAGCAAGCTATCGAAGAGATGAACCGAGTGGGCATGATCATCGATATGTCTCACAGTGCCGAGCGTTCAACGCTTGAGGCGATTGACCTATCTTCTCGTCCTATTTGTATCAGCCACGCGAACCCAACGTTTGCTCATGATGCACTACGAAACAAATCAAACGATGTGATTAAAGCCTTAACTGCACGCGGTGGTTTAATCGGATTCAGTTTATACCCATTCCACCTACCAAACGGCAGTCAATGTACTTTGGAAAACTTCTGCCAAATGGTTGCGACGACAGCTGATATGGTCGGCGTAGAGCACCTGGGAATTGGTAGTGACCTTTGTTTAAACCAACCTCAAGCTGTTCTTGAATGGATGAGAAATGGTCGTTGGTCTAAAGCAATGGACTACGGCGAAGGCTCTGCAAACAACTCAGGTTGGCCAGATGCGTTGCCTTGGTTTTGTGGTAGTGCGGGTATGGAAAATATTTATAACGGATTGATGCGTCATGGTTTCAGCGAGTCTGAAGCTGGGCAAGTCTTGGGAGAAAACTGGTTTAATTTCTTGAAAGATGGCCTAGAGCCTCAAAGCAAGGGTTAAGCGCTCTCTCAAGCCATCATCGAATTAGCAGACTTCTAATTAACGTTCATTTGGAAATGCTGTTTTAACCAATTCCACTATTTAAAAGGAACAACGGTCTATTTCGCAACGCGGTAACCCAAACATGGATTAGCCTGCCCAACACAAAAAACAATAGGGCAGGTGTTAAATACACCCTTGTAGTCATCATTCAAATGACAGCTGCAAAGAAACCTCTGGAGTCAGAGTATGTCTGATTTAACCAATAGCGTGAAACCTTCAAGCTTAAATGCGGGTCAAGTACACACAGCAAGTAGCAAAACAAGCAACACCAAACAGTCTGAATCTACGTCAGACAAATTGGGATTAACCAACCCAGCACTTTGGTACAGCGGCGGTTTTATCGCTCTGTTCGTTGCACTTGCTCTATTTGACGGCGAGCTGTTATCAAGCCTTGTAAATACGGGCTTTGCATGGTCTGTAAAAGTATTCGGGCCTTACTGGCAAATGCTTCTTCTTCTGACTTTTCTTATTGGTCTTGGCCTAGCGGCAGGGCGAACAGGCAAGGTTATCCTAGGTGGCATTGCTAAACCTGAGATGGATGGTTTCCGTTGGATGGCTATCATCTTCTGTACGTTACTTGCAGGCGGCGGTGTATTTTGGGCAGCAGCAGAACCTATCGCTCACTACGTTAGCCCCCCACCATTATATGGCGTACAAGAAAACGCACAACAAGGTGCGGTGAATGCTCTATCACAATCATTCATGCACTGGGGTTTCCTTGCATGGGCTATCGTTGGCAGTTTAACGTCTATCGTGGTTATGCACCTTCACTACGACAAAGGCTTGCCTCTTAAACCTCGTATTTTGCTTTACCCAGTTTTGGGTGAAAGAGCACTGAAAGGTCACACTGGTGCGCTGATTGATGCATGTTGTATTGTCGCTGTAGCGGCGGGTACTATCGGTCCGATCGGTTTCTTAGGCTTGCAAGTCAGCTATGCTCTGAATGAACTGTTTGGTATTCCTGATGGCTTCACGACACAGTTGATCATCATCTTGTTCGCTATCGTTCTTTACACATTGTCTGCATTAAGTGGTCTTAACCGCGGGATGCAAATGCTAAGCCGTTACAACGTAATTTTAGCAATGGCATTGATGGTCTATATCCTGATCTTCGGCCCAACAAACTTCATTTTCAATGGCTACATCCAAGGTGTAGGTAGCATGATAGATAACTTCATCCCAATGGCAACATACCGTGGTGACGAAGGTTGGTTAAGCTGGTGGACAGTATTCTTCTGGGGTTGGTTCTTAGGTTACGGCCCAATGATGGCAATCTTCATCGCACGTATTTCACGTGGTCGTAGTATTCGCCAGTTGGTATCAACCATCAGTCTTATTGCGCCGTTTGTAACATGTTTCTGGTTCACGATTGTTGGTGGCTCAGGCCTTGCGTTCGAAATCGCAGACCCAGGCAGCGTAAGTAAAGCATTCGAAGGCTTCAACTTACCCGGTGCGCTACTGGCTGTAACTCAGCAACTACCAATGCCAATGCTTATCTCGATTTTGTTCTTGATCTTAACCACGATCTTCATCGTAACAACCGGTGACTCGATGACTTACACCATCAGTGTGGTCGTTAGTGGAGAGACTGAGCCTAACGCAATTATTCGTACTTTCTGGGGGGTGATGATGGGGGTAACAGCATTAATTCTGATTTCCCTAGGTTCTGGCGGTATTTCAGCGCTGCAATCGTTCATCGTAATCACAGCGGTACCAGTGTCCATAATCTTACTGCCATCGCTCTGGAATGCGCCTCAAATCGCAATCAAGATGGCAAAAGAACAGGGTTTATAAAAAGCCTAAGTCTATAAAAGATAATGTTCAATAAAGATATGGCTCTGTAAGACAAGAGCTCTGTAAAACAAGAAACGGATTAAATAAGAACAAATCAGCCTTTGAAAGAAGGCTGATGCAAATTCCGAAAAGAACAGCAAACCCGAACTGGTGAAAATACACCGGACGGCAAAGTATTTAGGTCAATCGATCTAGTCAGGACAAATAATAAGGGGCGAGTTCGCTTGCCCCACATAACGTGAAAGCTAACCAGCATACTGTAACAACGAATGCTTCAAATGATGGCAACGATCGGTTCTGAATGGCTAGCAAAATCCTATAACTATAAGGTGGTGAGCAAAATGGATGCACATCGTTCTACCTACACTGAATCAGCACTACGTGATGCGACTGTCGTCATGGCACCGGAAAGGCTAGGTGCAATGCACCAAACACGTATCAGCTTCGTTAGAACTCTGATTCGTAAAATGGCGCAGCAAGAATGGAAAGTGACGAAACATGAGTGGCAATTAGACGCTCGAGGTTTTGGTCACGTTATCTATAAGCTATTGACGCCAAACCATGTCTATCATTTGGTTGTTTTTTGCGATGAAATTGCAGACGACGAACGAAATGACCGTGTAATTGCTGAAAAGTGGGACGTAACGTTTGCGCTTGTTCTTGGTGATGTTGATGTCACCCTACTTGAAAGACTTCGTGCGAATGTACCGCTTCAAGAAGCGGGACGTAATCCTAACAATGTGCTTGTTTTAGCGCGTGCAAATAAAAGTGTGCGTGTGTTTGAACATATCGTTAGTCACTTGGCTAAAGGTGTTCAACCAACACCCAAAGAACTGGCTGAAGTGGGCTACATCCTACGAACTACTGCAGTTTACGGTAATGGCAAATTTGGCATTGCTGACTTTAAAATCTTAGAGAAAAATGAAGATTTCAATCAGTCGTTTAGCGCTCAAATGTGTGCGGTGTATATGCTGCGAGAGTTCAGCCTAGATTGGGTTCATTATCTAGCAGAGCAACAAGGTGGCGAACAAGCGATTTCTTTACATCGTGGATTACAACGCTACCTAGGCGTTGGTAATGCGACAGGTTTAGGCATGGCGCCATACCTGATTAACCACCCAAGTATTGTCGATCAGTGGATGACGACCCGTGAGCATGCATTAGCTGAAGTGTTAGCGAGTCAGACTGATACGGCGTTGATCGAGCCACTACGTACATTAGTTAAAAAAGCGATTTGTCATTTAGAACAAGTTGTTACCATCAATGAAACACAGCAAGAGCTGAACAAAGCCGCTGTTGATGATTTGAAGGAAACAGAGCAATCGCTAGAAACGTCTGTCAGCCAGTGTGATACATGGTCGCAGTTAGTCGAGCAATCTAAGCAAATGAGTATGGAAGCCCAAGAAATCCTTATCTCATGTTTGATGGAATTGTACCCAGAATTAGTGGACGCCCATCAAGAGCAAATGAATTGCAGCGAAACACTGTCGCTTCCTAGCGGCAAAAAGATTCAAGACCTTCTTGTTGTACTAGAAGAAAAGTACCGTTGGGCGATCACGACCGACTTTACTAAAGCAGAAAACAACTACTGGTTCTGGTATCGCTCTCAAGACAAAGAAGAGCCAAGACTCGGTGTTAGAGGCGAAGAGCTAGGTGAGGAGCGTGAACTGCCGTTGGATATTGGCCGTCAAGCTTATCGTTTGTACCATGCTTTATTGCAATTCGCGCCAGAGCTTTCATTGGCTGAATTCCTTGTTAAACAGCCGCAGCATCGTGCAATTGCGCGCCGTGTGTGGACGCTGGGTAACAAAGCGATGGGTGACATTCAAATGAATGTGCTTCACCAAGATTCACCCCCAATGCACTTGTTGCGCTGTAAGCTTGCGATGTTTGGTGCAACAAAATTTGATCCTCGCTCAGATCGCTGGGTACGAGTGACGTTTTTCCAAGGTGCGCCACTGCTTGATGAGATTCATCAGGACGAATGGGTGTTCCCTGTATTACCAAGTGAAGCTGAACTGTCTGTTTCTCAAAATGTTTCAATTCACAGCACATCTACTCACGGCACACTAACTCACAGTACAAATGCGAAAGGCCAACATGGAGGTAAATCGTTATGATCGTTTCTCACAATGAACTGGTAGCGGCCGTCAATAAAGCCTTTTTAGGCATGCGTCGTACATGTGGTGAAGCTGATGTGATAGCGAACATGGTGGCAGATTTACAAATGGTCGGTTTGGATGGTGTTCGTCATTTTAACAGTGCGAGCAACTTCATCGGGCTAGAGGACGACCGCCCTGTAGATATTCAACTGCGCAGTGATAATACGGTTGAAGTCGACCTGCACAAGGCTAGTTTGGCTTGTCATCTTCCTGTGATTATGGACTATTCGATTGAAAAAATGGTTGGTAAGAAGACGCTGAAAATTGAGCTAAATAACTGCCACAACCGTTGGTTAGCGTACAGCGAGCTTGTAAAACTGGCTGCGAAAGGTATCGCGTGCATGGCACGTTGGGATAACGGCTCTAGCCCTAAGAGCACTTTGTATGTGCTTAATCGTGGTTGCGTTGCTCCAGAACTGTTTTTATCAGATTTGCCACTGACATCGTACGAACATATCCACAATATGACCATCGAACTTTCCGTCCAGGATTTCGATATTGAACGTTTGTCAGATGGCTACCACACACACATTGAATCAGAAGCGCTTTTTAAAACTCAAGAGAAAGCGTGGAACGATGGCATTGAGGTTGATGATGGGGAGTGGGCGGCACTGAAAGAGACCGCTACCGCAATCCTAGTTCAGAGCAGCGAACGCTCGACTCAAGGTGCAGGTGAACTGACGGCTTCGTAGTCGCTAGATTTATTAGGTTCATTAGAACTAACAGGTTCGATAGATTAACGGCAAATAAGCGAGTTAGTTTATCAACACAGATAAAACCAAAGAGCTTAACGAATCCTCACCTCGTTAAGCTCTTTTTATTTGCCTCACGCTTTGGGTCTGCTTTACCTCATTCTTTTGATCTCTCGCTGGATCTACCTATTCTAAATTGACTGTTTTGACATACGTTGTTACCCGTTGAGAGGTAATTGAACAATTAAACGAAGCACTTTCACATTCATGTTAAACAAACGGTTTCATTTACAAGCCACTATGCGTATCTTGCTAACTAGGGCCCCAAAGGGCACCGTTTTTATTCGTACCGATGACTTTAGAATCAGATAAAAAGGAATGAAGCGTGCAAGCTAACTTTATTGATGGAACCACCCTGTATCGTCAGCACTCTTTTGAGTTGCCACTTGACTATCAAGCTAAAGATGGACAACAGATCCAAGTCTTCGCACGTGAGCTAGTTGATCTCGCTAAAGATTCGCAAGAACTGCCGTGGCTTATCTACTTTCAGGGCGGTCCAGGCTTTCCATCTCCACGAGTGAGCGGTCAATCAGGTTGGCTAAAGCGTGCATTACAAAACTATCGTGTTCTGCTTCTGGACCAACGTGGTACAGGCAACAGCACGGTTATCAGCCATGAAACGTTGGCCCATCTGTCTCCAGAGCAACAAGTTGAGTACTTAACGCATTTCAGAGCCGACAATATCGTTCGTGACGCTGAAGCGATTCGTGAACAGTTTGGTATTAAACAATGGTCGACAATTGGTCAAAGCTTTGGTGGCTTCTGTACACTGAGCTATTTGTCGCTGTTCCCACAGAGCTTGCAGCGTTGTTATGTGACGGGCGGCATTCCTTCTATTGAACGCGAAGCTGACGATGTTTATCGTGCGACTTACAAGCGTGTAGAAGACAAAAACAGAGCCTTTTTTGCTCAGTTCCCACAAGCTCAAGCTATGTGTCGTGAGATCTCTGATTACTTGCTTAACAACGACGTGAGACTGCCAAACGGTCAGGTGTTTACCGTTGAACAGTTCCAGTTGATCGGTATTAATCTAGGTGGCGGCGAAGCAAACCTTCCTATGTACTTCACACTGGAGAGTGCGTTTGTTGAAGTGAACGGAAATAAGCAGCTGAGCTACAGCTTCTTAAATCAAATGCAGCAAGAGCAGGGCTACCTGACGAATCCAATCTACGCGATTTTGCATGAATCTATTTACTGCCAAGGTGCAGCGTCTAACTGGTCTGCACACCGAGTACGCGAGCAGTACCCACACTTTAACTACCAATCAGGTGGTGAGTTCTGGTTTACCGGAGAAATGGTGTACCCATGGATGTTCGACCAACTAGAAACGCTGAAACCATTACGTGAAGCGGCAAACATGTTGGCCGAGAAGTCGGACTGGGGCACTTTGTACAACGCAGAGCAGCTGAGTAAGAATACCGTTCCAATGGCATGCGCAGTTTACGCTGACGACATGTACGTGGAGCTGGATTACAGCCGTGAAACGCTTGCCAACATTCCAAACTCGAAAGCGTGGATTACCAACGAGTATGAGCACAATGGTTTGAGAGTGGATGGTGAACGAATTGTCGATAAGCTAATGATGATGGTTGAAGCATTAGAAAATTTGCCAAAATAATCAAATTATTAGCGTAGATTATCTACGTTAGAAGCTATCTATATTAGAAGCTCTTACGTTAGAGACAATATACGTCAAAAACAAGAAAACGCTGCATCCGTGCAGCGTTTTTTTTATGTCATCCAACTATTCGATTTAAGGAACTAGGAGGGGTAGCCCTTGAAGCCATTAAGGTTGGATGACGATATCTTGATTTTCAGTGGTCGATAAGCTGGCGCGGTTCTGTTCGATAAGTTGAGCTGCATAAGAAGGAGTCACAGCTTGAATTTCGCCTTTTGAACGTATCGTCAATGCTTCCCACGCATGATCACGATATTTGCCTGTTTGTGTATATTCAATAAGTACTCTCATGATTCTTCTATCCGGTGTGTGGTTAACGTGCTACTAACATTAGCGACTTTGTTTTGGTTGCACACCTGTTAATTATGAAACATAAGATTAACTAAATGAGGTGAAGTGCCGCTTGAAAATAAGACTAACTTACACATATAACAAACGATGAACATAAAAAAACGCTGCACAATGGCAGCGTTAAAGTTGAGATATGTTGGAGATTGCTTAGCTGTTTTCTAAGCCAACAATCTTGCGTGCAGACATCACCGCACTATCCAAGTCTGTCAATCTACCAGCACTCGCTGGACCAAGAACTGATGAATACAAAGCCAACTGTTTCTCAAATGATAAATCTAATTGGTTATATAGATTTTGGCGGATTTGAGCGTGTTGCTGTGGCTTTGCGCTCGACAGGCCTTCCAACGTATCGTAAATGAGTGTAGTTGTGTCCATATCTGTCCTTAGTGCATCTTTATAAAATTTTGTATATTATGCACTTGGTATCATCTTTGTTCTGCGAGATTGATCGCATTATGTGCAGCTCTGCTCAATTGTGTAACCAGATGGTTGCGATTGTGTTGTCTTTAAACGGTTTCGTTGTGACGGTCACATAGAAGAAAGGAGGCTCTCTCGCCTCCTTTCGATTTGGTAAACAGTGATAAAAATCACATTTGTCGCGTTGCTTTTGGGGCTAATCGACTAAGTACACAGCTTCTATTTTATGTTGATCGTATTGTCTCTACGGTCATACATATCTGGGGTGGTATGCAAGCCGCCCGCATAACCTGCTGCTTCTAGTGTTTCTCTTACCTCTCGAACGTGCTCAGCCGTGACGGGATCGTTTCTATCCCCAAGGTTAGAGCGTACAAAGGTAATTAACTCAGCCAAACGTTGATCCGACAACACATCTTCAAAACTTGCCATTGGCATGAAGTTTCGGTCTTTGTCGAGATAGGTGGGTTGTAAACCTCTCACCGTCACGGCAATGGTATTGAATGGGTCGCTGTGCATGATAATGCCGTTATTCAACAGAGTAGGGGCGATAGGGGCGCGACCTTTACCATCGTCACCATGACACGCTCCGCAGGTTTGACGATACGTGGTGTAGATTTCACTGCCATACGCGGCTTCATCAAACCCTTTAGGCTGTAACTGAACTGCACCACTGGCGATGGTGTTGTTGATGTCACCACTGAGTAGGTAATAGGACATCGACTCGATATCTTCACGCGTCATCAAACTCAGGCTGTTTTTCACTACGTCAGCCATCCCTGCAAAAGCGGTGCCTTTGTCAGAGTGACCTGTGTGTAGGAAATCGGTGAGTGTTGCTTCATCCCAACCATCGATATAAAGCTCATTGGCTGTGATATCTGGCGCATTCCAACCGTCAATCAAGTTACCTTGGAAAATACGTTCAGGTATCAGAGCTTGAGCAATGTTTCGTGGTGTGTGGCACTCAGAGCAGTGGCCAAGACCAGTGACCCAATATTTCCCTTGTTGCCATTTATCAACGTTGTCTACTTTGTCTTTTAACTCTTCAGGTACTTGATAATCAACGGGATCGGTATCCATGAACACAATGTTCCAACCAAGCAAACCTAAGCGAATGTTCGATGGAAACATCATGCTGTTGTCATCATTACGTCGTGGTACGGCGGTGATTGACTGCATGTATTCCCACAAATCCACCATATCTTGGTCGGTCAGATATTGATATGAGGTGTAAGGCATAGCAGGGTATAGATAGCCGTCCTTACCCTTGCCAGCGACTAACGCGGCTCGAAAGTCTTCAAAGTTGTATGTTCCAATCCCTTCTGTTGTGTGTGGGGTAATGTTGGTTGAGTACACAGTACCAAAAGGGGTAACGAATGGTAGGCCGCCAGCAAAAGGTTCGCCACCTTCCGCACTATGACAAGCCACACAGTCACCGGCGTACGCTAGGTATTCGCCGCGCTCAACAGATGAAGCTTTCAAACTCGCGAGCCTTTGTTGTTCCACCTCACCAGCGTGACGAATATAAGCCCCAAGAGCGAGTATTTCATTTTCGGTAAGCTGCTTATCAAACGCTGGCATTACGTTGTTCAAACCGTGATTTATGGTGTGCTGAATTTCTTCAATGCTTCCGCCGTGTAGCCAGATATCGTCAGAAAGATCCGGTACACCTATTAACGGGTTTGCAACTGAACCATCGGCGTGACAAGACGAGCAGTATTTCGTGAATAAGGTTTTACCGAGTTCGACTTTAATCTCGGGCACATCAGTATGACGTTGGTTGAGAGACGCTAGATAGTACGACATCTTAGCCACTTCATCAGGACGTACTATTTCGCTCCAACCTGGCATTGCACCGTTGCGACCTTTGACGATGGAATGAATAATGGCTTCGTCGCTGCCGCCATATAACCATTCTTGGTCTATTAGGTTAGGGAAATGCTTTTGCCCTTGAGCATTATCTCGATGGCAGGCTGCACAATGAGTTTGGAACAAGATCTGACCACTGTTAACGATCTCTGGTACTGCAGATAATCCTTCTAAAGTGGTTTCACTGGTTTGAGAGAATTGTTCATTCAGGCTGGTGGTCGGCGAGCTTAGCTTATCGTCGCTTTGTTTCCAATCGACTAACCCTTCCCATTCGCCAAGACCAGGGTAAAGTACCAAATAACCCGCAGACAATAGAAATGCCACTGCATAACTGACAAACAGTAATTTGGGTGGAGGTGCATCTTTCTCTTCTATGCCATCAAAGGTGCCAAGGGTGTGGTCGTGATCGGCTTTGTGATTGCTACGCCAATATTTAACAACAACGGACACCATAAGAGCGAAAAAAATTAAGGTTAAAATTACCGCCCATAGATTCCAAAATGTGCTCATTGTGATACCTCCTGTGACGTATCTTTACCAAGGCTTTGTAAGTAGCGAATCAAAGCTTCACCTTTGGTTTTGCCTCTTACTTGCAATCGGGCGTCACCAATTTCTTGATCGGTATAAGGCACACCTAAGGTACGTAACACTTCCATTTTGGCGCTAATATCGTCGCCAGTGAGAGTCTGCTCAAACAACCATGGGTAAGACGGCATGATAGATGTCGGTACAACTTGTCGAGGGTTGATTAGGTGAATAACATGCCATTGGTCAGAATACTTTCTGCCTAAGTTGGTTAAGTCGGGACCCGTACGTTTGGAACCCCACAAGTTAGGAAACTCATAGATATCGTCTGCTTCTTTATTCGGACGACCATTACGTTTCACTTCTGGTTCTAGAGGGCGAACCATCTGAGTGTGACATACATGACAGCCTTCACTGATATAGATGTCTCGTCCTACTAATTCGATAGGTGTCAGCGGCATCGCTAAGCTGTCTTTCGCAATATCGTCTCCACGGACAATGCTTGGCACTACCCAGACCAGTAAAGAGAAAGAGGCGACAATAACGGTAGTCAAAATTAAAATGATAATTGAATGTGTAAAGTCTTTACTCATCATTTAAGCTCCCTCATTAACGGCATGTTTAGCGTCATGCATGACTGGCATACGAACCGTTTTAAACAAATTAAATGCCATAAGGAATAAACCCAGAACAAACAATGCACCACCAAAGAATCGTAAGAACAACCAAGGTGCTTTGAAGTCCATAGCTTCAACAAAGCTATAAATCAGCTCTCCATTTTCATTTTGAGCGAGCCACATATAGCCCTCACCGATACCCGCGACCCAAAGCGCTATGGCATAGATGGCGACACCTGCATGAGCGAGCCAGAAGTGCCATTTAATCAGTTGTCGTGACCAAAGACCGGTTTGGCCCCATAAGCGTGGGATGAAGTAGTAAAAAACCGCAATCCCTGACATTCCAACCCATCCAAGTGCAGCAGAATGTACGTGACCGATGATCCATTCGGTGTTGTGTGCCACCATGTTGAACCAGCGAATGGCAAGTAGAGGACCTTCGAACGTCGCCAAACAGTAGTAAAGAATTGCTGAGAAAAAGAATAATAGAATGTAGTCGGACTTCAACTTTTCTTTGTTTTGCAGCAGGGTCATTGCGCTATTGAAAGCACCGGCCCAAGAAGGGAGCCACAGGATCAATGACATCACGATGCCGATGTTCTGAATCCAGATGGGAACGGACGAGTAAACTAGATGGTGCGTTCCGGCCCACGTATAAAAGCCGACCAAGCCCCAGAAATGGATCACAGACAAACGGTACGAGTAGATAGGGCGTTCTGCGGCCTTGGGGATGAAGTAGTAATTCATTCCAATCACACCGGCTGTTAGCAAGAAACCGACGGCGTTATGTCCCCACCACCATTGAACTATTGCATCTTGAGCTCCTGCAAACACAGAGTAGGACTTCATGGCCGAGACTGGCATCGCGAGATTGTTCACGATGAAGATCATTGCGACAACAATAATGAAAGCGGCGAAGAACCAGTTAGCCACGAAGATATGACTCACTTTACGCTTAGCAAGGGTGCCAAAGAACAGTACCGCATAGAGCACCCAAACCAACACAATCAATAAATCGATTGGCCATTCAAGCTCCGCATATTCTTTTGAACTGGTGTGGCCGGCAGGCAAGGAAATCACAGCGAGTAACAAAATGAATTGCCAGCCCCAAAATACCATCCATGACAGGCTTTTATTGAACAGATCGCAATGACCAGTTCGCTGGGCAATATAAAGTGATGTCCCCATTAGAATGTTGACTACAAACCCATAGATTACACCTGAGGTATGAAGAGGGCGAAGACGACCAAATTGAAAATATTGAGAGTCGAAATTTAACACTGGCCAATACAGTTGCGCGGCGAGAATTACGCCGATGATCATGCCTACAATAGCCCAGACTAAGGAGGCGATAATAAAGCATTTCACTACCTTGATACTGTATTGCGTTGTCACGTTTTCCATAACAAGGCTCCTTGCCTAAAATTTTAAATCGTCTATTTATTATTTTATTGCCGGTCTGCACATCTCTATTTAGAAGCTTGGCTTGCTTGAGAGTCGTTGCTTTGCTGGAAGCCATTATCCATCTGTGCTTCGTGACCCAATTGAGAATAGAAATAGGAAATGTCACGGATGTCCTGATCGGAAAGCGTGTCAGCTTGTTGCTGCATCAATATCGCCAGGCCGCTCGTTCTTTCTCTCGTTTGGTAATCTTTCAAAGAAGAAATGAGATATCCCACCTTTTGTCCACGAAGGTTAGGGTAGGGATCTTGTGTTGAAATACCATCAGCACCATGACAGGTCATACATACCTTGGCTTTTTTCTTACCTAATTCGAACTGCTCATCATCGATTCCTGCATAAACTGGGTACGTTACGAGCATCATTAAAACGGTGGAAAGTGCGGCTATGGAGTTAAACTTATGTTTATTCAAACTCATTACTGATTCCCTTGATTCTAAAGTTAACAAGCGTTTCGTGATTATAGAACGGTGATATTTGGCTACGACTACCTGACCTAAAGCGATTAAAAAATCGTAAAAAACGAATTACGTTCGATTAAAGGTTATGCAGCGTTGCACATTCTCGCTACTTGTTGAGCCATATTTATTAGTAATTTCGTATCTTAATACGTACTTACCTAGTCGATTGGTTTACTTATCGAGCTTAAAAAGTAGAGTTTTAATCGCCATCGTTATGAAATGATACCTATCTTAATGGTAGCAATTCAGTCAATGAGCTTTAAATTCGGAGGAGGAGCGAAGAGGGATAGATAACTTGTAAATCAGGGTGAGATCGTGAGTGTTTCTTAGACAAAATTACGGTCGATTTGACGAGCACATTTAGCTATGACCATATGCTTCCTTTTTAGGAGGGGGAATCATGCACATTAACCACTTGAAAGAACACCGACCAACGTTAAGGTGCCGTTAAACTAGATACAGCGATGGTGTTCTTACCCGTGTTTTTAGCTTTATAGAGTGCCTCATCTGCATGGGAAAGTAATTGGTTTGAAAGGTCTTTGTGAAAGTGGTGAGTCGTATCAACACCTGTTAGGCCAAAGGAGCAAGTCGCGTGAAATTGATAAGGCGGTAGTCCAAAAGTGTATCTGGATACTTGTTCTTTGATTGATTTTAGTCTTTGTACTACTTGTTCTTCCTCCTGCCCCGAAAACAGTATAACGAATTCATCCCCACCGAACCGGGCAAAGCAATCCTCAGAGCCAATAAAACGTTGAGTTATAGTCGACACTGTCTTTAAAAGCTCATCACCACTCGAATGTCCATATTGGTCGTTAACGGACTTGAAGTCGTCAATATCGAACATACATAAATGAAGTCGAGGCGCTCTATTAGCCGAAAAGGCTTCAAGGGCATCAGAATACCGAACTTCAAAGTAACTGCGTGAAAACGCCTTCGTCAAATAGTCATACATCAAATGGCTATTTAACTGATTTCTTTCCTGATACAGCTCGTCGATATGAAGTACTAAAATCCATGCAATGCAAAAAGTGACGAGGAAAGATCCAATCCATGTCAGTGGTGGAAGGTCGATAACCTGAATTCCGGTTAGGGCATCCAAAACCCCGGTTACTGCCCAAAAGATGGTTGTAAGTAAAAGCAGTAGCACTATGCCAACACGTTGATTTATCTTGCACTGATGTTGGTAAATTCGAGCCAGAATGAGAACGCAATATCCTAATAATAATATTGCCCCAGCTCCCCATAATTGAAAGAGTGGTCCAAAAGACAGCCCGGTATAGTAAGTGGACGTCGGGTAAAGCTCTTTAGCTAAGAAGTACTCGTTAGGAAATAAAGCGATCACTGCGAACAGAGTACAAATGGTGTAACAGCGCTTTAAGTAAACAGGAGCGTCATACTCAAAGAATGAAACGTAGAAATGTAAACCCAATACAACAGTGAACATTGCAGTAATAACCGTCACACGATTAGCAATATCAAGATAATCGAGGTTATCGCTACTGTTAATGAGAATAAAAAAGGCGGCCAGAAACACGCCGCTAACGAAAGCGAATAAAGAAAAAATTAGATAGTACTGTATTTTTTCTTCATGGCGAGAATGTAAATGGTGGTAAAGCACGTTAAAGAACAGACCCGCTATGAGGCTGATACTAGAAGCAACGATCAGGGGAACCGAGTACAGTGATACCATTATTTTCCTGTAAGATTGACAGCGATGTTTGAGAGGTAATAAGAATCGTTATCTGGCTAATCATGGCCTCGTCGTGGAGACGTTTATTTATTACGTGAATAGATGCGATCTATATAATGGAAATTATCAACTATTTCTTTTAAAAACAAGTTTCCAGTGCTTCATTAGAGTTAAAATCACTACCAACAAAAACCTAGAACTAGGTTAGCTATCGAATGGTGTAGAGTTCATTGTTGCAAAGCTCGCGGTTACAGACAGATAGTGTTTAACATCAAGTGAGTGGATACCGCTTACTCAAGCCGAGTGTAGTTCGCTTTACCTCATTCAGCGATAATGATGCCTAATTGGGCCTGTGACAGTTTACCGCTCATACGACATGTTGTTGCCCATCATAAAACCGATCAATGATACTAAGTCGGCTTGATATGACAGTTTCTAAACCCCAGCAAATTATCAGTTAAAGGGGGAGACGACTTCCCTCGGCTTGTCACCCCTAACGGCTGCCTTTGGGTGTATGTATGGCTCAAAATATGGCATCCTCAAACCTATCATTTAAAAAGGACACACGGACCGTCGGATATGGATACCAACTCGCATCAACTCTCTTTACGCACTATTGAGCCATCGGATTACACCGAATTGGCGGCATTAATGAATCTCGTGTTCCCCGATGTGGGAGGTGCATGGCCCCGCTTGACTATCTTGGATCTAATCCATCAGTTTCCTGATGGTCAAATTTGTATTGAAGATAACGGCAAGATCATCGGCGCGGCTTTGACGATAAAAGTGAACTACAACCGCTTCTCACTGCCTCACCTTTACACGGACATCATCACGGAAAATAACGTGATTCAGAATCAAGTGACAGGCGATGCCATGTATGGCTTGGATGTTTTTGTACACCCTGATTATAGAGGCCTCCGTTTAGGTCGCCGTTTGTATAATGCCCGCAAAGAACTGTGCCGGAGCAAAAACTTCAAAGCGATATTGGCAGGGGGGCGCATCCCTCTTTACCATGAGCATGCAGATGACCTGAGTGTTGCGGAATACATCGACAAGGTAAAACGTCGCGAACTGCATGATCCTATTTTGTCGTTTCAGTTGGCCAACGACTTCGATGTCAAACGAATCATGCGCGGTTACCTGCCTGAAGACGATGCGTCTAAAGGGTATGCAACGCTTCTGGAGTGGGACAACTTTTTTTATGAGGAAGACATTCAATCGGTGCACGATGTCGAGAAAAACCTGATCCGTATTGGCGTAGTGCAATGGCAAATGCGTGCCATGAACGATTTAGAAGATCTGCTCGATCAAGCGGAGTTCTTTATTTCCTCTCTGGCCAACTATCAAGCTGACTTTGCACTTTTCCCTGAGTTTTTTAACGCGCCGCTGATGGGGCTAAAAAAGGAACAAAACTCTGTTGAGGCGATCCGTTTTCTTGCTAGTTTCACTGAAGAGATTAAATCACGCTTTTCCCAATTGGCCGTTACTTACAACATCAATATCATCGCCGGTAGCATGCCGATTATTGAAGAGGATGGGAAACTGTATAACGTCGCTTACCTATTGCAGCGTGACGGGAGCATTAACGCTCAGTACAAAATACACATCACGCCTCATGAGCAAAAGGATTGGGTGATTGATGGGGGCGACAAGGTACAAGTATTTGATACGGACGCAGGTAAAGTGGGAATACTCATTTGTTACGACAGTGAGTTTCCGGAGTTGGGTCGAATGATGGCAGAGCAAGGAGCACAAATTGTGTTTGTGCCATTTTGGACCGATACCAAAAATGGCTATCAGCGCGTTCGTATTTGCTCTCAAGCGCGAGCTATTGAGAATGAGTGTTACGTGGCGATTGGTGGCAGTGTGGGCAATCTCCCACGTGTCGATAATGTCGATATTCAATATGCGCAGTCAGCGGTGTTCTCACCCTCAGATATTTATTTCCCGCACGATGCCACGTTGACGGAAGCCAGTGCCAATACCGAAATGATCATTTTTGCGGATGTCGATTTAACCAAGCTTAAGCAGCTCAATATGGAAGGTTCGGTCACCAACTTACGCCACCGTAGACTTGACTTGTACGGAGGCTTTACCAAAAACAACAAGTCTTAATAAGGCGGAGCATGTTGATATTGGGTGTTGCGAGTGACTGAGGGGAGGCTACATTGCGTTGACTGTACTATCGATAATTCACTTGAGTTGTTCATTTCACCTATCGTCTATTTGCTACCTTATTAGAGGGGGTTGTTACGCTTTGAAGTGGCACCGTCAATGTGTAGATTGATGCGCAACATACGGCAATGATGTACGCCGTGATAACCTAGGTATCAATTTATAAACCTATCTAGAGTGTCGCTATTACATTAGATCTAAAGTGCTAAGCGCAGAGCAAAAGCGCTGCATGATGAATATAGCCATGCTAGAGGCTGTATTGAGTGCTTTTACTTAGGTGGTAAAAAATAGGCATTCATACGGTCTCCCTGACTTATAAATTAGGTGGCAGTGAGGTGATTAAGTCGAAAGCTATATGATTGAAAATTAGACAATCACTAGTTAAGTCAAATGGTCAATTTGGTCTAGACTCAATTTAGTGACTTTTTAAAATGGAGTTTAAAATGAGAACTGTATTTCTGTTTATAATTTTTCTTTTTTCGTTTTCTAATCTTGCCGCCTCTGAACTCACTGTGTTTGATCACTTAGGGCAAAAGCACAAGTTAAGTACGGAGCAGCTTTTATCTTTGCCTCAAAAAGAAATCGAGACTTCGCTTCCTTGGGTTGATGGACTGTCGGTATACAGTGGAGTGACGTTGCAGACTGTTCTTGAAACGCTAGATAAGCCAATCCCCTCTCAAGTAACATTTGTGGCGTTAAATGACTACAAGATTGCCGTGCCCAAAGAAGATTTCTTGGACTATCAACCAATTATCGCGATCAAGCAAAATGGAAAGCTTATGTCGGTAAGAGATAAAGGCCCTTACTGGTTGGTTTATCCATTATCTTCGAACCCAGAGATCGATAGTACGGATTTCCATGCAAAGATGATTTGGCAGATAAGAGATATTCACCTTTAGAGGAGCGATTATGAAAAAGCTGTTGTCTTTGGCTGTCGTGAAAGTCGTTGTGTTGTCTTTAGCGGTAGCCGTTCTTACTATCAATATCTATAGTGTTACTCGGATAAATGATATCAACAAGAGTTTTTCTAATCGGCAAAATGAAGCTACATGGTTTGTTTTTCAATTAGTAAAGGAATACGCCAACTTTTTGATGATCAGCCAATCTGATAAAATTGATTACGAAAAGTTGTGGCTCGCTTATGATATCACTTGGAGCCGGTTTGATATTTTAATCAACAGTACAGAATCTTCGAATTTCATTAAATCCGCTAACTTTAAGCCATACTTTACGACAGAGTTTGATAAATTTAAGGCGTTGGAGCCATCAATTAAATTAGTGAACGAAGGCATCCTAGCTCAAGAGTCTTTACAAAAAAAGATTGATATTTGTTACCATACATTAGTTGGTTTTATTAACGAAAAATTCCGGTTACAAAGTCCCGTTATCGAAGAAAATACTTTCATGGTCGATAAATTAGTCATGACTCATCAAATAAGTAGTATATTTCTTACCCTGATATTGATGCTTACAGGTATTATTTTCTATGTCGACTTTACCACTAAGCGAAGACTACTCTCGACTGATGTCACCACTGGCTTTCGTAATCGAGCTTCGTTAATGAAGTTTGTTAAAAATAATTACCTAAAGGATAATAATTTCGATCTGTACTTCGTGCGAATCCGAAATCTTAGTGAGATTAATCAAAAATATGGACTCGAATATGGTGATTTAGTTGTTAGCTCGGCAGCTAAGTCTCTGATAGCAAAGATTCCTGAAAATACCATGTCGTTTCGTAGCAGCGGTAGTCAGTTTTTGTTCTTCATTCCAGACCATGAGTGCACGAGTGATGAAATATTGGAGAAATTTAACGATGTGCTCAGTGACTATATAGCGGCAGGTAACTTAGAGTTGATGATTGATGCGGTCGTGAGGCATAAAAAGAACATCAGTTTTCAAGATATGATGGAGCTATTAACTAATATGCAAGGTTAATACTCTTTTATCTGAGCGAATACTGACCTCTATTATTTAACTCATCTTTCTCCCTATCCCTACACTCAATCAAATCGGCGGCTGTCAGTTTGGCAATCGTAACTGTAATTTCCCACGTTTACCTTCTAGCCGAATCATATTTTTTTCGTCCTGATTCATCTGTTTATCTGTTCATCTGTTTATCTGTTCATCTGTTTGATGTGAAGTCGCAAAAGTCGATAAAGTTGGTTTGCATAGATCTAATCTAGATAAGGTTAATAGCTAGGGCAGATTAAGACAGATAGGATGATTTGAAAATAGAAAGGGGCAGTAGTCGTTATAGATTAGGACCTTGCTACTTCATAGTGGTCGCCGTAAGCATTCAAAAAACAACAACAGATGAATATCTACGTTATTTTTTCTGAGTTAATGAGACTATTCGTTCACTAGAACTAGATTTGAGATGGCGTTGAGCGTCTAAAATAGCTTGGGGGTCGTGGTCTCTGACAAACTCGATGAATTGCAGGTAGGTTAGCGGTTGACTAAATAGGTAGCCTTGTATCAAATCACAGTTTGCCTCTTTGAGGTATTGATACTGCTCTATTGATTCTACCCCTTCACCGACAACTAACGTGTCACAAGAGTGGCCTAAGTTAACCATTGATTCAACCATTTTACGGCCTGCTTTGTCGTTGACTATATTGTCGATAAAGCTCTTATCAACTTTTAGTTCATCTACTGGGTAATGAAGAAGTTGGTTAAATGCAGTATAACCGGTACCAAAATCATCGAGGGATACTTTTAACCCCAAGCTTCTGAGGCTCTCAATGGTTTGAACGGTAAGTTTGGTGCTTTTTACATAACTGGTTTCTGTGATTTCTATAATTATGTTACCTGGAGTGACCTGATATCGTTCAAGAACTTTACGTATATTATCGGCAAAGTTACGATTATAGAGCTCCATAGCTGAAATGTTGATCGATAAGGTGCCTTGATAATTGTGAACTTCTGCGAGTTCTTTATAGCACTTGATTGCTGTTTTAATTACCCACATGTCAAGTTTGGAGATTAGATTACTCTTTTCCGCGACAGGAATGAACTCGTCGGGCCCAGCGTTAATATCAAACAACGCAGGGCAGCGTATGAGGCATTCAGCACCATCGATGTGAAGTGTTTGAGCGTTGAATATGGGCATAAAGCGAAGTTCGAAATTGTCGCTCTCACAACATTCTAATAGCCTTTTCTCGAGCGTGTCATGTCGCTCTAATGTATGCAGCAACTCTTCACCGTACATGATGCGACTTTCTCCATCACTGTGAGACTTAGCATTGATCAGCATTTCATCAACACATCTATGCCATATCTCTTCGAATTTTGGAGTGTCCACAGGCAAGACAGCTGTAGCGATTGAGAGCCTAAATCCATAATAATCAAGGAATGTAGTTCCGGTCAGGGTGTTATTGATGTTCTCAATTTCTTCGTTTATCGATTTGCGTTCATCCATCTCTAGTATGGCAATAAATTGGTTCCCGCCAAGTCTTGCCAAAGAATAATCACTGCAGCTAAACCCTAAAGAGGACTGTTGGTGTTGCAGCGTTTCTCTCAATGCCTTAGCTAAGCTCACCAATACATTGTCACCGACTTTTGCTCCATATAAGTCGTTGATCTTTCTAAAATCAATAATGTCCCAACAAACCAAATAACAATGTGGGCTCATTGAGCTTTTTAGGCGGACATCTAAGTGGCGAATGAATGAGCGTCGGTTGGCTAATTTAGTGAGTTGGTCGAATTCGGCTTCGAACTTCAATTCCGTCAAGGAGTCAATGTACGCATTCTTCAAACCATCGATTTCGCTTTGCCCAGATGAGCGTTTGAAATATCGCAGCTTTAATCCACCAATAGAGATCTCGTGAAGTAAGTCTTTGAGTGGGCGAACGAGCTGGTAACGTACCACCATATGTATGATTAGCATGATTGCAAAAAGGGTCGTAAAGCAACCAACCAGAGTCTGTCTGACGATGATTGCCTTTTCCTCGTTGAACTTTTGCTCGCGAATATTCACTTGAGCTATAAAGTGTCGGCTTGTCATCTGTACATTGATGCTTTCTTTCGTTTGTTCAATGGACTTAATCACAAACTGTGTATTTTCAATGTTAGCAACGTCTGATGATGGCTCTATTAAGAGCTGCATATTGTCGTCATCATTATACTTAATCAGTAATCTAGAGAGCTGTTTTAAAGAGCCGTCTGCGATTAATATGTATCGATTTAAACTGTTACCCGAACGCTTATCTTGAGGCAGTAAGTACGGGTCAATTGCAGCGACATAAGCATATCTGAGCTCACCACTGACCGATATATAAGAGAAGCCTTTTGGAGATAGCTCTTTTTTGTTGACCAGTGACGTGTATAAATCGAAAACCTTTTCATAAATATTATCAGGAATTTTTAGCCTTTCAAATGGGTCGGCTCTTAACGTCGATAGCGTTAGATTGAACTTGGGATCTACTATATAGACATTACGCTGTCCAAATTGATTGACGTGATTCTGATTGAGGACACGAAGAACCCGTTTCTCTAGTAGAGATAAGGTAGTGTAGTCATCGGGAGTTTGGATGTAACGGAGAAACTGTAATGAAGAACCAATATCTTTAACGAGCAACGACAAACCGAGTTGTTCGTATTCTGCTGCAACTAGAGCCGTATTCACGTCAGATTGAACTTTGTCTAAGTACATACGCTTAGCATGGTGTGATGCAAAATTATATGTCACCACCCCTGCTATTGTAGCGACAAGGAGCAAGGTTGGTATGAGTACTAAATACAACTTTCTTAATATTGGCATTAACTATCTCAAACTGTCGACAATTCGGTTTCGAATTTGAAGGCTACTGGGTTCTAATTGTTGATAAAGGTAACTACGATCTAATACTTCATTACTTGGGAACAGCTCCGGATCATTTTGATATTCTTGAGATGTCAGCTCTTTTGCTTTTGTACTTGGGGTAGCAAACCATGCATCCATCGCATTTTGAGCGGCAATATTGGGTTGAGACAGGAATGATATGGCAGTAACTGACTGAGTAGATAGTTCTCCATTATTAATTGCAGCAATGCATTCTAACCATAAGGTTGTTCCTTCTTGAGGGACAATGTAAGCCCATGTGCTTTCAGGTTCTAAATCGTTGAGTACGTATGTATCGCCTGAATATCCATATGCGAGATTGATGTTGGATAGGCGCTCTGGATGGTTGAGATAATCAAGGATGTACTCGTTACTTTCAAGGTGTGGTTTTTGTTCTTTTAGAGTTTTGTACGCTACTCGCAGTTCTTGTTCATTATTCGTAAAAGGGGCAAATTGATTCATTAGCAAGGCAGCACCAACAAGGTCTGTGGGATCGTAATACATGCTGATTTTGCCGCTGTTTTCTGGTTCCGGGGCAAGCAAGGCTTTCCAAGACTGAGGTTCGGCAACTTTGTCGCTTCGATATAGAATTCCTGATGTTCCCCAAGCATAGGGGATGCCATATTCACCACACCCTTCAACCCATCTTTGATCAAGGTGACCGGCAATGGAATCTTGCAAGTCGCGAAGATTATGGAACAGCTTTTGTTTTGCTAAGGCTTTAAGTTTTACGCTTTCTACAATTACGAGTTCAAACGCACTTCGACGCTCGCTCAACAATACTTCATCTCTTATTGATTCATCAGAGAAGTACTGTTGTTTTAGGGATATATCGTAAGTATCTAGGAGTTGTTCAACAACGCGTTCAGACAGAAATGCATCCCAATTATAGATATAAATATCATGGTGTTGGCCAAAAGCAGAGCCAGTTATAAAGGATGTTGATGCAAGTAATGATATATAAAATATTTTCACCGACGGATTCCTTTCGTACTGTGATTAATTAAATCGTAGCCCAAAATTTGGGACATGTTTCAAATTTAGGTATCTAATTATAATTAAACTCGTTGCACAGTATTAAAATGCTCTGTTAGTCCTTGTTAATTCCATATGACTGATCTGGGTCTGATGTAATGCCTTGAATTAATTAAAGGTTCTTTGTGCCCACTCGTTAGTGAAAAAATTATTTTTGATCTTTTACCTTAAGTGGGGTTTTGGGTCAGATTTAACCTGATGTTATAGATTAATATTCAACATAGTGGGGGTTGATGCAACTATTTATGCAATTTTAATGCATTTAATGACGGCTTGGTTTGTGTTTAGACTAACGGGAAGTTATGTGTTCGGATAAACATCATGGTTTTGGTTCAGGACTTTGCAATTATTTACTCTTGTAGCACGGTGTGTTTGTGCTTATTGTAGGCCGCAATAGCTTAAGTTAGACGAGTCTTGCTTTGGTTTGTGGGTAACACTTAAACGTGCGAGTAATACGTCGGTGTAGCATTAATACTTAGGCTAGTGGTTGATATTTAAACTTAGACTTGTGGTTTATGTTTAACGCATTTGAGCGTTGCTTAGCTTTTTCGAACAGTAGAAAACCTACGTCAGCCAAGGAGTTGTTATGGAATTAGAGGTATACCAAGTAGATTCTTTCTCAACCCAGACCTTTAGGGGAAATCCTGCTGGGGTTTGTATTTCTCAAGAGCCTTTGAATGAAGCATTAATGTTTTCAATAGCGGAAGAGATGGCGGTATCAGAAACGGCTTTTCTTGTGCTTAACACTATGACGCTTAAATGGTTCACGCCAGAAGTAGAAGTGAAACTATGTGGACATGGAACCTTGGCAACCGTCCACGTATTGAAAGAGCAAGGGTTAGTGAAAACGGGTGATAAGGTAGTATTTGATACTTTGTCTGGTGAGTTATCTGCCACGGTTCGTGAATCGTCTATCGAGCTGGATTTTCCTAGCACTCATTTATCGCCGAGTCTGGAACCCGATCAAGAATTGCTCGAACACCTTGGCTTGGAGTTCAACCAAGTTGTTTCATTTAGAGAGTTTGATTCAAAGCAGTTAATCGAAGTCGTTGATGAGCGCGTTCTATTGGATTTGTCTCCAAACTTTGACTCCTTGAAACGCATGGATGGTAGAGGTGTTGTGGTAACGGCAGTTCCATCAAATCCTGAACTTGATTTTGTTTCTCGCTACTTTGCGCCATGGGTGGGTGTTAATGAAGACCCCGTCACTGGTTCGGCACATTGTGCATTGACGCAGCACTGGGCAGAAAAGCTCAACAAACGGAGCTTTAACGCTTATCAAGCATCCCGTCGTGGTGGGTCTATGTCGACAGAGTTACTAGCGAACGGAAGAATAAAAATCATTGGTACGGCTACAACAGTGATTTGTGGTGTATTGAAGGTTTAACGTTGATTACTGGCTTAATGTTAGACCAAAGCGGTTGTCTTATATGCTTGAATTAAATAGCGGCTTCGTTCATTTCTGGTTGAACGAAGTCGATGTAGTGTCATTTTTGAAGGAATTACCGTGTCAGCATTTTATCTGTCTCAAGTATTAGTTGCGATTGCCATCTGTTTCGATCTGTTGTCATTCCAGTTTAAAGAAAGGAAGAAAATCGTCACTTGTCTATTTTTTGCAGGAACGCTTATTTCGAGTCACTTCATTTTGTTAGAGCAATGGACCGCCGCGTGTTTGATGATCATTGCCACTACTCGTTATTTAACAAGCGTGTTCTCAACATCTTCCAAGTTTAAGTACCTGTTTTGTTCTATGTCTGTCGTTGCGACAGCCGTTACCTACTCGGGGCTAACGAGTGTTTTAAGTTGTTTTGCTTCTGTGTTTCAAACCTTTGCCGCTTTTAATAAAGACGATCGTCGATTACGTGAATTGATGATCATCGGAACCAGTTTTTGGTTGGTGCATAACTATTTGATTGGTTCTCCTACTGCTGTAGTGATGGAAGCGCTGTTTATATGCAGTAACTTAGTGGGCTATTACCGTTTTTACTTCAAAAAGAGTGTCGCTGCTTAGGTTTCGGCTTTCTACGGTTTATTAAGTTAAAGAACCACAAGATTCAAAGCGCAGCACCAGATTACAGTTAACAAGGATTAGGAGAGTTCGATGTCTAATATTTACGCTGATGTTCCTTCGTCGATGCCCAATGAAATATTCAATGACCTGCTTGCGAACGACAGTGTTCGAATCGAAAGAATATTGTCTCATGGTCACAGTTCCCCAGAAGAGGGTTGGTATGACCAAGATGAAAATGAGTGGGTAATGGTGATCGAAGGTCAAGGTGTGATTGAGTTTGAAGATGGACGCGTTGTGACTTTATCAAAAGGGGATTATATCAACATTGCAGCAAGAGAAAAGCACAAGGTTGTTGGTACGGATAAAGACATGGTGACGATCTGGTTGGCTGTGTTTTATCGTTCAAACTCTTTGTTCTAAAGTCGACTCATTCAGAGAGAACCTAGGGACAATACGTCACCTGTCCAATACGCTAAATACATGAAAGGACTATGTCGTGGTTAGAATCCGAAATTACCAAACCAGTGATGCTAAGGCGTTGTGGGAGATTTACTTTCATACCGTTCGCAATGTTAATGTTCGAGATTATTCTCAGCAGCAAGTAGAAGCTTGGGCACCAAGTAGCTTTGACTCTGAGCTTTGGCAAAAGCGTATGAACGAGTTACTACCTTTTGTGGCTGAGCTAGATGGTTGCGTTGTTGGTTATACTGACCTGCAACCCAATGGCTTGATTGATCATTTCTTCTGTCATCATGAATGCCAGGGTAAAGGCGTTGGAAGAGCGCTAATGGAACATGTTCTTGCTGTTGGTCGTGTTCGTGGTGTATCGCGGTATTTCTCTGAAGTAAGTATTACCGCAAGGCCTTTCTATGAACACCTTGGTTTTAAAGTCGTTAATGAGCAGGAAGTTGAAATGCGTGGCGTAAAACTCACCAATTACGTGATGGAGAAGGTAGTGCCTTCAGACGAACGGTAATCTCATTTTTGTTACAGTTTTCACCTGTTTTTGGTTCTCTTCTTAAAGAAAAATCATCACTTTAGCGATAATATTCACTGCAACTAATTTGAGTGAAAGAAGTAACGTGGGAATTGAAGCTTTAGCGTTTGTGATGGATGCATTAATGACAACATGTTGTATGTATATTGCGTCAAAGATGTCTTTTGTCGTGGCTGACTTTAAATCTCTTCTTGTTATTGCCGTTATCGTTGCTTTGGTATCACTGATTCCGACTGTTGGCTGGGTTTTGGGGGTGATTCTGTTTGTCTTCCTGCTTGGGAAGGCGACGCATGCGAGTATTGGTGACTGCATTTGGGTGGTGGTATTTACAAAAGTAGTGTCTATGGCGGCATTTCTAATATTCGGTCGACTGTTTGTGTAACGAAGACCTAATTTGATTTGAAACAGGCAAATAAAAGGGTGTGAACTTGTCACACCCTAAACAAAATTCAATTTGAATTTGTTAAAAGAATTTCAACTGCACTATTTAGGAAGTAATACAGTATCAATTACATGGATAACACCGTTGCTTGCCTTGACGTCGGCTGTAATTACTTTAGCGTTGTTAATCATAACAGTGCCATCACTGACACTGACCATAACAGCTTGTCCTTGAACCGTATCAGCACTGTCTGTTTTTATCACATCGGCAGCCATCACTTTCCCCGCGACTACGTGATAGGTCAGTACTGCAACCAACTTATCTTTATTTTCCGGCATCAGGAGCATATCAACTGTTCCTTCAGGAAGTGCCGCGAACGCCTCATCTGTGGGTGCAAATACAGTAAAGGGGCCATCACCTTTCAAAGTTTCCACTAAACCTGCTGCTTTTACTGCCGCCACTAAAGTGTTGAATGAACCGTTTTCAGCCGCTACGTCCACGATGTCTTTCTTCATTCCGTGGTGATTAGCGTGAGCAAATGTGGTGAAAAGGAGTGTTGCAACTAGTACTGACAGAGTCTTGCTTAATTTATTAAACATATTTTAGTCCTTTGAGTTTATCTGTTATTTCCGAGATGTATTACGAGAGCTCAAAAGCGATAGATCAACTTATTGCACGTTTAAGTGGCTTCTTTAGTTTGGTTGTGCCATCAAACACATAATTTCGCTGGCTAAATAATTGTTATAATTCCATTTTGTTACTTATAGTTAATTGGTGATTATTCAATTAACGGATGTGAATATGAGGTTTTTTTTACCAGTCGTGTTTACGGCATTTGCTTCGATGCCTGCATATAGTGGACTTGCTCCAAGCGATGGTTTCAGCGGAAACTTTAGTATTTTGGCTGGTTCTTATTCAGATAGCAGTAACTTGAGTACCGAGCAAGATTCTATTCAAGCAAACAACACGAAAGAAGGGAGTAGTGAAAACCAGGGGCTTCTCGGCTTTCTCGGAACGGTTCAATACACCTTTGGGGAATCGTTGAACCACCAAGTTTATACGGGAACTACTCGAGAGGATATTGCGACAGGTACAATAGCGTTTGAGATTGGTTATCGACATCAGTTCTCTGGTGGCACCATTATCGACTTCTCGGTGCTCCCTACGTTTATCTCGGGTAAAGCTTGGGCTGATCCGTACGCGGTTGGCGTTAATCGAAACGAAACGGACGTAAAAGGTAATGTGGGACGACTGCAATTGACGAGCGTTGGAGGCACCGGTTTTCAAGCGGATCTTGCAATTGGTGAATCTGATGTTGACGATGAACTGTCGGGAACTCAAAACTTATCTGCCCAAGACGCAGCCTTGTTAGATAGGGAAAGAACCTATTTGTACGCAAAGGCCGGATACCGCTTTATATTGCCGGACCAAGTTGGGTTACTGGTCCCTTCTATGGTTTACTTTAGTTCAGATGCGAAAGGAGACGCGATCAGTTTTGATAGCTACGGCGTAGAACTTAATTACGCAAAAAGAATGGGTCGTCATGGTTTCGTCGTCACGTTAGACGCACATGATCGTCAGTACGATGAAGTAAACCCTCTTTATGGAAAAATGCGTAAAGAGAATGAATACGGTGCTTTTTTAGCTTACGAGTTGAGTGGTTTTATGGGATATGATGGTTGGTCGTTTATTACGTTACTTGGCCTAAGAACCATTGACTCTAACATCGACTTTTACAATTCTGAACAAGTGTTAGCGAGTGTTGGTATCGACTACAAATTTTAACGGTCATACCTAACCAAAAGTCAGCCAAACTAGCGTTAAGATTTAACTTTATTATTTGTTCAGTTATTTTTAGCACTTATCATATTTAAGGTTGTAGGTGCTTATCGCTATCCGTAATATAAAAATCAGCGAGAATATAGGATCAGATAACAAGGAAGCGCTTTGGAAATACAAATTAGACACCTCGAACTAACAGATTACCAAGATATTTTTGATATTTATCGTCAACCTTCAGTCTCTGAGAATACATCACAGAAGCCTTTTCTTAGTTCTGATCAAGTTGAGAGATTGTTTGGGCATTCTGACCATTTTACTTTGGTTGCTGAAGTGTCCGGAAAAGTCGTGGGCCACATCACTTTATTCATGACCACCAAAGTGAGAGACAGACATTGTGCAGGCCTTGCGATAGCGGTCAATCCGGATATGCAAGGCAAAGGGGTCGGCAAGGTCTTAATGCAAGAAGCGATCAATCAGGCCGATAATTGGCTTAACCTCGTTCGACTTGAATTAGAAGTTCATGCCGATAATCACGGTGCGACTACTTTATATGAAAGCGTTGGTTTTCAATTAGAAGGAACCAAAAAGCTTAGTACATTCAAAGGTGGGAAATACGTTGATATGCTTTTGATGTCGAGAATTAGGCATGATTATCGTTGATAGTGAGCTGGTGATTGGTTTTGTTCAAAGCGGTTTCATTCGGTTCGTCACTCGTTAAACCTTTTCATCGCAGCTTAATTTGGTATAGTAGCAATCGTTTGCTTCGTATAACCCCAATGATATGGTTTGGGGGTCTCTACCAGCTCCCGAAAAGTGCTGATTACGAAGGGTTTAGATCACAATTGTGTTCTTACTCTTTGTAATGGCGTTCAAAAATATCCTGTCTATTACTCAGAGTAAGTGCACACCTAAAATCCATAGTAGGTGGAATATGAACGCATTTATTCAAGGGCTTCCAAAAGTAGAGTTGCATTTACACATTGAAGGTTCACTCGAACCTGAATTACTGTTTAAACTCGCTCAACGTAATGGCATAGATTTGCCTTATTCATCTCCAGAGCAGTTAAGACTCGCATACGAATTTGATGATTTGCAGTCGTTTCTCGATATTTACTATCAAGGTGCTGATGCACTGCGCACAGAACAGGATTTCTACGATTTAACATGGGCTTACCTAGAACGCTCTATAGCTGACAATGTTATTCATACTGAAATTTTCTTTGATCCTCAAACTCATACCGATCGTGGAATTGCTTTTGATACTGTGATTAATGGTATTTATCGTGCGCTCAAACGTGGTCAGAAAGAATTAGGGATTACTTCTCAAATCATAGCTTGTTTCTTACGACATTTATCTGAAGAGAGCGCTATTCAAACGTTTGCTGATATTCTCAAGCACCAAGACAAAATTATTGGGGTTGGATTAGACTCCTCAGAACTCGGGCATCCGCCAGAGAAATTCAAACGCGTATTCGAACAAGCCAAACAAGCGGGCTTTCTAACAGTGGCTCATGCTGGTGAAGAAGGCCCCGCACAGAACATTGTCGACGCTATTGAAATGCTCAGTGTTAGCCGAGTAGACCATGGCGTGCAGTGCATGACAGACGAAGCGTTAATATCGGAATTGATTAAGACTAAAATGCCGCTGACCGTGTGTCCATTGTCTAACATTAAACTACGAGTGTTTGATGTAATGGAAGACCACAATATTGTTGATCTACTAAGAAAGGGCGTTTCCGTTACGATTAATTCGGATGATCCTGCGTACTTTGGTGGTTATATGTCGGATAACTTTAACGCAGTAAACAATGCTCATACGCTTACACATAAAGAGTTGGCCCAGTTTAGCTTGAATGCAATTGACGCGAGCTTTATTGAAGAGTCGTTGAAACAGCAATATCGCGATGTCGTATTAGCCTATATTGCCTAGAATGATGTTAGCTAGTATCCAACGTTTCACTATTTGAATTGCCCAACGACTGGCAATGACTGGTCGTTTTATTTGGGCTGGCTTTGATGTTTCCAGAAACCACCAAATTGGTTCTTTAAAGGGGGGGAGGATTAGTCAAACCGAGTACCTAGCATATGGGCTGTTTAATCAAAGAAGTTCAATGGTCTGAGCATTATGACTCCATGACTGGAAATTCAGTCGCCTCTTAACGAGACAAATGGTTCACTTACAGCTTGTAAGCTACGCTATTATCTTAAAGTACTAAAAAATATAACTTTTTTGATAAATAATTGTTGGGTGTTAGTAGTATTAGACTACATTTAGAAAAGGTTCAGTGAGATGCGTTGCACTCATGCAGATATTGTTAGACAAGGAGTTAATCGTTGTTAGACCCTAAAATAGGCGAACAAATACAGTGGCCATGTGATTTGTCACAAGATTTGATCCACAGCTTGCTCGAGATTGCGCTCTTCAAAACGGGTGTTCATAGCTTAGAGATTACGAAAAAATTCCAAAATTTACCGGGGGTCTTTTATATTCTTAAAGGCTCAGCGGGTATCTGCTTTTCAACTGAAAACATGAAAAGCTTGTCGGGTGGTGTGATAGGTAAAGGCGATTGGATCGGCGCTTTGACCATTCATGCGAACTACAATTTATTTGCTGTCGCAGAAGAAGTTGAGCCGATTACCATGGTATTTTTCCCCGCGGACAAGGTATTGGAGCTCGCTGAAAAGAAATGCATGGTCTTCAAATGGCTACTCCATTGTGGAGTTAAATCGCAATCTATCTGGATGCAGGCTTTCTTATCTTCCATCCATGAAAAAGAGCAAAAAACGATTTATGTCCTTTTAGAGCTCGCTGCTCGCCAGACAAATGTTACAGGGGCAAAGGTGAGTATCAATATTTCGCAAACCCAATTGAGTACCATTACTGGTATATCAAGGCCGAGGTTAAATGAGGTGTTAAAAAGTATCGAACAACAAGGTCTAGTGACGATACAAAGAGGTAAGGTGTCCATCTCAGATTTTGAAGGTTTGTACGAACGTATTTCACCAATGAATTTAATGATCCGCGACCCTATATCGACGATGAACGCATTATAATTAAAATACTTATTTCTCGAGAAAAGACTCAAATAGGCGGCTATTTGTGGCTAAATCCTCAACTTTTGTTCCTTTAGGAACATACATGAATCACGGAAATCGGTAACGTTAACTCAAGATTTATAAATTTAAAATTGAGTGAGTAGTACTGTTATGAAAATGGCTGTTTTGGAATACAAAGTGTATGGGGTCGGTGACTGGATTAGAACAACGATTTCGAGTCGTTGTGCCTATTTGTTGGCTGCTGAGTATAAAGGTTTGGGTTGGCCAGCTAAGGTGGATGGGAAATCGCAATAGATGAGGCTTAACCTATGAATTCGGAATAACCTTTCCCTTTCTTATGAAATAATCCTAGAGACAGAAAAGAAGCTGACTTGATGTCAGCTTCTTGCTTTAAAGTGAGCAGAACAAATCTATTTGTTCACGTAATCTTTGAATTTCTGCTTGGTTTCAGCATCGGCTTTCTCGTACCAGAAATACAGCATTTCTTCCGCAGTATTCGCCGCGTTCGCATCAATCTTTGCTGGTAGAGTGACAGGTTGTACAACCGCTGCTGTTGCAACTGCTGATGTACCCATAGTTAATGCAGCAATACCGCCTTTCTGGTTGTATTCTTTCGCTTCTTGAGGATATTTACGACCAATCTGCATTCCATCTTTGATTAGCTTATCTTGATTAACACTGATTACATTTTGGTTCTCATCAATCAGTTTCCAATCAAGGTTATTAAAGCCTTTTTTCGCTTCCGATACATTACGGAATTTAGGCATTTCAAACGTCAATGTAGTGTCTGCTGCATCAAAAGTTGCAATTATGACGTCGCTATCGACAAACTCACGATCGTTACCTTGACTAAAAGCAAGCTGATATTGGAAAACGATTTGGTTTACACCGTCTGGAACGGTTATTGTTTTGCTTGAAGAGAAAAAACCACCCTCAAGGTCAGGCTTAGCCTCGTTAACTGCTACGACGTCAACTAAGGCATCTGCGCTAGAAGGGATTTTAATGGTTACATCAGCCAATGCTGCGGGTGCAGCAACGATAGCTGAAAGTAGGGCTATACTTTGGATTGTCTTCATAATCATACAGTTGTTGTTATGGTTAGATGAATTACAATCGCATGCAAATGTATGTATTTCAAGTCATGTCATAGTGTTTTAAAAAAATTTGCGAAATCTTAACGCAACGGTCATATATCGAGATAACTAAAGACCAATGTGGGTAATTATCATCCAACAAACACGCTGAATCTCGATAAAGTCATTCGTCATATTATGGCAGATATATGCTTTATTTTTGAAACAAGAAAGCCGTAATAAATGTGATTTATCACGGCTTTGTTTACTTTCGTAGCGTTAGCTAATTGGTTACTTAGCTTGCGATGCAGCCGCTTCTAGTTGTTGAAGCTTACCCTGAAGCATGTAAACGTTCTGGTTGAAGTTACCAGGGTTCAATACTTGGCTTTGTTGCATTGGGTAGTCAGGTAGCGTGTTCATGAACTCTTGTACTTTGCCGCCTACTGGTACGAATAGCCACATGTTGTCTGCCATCCAGCGTAAGTACATGCCAGATTCGTGTGGTGCTTTCTCGAATGGGTCTGCACGTAGGTGAACAACTTGAGGCCAGTTCGTTTGGAAACGTACTGCATCAACAATGTTACCTTCTAGTACCGCAAATGAAATCTTGAAGTCATTCCAACGTACAGCGTTTAGCTCAGCGTTAGCAGAGAAGTAAAGCATGCTGTCGCGAGGGCCTTTCTCTTCTTTACCTTGGAAGTAAGGTAGGAAGTTGTACCCATCTAGGTGTACACGCCAGTTCTTACCGTTGTAAGTTGCACCTTTGTCAGACGCTAGCTTTTCAACCACTTTATCATCACCAGCTGCTGCTAGTAGAGTAGGAATCCAGTCTTGGTGACCCATGATGTCGTTGATCTTAGATCCCGGTTTGATTGTACCAGGCCAGCGAACGAGCTGAGGAACACGCATACCACCTTCGTAAGTTGTACCTTTCTCACCGTGGAAGTAAGTCGCACCACCATCAGGCCAAGATACAGTTTCTGCACCGTTATCTGTTGAGTAGATTACGATCGTATTGTCTGCGATCTTCAATTCATCAAGCTTATCTAGTAGCACGCCCACTTGGTCATCGTGCTCTAACATGCCATCAGCGTAAATGCTGATACCCGATGCGCCTTGGTATTTTTCTTGTAGACGAGTCCACACGTGCATACGTGTTGTGTTGTGCCAGATGAAAAATGGTTTGTCAGCTTTCACTGCCTTTTCCATGAACGCTAGAGATTCCTCTAGGAACTCTTCATCCGCATGCTCCATACGCTTACGCGTCATAGGACCAGTATCTTCAATTTTACCATCGGCAGTAGATTTGATTACACCACGAGGGCCAAAGTTTTTACGGAACTCAGGGTCTTTAGGGTAGTAGTATGTCTCTGGCTCTTCTTCCGCATTCAGGTGGTACAGGTTACCGAAGAACTGGTCAAAACCGTGGTTCGTTGGAAGGTGTTTGTCTTGGTCACCCATGTGGTTTTTGCCGAACTGAGCTGTCATGTAGCCTTGTTCTTTGAGGAGGTCTGCGATCGTTGGAGCCCAATCTGGGATACCGTGGTCTGAACCTGGCATACCGATAGTCAATAGACCAGTACGGAAAGGTTCTTGGCCTGTTAGGAATGCAGCACGACCAGCAGTACACGATTGTTGACCGTAGTGGTCAGTAAATAGTGCGCCTTCGTTAGCAATACGGTCAATGTTAGGGGTTTCGTACCCCATCATTCCGTTGTTGTATGCACTGATGTTGAACACACCAATGTCATCTCCCCAGATAGCAAGAATGTTAGGCTTTTCTGCTGCGGTTGCTGCTGAAGAAGCTGCTAATAAGCCAACACCTAATGCCAGTTTATTAATTTTAGTACCCATAAGGACTCCGATTCACTTTTAAGATTAATGCGTTAGAGCAACACATCGTTGGGCAAACATTAATCTCAAAAACTGATGGTGTCTTTTTATAGTGGTTATAACCAATTGTTATGAAGCAGATCTAACTTTATGATTCAATTTGGTTTTATATGCTTACCTCGATTTATCTTCGAATATTATGCGTGATCTTCGTCATGTTTTTCTACGTCATTTTATCGCGTGTTTACGCATACTGTTCGTTATGAAAATGATAAAAATATTAATAGTTTAACCAAGGTCGCGAGAGTTAAAAAAATGGACTATATGTTGTAAGGCAGGATGCAAATAACTAACGAAGAGGTTTCTATGACAGCGAAATATGGCGTTAAACGTCGTTTAGCGATTTTGGGTACGGCGATGATGGCGGCTTCCACCACCACATTCGCAGCAGAAAAACCGAATATTCTCGTGATTTGGGGGGACGATATTGGGCAATCTAATGTCAGCGCATATACCTTTGGTTTAATGGGTTACAAAACTCCGAATATCGATAGTATCGCTAAAGAAGGCATGATGTTCACAGATTACTATGCCGAGCAATCTTGTACAGCTGGTCGCTCTACGTTCATTACTGGTCAAAGTGTATTAAGAACAGGTTTGAGTAAAGTAGGCTTACCAGGTGCAGACATTGGCCTTCAAGCAGAAGACGCGACAATCGCAGAAATGTTGAAACCTATGGGTTACATGACGGGTCAATTTGGTAAAAACCACCTTGGCGATAAAGATGAATTCCTTCCAACAGCACACGGTTTTGATGAATTTTTTGGTAACCTTTATCACCTAAATGCTGAAGAAGAGCCAGAAAATGAAGATTACCCAACCGATCCAGAATTTCGTAAGAAGTTTGGCCCTCGTGGTGTAATCAAATCTTTCGCTGACGGTAAGATTGAAGACACCGGCCCACTAACGCGTAAGCGTATGGAGACTGTCGATGAAGAAACGCTCGATGCAGCGCTTGATTTTATGGACCGTGCGGTGAAAGCCGATAAACCATTCTTCGTTTGGTGGAATGCAACGCGTATGCACTTTAGAACACACGTCAAAGCTGATAGCAAAGGTGTGACAGGGGTAGGTAACTATGCTGACGGCATGGTAGAGCACGATAGACATGTAGGTCAGTTATTGAAACAAGTGGATGATCTGGGTATCAAAGACAACACCATTGTTTTTTATTCAACGGATAACGGCCCACACATGAACTCTTGGCCTGATGCGGGTACAACACCGTTCCGTGGTGAGAAAAACACCAACTGGGAAGGTGCATATCGTGTACCTGCAATGGTTCGTTGGCCAGGTAAGATTGAACCAGGTACGGTTTCTAATGAAATTATGCATCACATGGACTGGATGCCGACCTTTGTTGCAGCTGCCGGCGATGATCAAATCAAAGAGAAACTTCTGAAAGGTCACACTGCGGGTGATAAAACATTTAAGGTTCATTTAGATGGTTACAACTTCCTTCCTTACCTAACAGGTGAAGAAGAAAAAGGTCGCCGTTCTGAAGTTTTCTACTTTACTGATGATGGTGATTTGGCCGCGCTTCGTTATAACCAATGGAAAGCGGTGTTCATGGAGCAGCGTGCAACGGGCACTATGCAGATTTGGTCAGAACCGTTTGTGACGTTACGTTTACCTAAGTTATTTAACCTACGCATGGACCCATATGAAAATGCAGATATCACATCGAATACCTATTATGACTGGTTGTTAGACCATGCATATATGTTCGTTCCTGCACAAGCGTATGTTGGTGAGTTCTTAGAAACGTTTGCCGAGTACCCACCACGCCAAAAAGCGGCAAGCTTTAGCTTGGATCAGGTAATGGAGAAACTGCAAGAGAACCATAACAAGTAACTCTTATTACAAAAGTAAATATTCACAAGCGAAAATTTATGATTGAAAGAGCTCTCCGGAGCTCTTTTTTTATAGGCACTTAACCGATGTAAATACAAATCACAAGTATTCGATACCCGAGACACTAATTAATTGTATTTTAGGTGTTTTTACGTCTATCTTATTAAGCATAAGGATGTATAAAAACAAGGAATGTTATGTCTGCATGGTTGTGCTCACTAGTGAACGGATTGAAACACCAGAGAGTTGCAGTATTATCCGGAATGTTGTCGTTATTTATGTTGTTGATAGTCAGTCTTAATGTCTATGCCAGTGAGCTAATTTCGTCAGTTGGCTCAGCAGCTACAGGTTCAGAAGCAGCGCCTTTCAGTTCTCAGGCTACATATATAGGCTCTGATGCTTGTGTTGATTGCCACAGCGCAGAAGTGGAAGCATGGCAAGGTTCTCATCATGATATGGCAATGAAGCACGCTACTGACGAGTCGGTATTGGGCGACTTCAATAATCAAACCGTTACCCACAAAGGGAAACCCAATCGCTTTTTTCGCAAAGGTGGTGAGTTCTGGGTAAATATCGAAGGGCTAGACGGCCAATTCAAAGATTACAAAATCAGCTATACCTTTGCCTTTGAACCTCTACAACAGTACATGGTTGAATTTGAGGATGGTCGCGTGCAATTGATTCCTTTTGCTTGGGACTCAAGAGAAAAGGCACAAGGCGGTCAGCGTTGGTTTCACCTCTACCCAGATACCACCAACACTGATGAATTCTACTGGACCAATAGTGGTCAGAACTGGAACTTCATGTGTGCTGACTGCCATTCAACAAACCTAGAAAAGAACTACGACAGCGCAAGTAATACTTACAACACCACTTGGTCTGAGATTAATGTCGGTTGTGAAGCGTGTCATGGGCCAGCGAGTGAGCATGTTGAACAAGCTCAGCGAACAAATAACAAGCAAGCCACAGCCAAAGGTGGAAAAGATGCCCAGATTTCGGCGCATTATGGTTTTGATCGTGATTTGTCGAGGTCGGTGAAAGAGTGGATCTATCAAGAGGGCAACTCAACCCTGCAACCAAAAGACATCATCCATACCAATCAAGTTCAAACCTGTGCTCAGTGCCACAGCCGACGCACTCAGTTGAATGAAACAGGCGACCATGTTAACGGTTCATTTTTTGATAAGTATCGTCTGAGCTTGATTACCCCTGAGCTTTACCATAACGATGGTCAAATCTACGATGAAGATTACGTTTACGGATCTTTTTTACAATCAGTGATGGCAGAGAAAGGCGTCACTTGTACTAACTGCCACGATCCCCATACTGCAGAACTGAAAATTGCCGAAGAAGCCGTATGTGGTCAATGTCACATTGCATCTGAATACGCGCCTGAAAAGCACACATTCCACGAAGCCAATACCGAAGCTTCACAATGTACGACTTGTCACATGCCAGAGACGACTTACATGGAGGTCGATCCAAGGCGTGACCACAGTTGGCATATCCCGCGTCCTGATATTAGCCAACACATTAAAACACCAAACGTGTGTACCAGTTGTCATGAAGATCAAACTGACCAGTGGGCCGATAAGCAAATTGGTGAGTGGTTCCCAGATTCTAAGTATCGTAATCAGCAGCATTTTGCTGTTGCCTTTTATGCTGACTCAATTGGACATAGTGGGGCTGAAGATGCCTTGGCGTATTCGGCTCAGGATTCCAGCTTAAGCAATATTATTAGAGCATCGAGCCTAGAGCGTTTGGGTGGTAACACGGGCAAAAATACACTTATCTCATTGGCAAGAGCGGTGAAACATGACGATGAAATGATTCGATTGGGTGTTGTTCAAGGCTCATCTGGTTTTCCATTTACTGACCGTTGGCAGATTCTAGAGCCGCTATTGAAAGACCCTGTATTGTCGATTCGTTCAGAAACCGCAGGTGCATTAGTGCGTTACTGGGGAGAAATGAATCCTCTGCAGAAAGATCAAATCAAGCCAGCATTAGAAGAGTACATCGAGATACAACGCTTCAATGCTGACAGAGGTTTTGGTCGTACTAATTTAGGTAACGTTTATCGAGATCTAGGGCAGTATCAAAAAGCGATGGAGCTCTATCAAGGCGCTATCGAAATTGAACCTTACTTCGAAAACAGCTACGCCAACTTGGCCGACTTGTATCGTGCACTTGGTGACGAACCAAAGGCATTAGCGATATTGAAACAAGGTATTCAAGCGCAACCAAAATCGAGTGTGTTGCCATACAGCGCAGGCTTATCTTTGCTTCGTGTGAAAGATTACGACAAAGCAACCGACTACCTAAAACAAGCGGCAGAAACAGCAAAAACCGACCCACAATATTGGTATGTGTACGGCTTGGCTTTAGAGAAGTCTGATGTACTTGCTGCGAGTAAGTCATTGAATAAGGCTTACCAATTTAGCCGTAACCCACAACATTTGTACGCACAGTGTGAGATTTTGGCTCGAAATTACCAGAAACCAGGCGTAGTAAAAGCGTTTGAACAATGTATTTCGTCATTGAGTAAGGTGGCACCACCGGAAGCCATTAACCAATTGAGAGCACTTAGTAAGTAAATAGCGATGAGCCAGTAGAAAGCTTAGCTGAAATAAAGGGTTAGCAAAAACTTGTCTATGGCACGCATAAATTATGGTGCTTATAACTAATTATCACGTTTATAACTAATAGTTATAGGGCTTGTGAGTAGGATGTTCACAGCCAGATTGAATTAAGGGAAGATCTATGAACCATGCGCAACAAGCAATAAACCAACTGATTGAACAGACAGAAAAAAGTGTCATCGGTCAGAGTCACGTCATACGTGCTCTAGTGATCGGGTTATTGACCAATGGCCATGTGCTTCTTGAGGGCCTTCCCGGTACCGCGAAAACTCGTTCAGTGAAGTCGTTGGCGAACTTACTGAATACAAGCTTTGGTCGAATTCAGTTTACGCCTGATCTGCTGCCATCAGACGTAACGGGTACGGAAGTGTACCAAGAGCTAGAGGGTAAACCTCAACTGCATTTCCAGCCGGGACCTATATTCAATAGCATTGTTTTAGCCGATGAAGTGAACCGTGCGCCGGCTAAGGTACAAGCGGCTCTACTTGAAGCGATGGCGGAGGGGACGATTACTATAGGTGGTCAAACTCATATTCTGCCAGATTTATTCATGGTTCTAGCGACTCAAAACCCAGTTGAGCAAGAAGGTACGTATCCGCTTCCAGAAGCGCAAATGGACCGTTTCATTATGAAGGTGACGGTCGACTACCCAGAAGACGAGGCGGAGCGTGACATCATCCGACTTGTTCGCAGCGAAGAGTTAGGCAGTGAGACGAGTTCAGAATTAGTCACACCACAGCATATTGAACCTGAATTGGTACTTGAAGCTCGTCGCCAACTTCCAGACATTGCAGTTTCCGATTTAGTTGAGAGCTACATCGTGGCTTTGGTAATGGCAACGCGAAAACCTGAGCGTTACCCAGAATCCAACTTATCAAAGTGGATTGAAATTGGCTCAAGCCCACGTGCTTCAATCGCATTAGATAAATGTGCTCGCGCTTATGCGTGGTTACAAGGGCGTGACCATGTCACGTTAGACGATGTGCGTGCAATGCTCCCCACCGTATTAGGCCATAGATTCTCATTGTCTTATGACGCATTGGCTGACGGTGTGAACCATCAACGAGTAGTTGAAGAACTGCTTGATAATGTTGAGATCGGATAACTAGGGGGCGTCATGGCGAAGCCAACACAAGCTCCCAAACCTCAAGGCCTTGATCCACGATTGTACTGTGACTATTCAAGGCTAGTGCGAATTCAGGCTCAAGCTGAGTCGTTTTCTCTGTTGCCTCATCTTAAGGCGGGCAGTGTACTGTCGGGGAGACATAATTCTCTGTTCCGTGGCCGTGGTCTGAACTTCGAGGAGCTGCGACACTACCAATTCGGTGATGATATTCGTAACCTGGATTGGAAAGTCACGATGCGAACAGGTAAACCCCATGTTCGTAGTTACACCGAAGAAAAGGACCGCAATGTGATGATCTGCGTCGATCAGCGCAGTTCGATGTTCTTTGCCTCTCAAGACACCATGAAATCCGTTGTTGCTGCCGAAGTGGCTGCGTTATGCGGGTGGCGAGTGCTTAAAGATGGTGACCGTGTCGGTTTTGTTTTAGCCTCACACCAAAAGCTATTTCACACCAAAGCACAGCGCTCACAGTCTGATTTACTGGCGCAACTCAAGCATTTATCAAAAGCAAATCAAAGCTTAGGAGTGAATGTCAGCGACAGCGATGGTGTTGGGTTTAGTCAGTGGATTGAACTGATAAAACGAATGAGATTAAAGCAGTCGACCTTAATATTTATTAGTGATTGGCGAGATTGCCAAGAGCAACATCTTGATCGACTTAAGCAAATGCAACAACACAACGATATCTTAGCCATTATGGTGACCGATCCATTGGAACAATCTTTGCCTCAAGATCTTGCGAATGCTAACTGGGTCGTAGGTGATGGTCGTTTTCAACTCAATCTTGATAGCCAATCAAAGGTTAACCTTGCGAGTGAAAGCCTGTCCCAAAAAGCAGCACTCCAAAAACAATCACTGGCCAAATTAATGGCGATGAAAAACCTCCCTTATATAGAACTAGATACATCTGGTACTCACATATCTCAGCTTCAAAAGCTGGTGGGGGGACGCTAAATGTCTGTTGAACATACAGTTCCTAGCACTTATATCTTACGAGACCTGCACGATGTAGCGATTCCTGACAGTGTGAGCTGGGCTCCTCAAACGATTGGTTGGAAGATCTTAGGTGTGATCTTGTTATTGGCCACTCTTTATCTGACATACCGTTTGGTATTGAGGTGGTGGAAGAATCGTTACCGTAAAGAGGCAATCAAAGAATTGATGTTGTTAGATGCTCGTGACAAAAGCTCTACCGAGCGCACATTTAAAGTGCTCAAAGTGGTGCTTCGTTACCTAGACAGCAGTAATGCAAAATTGTTTGGTCAAGCCTACGTGAGTCGCTTGAATGCTTATCTGCCAGTTGACGCTAACACCAATACAAGCAGCAGTGCACTTTTTTCTGATGAAGTCTCGGAGTTATGGATGCAAAGCCTAGTAGACCCTAAGGTGCGTTTGAGCTTTGAACAGCGTTTAGAGGTCATTCAAACCGCAATGACTTGGTTAAAACTTCATAAGCCGGAGATACAAACGACGACTGGGGGACAAGGTAATGTTTGATTCTTTATCCGCTAGTTTTGAATTCGTTCATCCATTATGGTTTATTGCATTACCTTTACCTTTGTTCGTCTATTTTGCAGTGCCAGCTTATCGAACTAAACAGATGGCTATCAAAGTGCCATTTTTTCGAGAGTTGGTCGAGGCTATTGGTGAAGCACCATCTGAAGGGGCAAGCCAGTTAACACCCAGTTGGTGGCAACGAACAACGCTCATTATTACTTGGGTATTGGTGGTCTGCGCGTTAGCCAAACCAACCGTCTTAGGCGAGCCGCAAGTTCGCGAGCAACTAGGCCGTGACGTGATGGTGGTGGTTGATTTATCTGGTTCAATGGCAGAGCAAGACTTTACCTCTAAGCATGGTGATAAAATCTCACGTTTGGACGCGACTAAAGAAGTGCTGGCTGATTTTGCGAAAACCCGAAAAGGTGACCGGCTCGGCTTGATCTTGTTTGGTGATGCTGCGTTTGTACAAACACCTTTTACGGCTGACCAAGAAGTATGGCTTGAACTACTTAATCAAACCGATGTTGCAATGGCAGGGCAAAGTACTCACTTAGGCGATGCAATTGGCTTGGCAATTAAGGTGTTTGAACAAAGCGAAAAGCAAAGTGCAGAAGTTCAAGATTCAAGTGTTGATGCCAACGAAAAAGAAAAGGTCGTGATCGTGCTAACCGATGGTAATGATACGGGAAGTTTTGTTGAGCCGATTGATGCCGCAAAAGTGGCCAAGGCGAAAGGCGTTCGTATTCATGTTATCGCCATGGGAGATCCGCAAACCGTTGGTGAAGTCGCTTTAGATATGGAAACCATCAAGCGCGTGGCTCAAGAGTCTGGCGGTGAAGCCTTTGAAGCGCTTAACCGCGACGAACTGACCAAAGCGTACGCTCAGATTGGTGAACTAGAGCCTCAGCTATATGAAAGTACCACTTATCGCCCTAAGCAAGGTTTGCATCATTATTTGATGGCGATGGTTGTTGTCATGTATTTGACGGCTTTCAGCGTTGCGACGATACGTCGAAGATCACCTTTGGCTTCTTCAACTGGAACTTTGAAAGGAGAGGATGATGCCTGATTCTCTCATGCTACAGCAGTTTTTTACCCAATTTCATTTTATTCGACCATTGTGGTTATTGGCCTTCATTCCGATGTTCTTCCTATTATGGATTCGTTGGAGAGAAGAAACTAAGCCAACGTGGAAAGACATTCTTCCAGTACACTTACGTGATGCGCTGACCATTGGAGAAACCGGCTGGCGCAAACAATTACCATTGAAATTATTGATGGTGATTGTGACGATCGCCATCATTATTTGTTCAGGCCCAACATGGCAACGTGAAGCTTCGCCTTTTGGTGAAGACAAAGCGTCAATGTTAGTGGTGCTCGATAACAGTGACTCCATGCTGGCTAAGGATTTACCACCGAGTCGCTTGGAACGCTCTAAACAGAAAATTAGAGACTTACTTGCAGCTCGCAAAGGTGGTAACACAGGTTTGGTTGTTTATGCTGGCAGTGCGCACGTCGCGATGCCAGTCACTCAAGACAGCAAAGTGTTTGAACCGTTTTTGGCGGCTATTACACCCGATATCATGCCGGTATCAGGTAAGTCAGCAGAAGAAGCGCTGCCACTTATCAATCAGCAATTGTCTGGTGAGCTAGGCTCGTCAGTGTTGTTGGTATCAGACGGTGTCAACCCAAGCACTATTAGGGCGTACGAGAGTTTCTTTAACGACAACCCTTATCAGTTGCTCATTCTAGCCGCAGGAAACAGTAATGTGGTGAGTGATAACCCAGTCGACCTAGATTCACTGCGTAACTTAGCGAGTAAGACGGGTGGACGACTGATCGAAGTGAGCGTTGATAATTCCGATATCCAACAACTGAACAGAGCGGTTGAAAGAAACATGCAGCTCAACGGCGAATCTTCAATGCCTTGGAAAGACATGGGCTATGGACTGCTTATTCCAATGGCTTTCATTATGTTGTTATGGTTCAGAAAAGGGTGGTTGGTGCAATGGTGTGTCGTTGGGTTGATGATCACAAGCAGCCTGCATTCACCAAGTACTTTGGCGAAAACCGTCAACCTAACCGCAGAGAAACCAATTGTGGTGGAGTCGGTTACGGCTTGGGATAAGACCGCTCAATGGTGGTGGGACTTATGGCTAACGCCTGACCAACAAGGTCAACGCCTGTTGAACCAGAACGAATATCTTCAAGCTGCCAAACATTTTACTGACCCAATGCGAAAGGGCGCGGCTTATTACTATGCTCGCGATTTTAAATTGGCGCACAGCGCGTTCTTACAAATGAAAACCGATTATGGTTTGTATAATGCCGCAAGTGCTTTGGCTCGCCAACGTGAGTATCTTGCCGCGCGAGATCTCCTCAAATCTCTGAGTGAAAAGCCTGACCTTTCACCAGAATTAAGGCCTGACGTTGAGCATAACTTAGCGGTAATCGGCGGTATTGTCGAAGAAGTCAATCGCACCAGCGAAAGTCAATCTGGAACGACAGATGGTCCAGAGGAGTCGTTAGAGTTAGATGATGATCAGCCGCGAACGGGTGATGGCGCTGAAGAAGAAACTGTAGCGGAATTGATGCTCAAGGAAACGCTTAATGCCAATGAAATTTTGGGTAGCCAAGAGCTTGCCGACAAGTGGTTAAAACGAGTAGAAGCGGACCCTAAGTTCTTCTTGAAATCGAAATTCCAAATTCAGCTACGAGAACCTGCCCCTTCGAACGAACAGACGCCAAAACAGGAACAGGCATCAAAACAGGAGCAAACCCAATGAGTAGATATGACTTAGCTCTTGAAGCCATTCAATCAAAGAGAGTGCGATTCAGAACCCGTAAGAGGTTATTGCCTATTACTCTTATGTTGAGCTGCATTTTTTCCGCTGTTGCTCCGGCTGCCGATATCTTCGATCTACAAAAGAGTGGTGATGTTGAATTGATCGCTTGGATAGGCGAGAAACCGAAGCCTGGCGATAAAATAACGCCGACCAAAGTGAGCGTTAATGAGCAAGTGATTTTGAACATAGAGGTTGCGACACCTCGCTGGTTAACGGGCGGAACTCGAATTGGCGGCGTAGAAATTCCTAATGTGATTGCTAAGCAGCGTAACCAACTTGCGACGAATTACACGGAACGAGTGGATGGTACTACATGGTCACGTCAACGCTGGGAAGTGACGCTCTATCCAATGACATCGGGTGAGTTTGTCATTCCTAGGTTGCCTGTTCGTGTTCAAGTTTCCGCTCCTGACGGATCAAACGTTGGTGGCACGCTATACACGCAGCCAATTAAGTTCGAAGCCTCACTACCTTCTGGTTTACTAAGCGAACAATCGCCTTGGTTTTCTGCGACAGATGTGGATATTGATCAGAAATGGCAACGTTCAAGCGAAGAGTTGAAAGTGGGTGATGCCATTACTCGTACCGTGACAATAAAGGCGAAAGATAGCTTGTCTGTTTTGCTGCCGAATGTATTGACTAATGAAGCGACGCTGCAGTATCAAGCTTACCCACAACCCAATCGTTTAGATGATACACAAGAACGTGGTGATTACCGTTCAAGTCGAATTGAAGAAACGGTCTATGTGATTCAACAAGGTGGTGAGTTTACCTTGCCTGAATTTTCATTCCAGTGGTGGGACAGCAAAAATCAGCGTCTTGAAAGTGCTGTTATTGAAGGTCAGGTTTTTAAAGCGCGCCACACGCTAAAGTCGTACTTAAAGGCCTACATAAACGTTGTTGTTTTTGCGGTTGCTGGTTTGGTTGTTCTTATTGGTTCTGTCTTCACCCTTAAGCGTTATTATCGCGACCGTCCAACACCAAGTTGGTTGGTATTACGTCGTTTACTTAAGCAAGGTAATGGGGCTGCATTAAGAACCTTTATCTATCGTCAATTGCGCATTGAAACCACTCAGTTAGAATTGGGTAAAGTGAGCACAGAGAAACGTTGGTTAGAAGATAGTGAATCCCTCCAACAAGGGCGTGAAGATAAAAGCGTATTTACTCGTTTGTGGAAAGGCATACGTAATTTTCCCGGTGACACATCAAACTCAAGCAATTCTCGTTCAATTTTCGACCGCTTGAAAATCCCTAAAGCCTTGCCTGACTTAAAAGATAGAACTAAGTAGCAAACTTTAGTCATTCGCATCGAACATAATCGGCAGGTTCTCTACTATGGAGAACCTGCTTCTTTAATATGGAACTGTATGAAAAGTACTGAACTCAATTTAATTCCTATATTTGTCGCGATCTATGAAGAGCAGAACTTGTCTAGGGCTGCGAATCGTATGAACATCAGCCAACCTGCAGTGAGTAAAGCGCTCGCTAGGCTTCGTGATATTTATGATGAGCCACTGTTTCACAGAACCACTTCAGGCGTTGAGCCGACGACATTTGCGATCGATATTTATCCAGCAATGGCCGCTGCATTAAAAAACTTCACTTCTACGCTATCGGCCTCGAGAGATTTTGATCCTAAAACATCAGGTCGCGTGTTTTCCATTGCTTGTGTATCACCCGCAAGCTACGAATTGATGCCAAGAGTTATGCAGTTGATCAGCCAAATCGCACCTGGTATTGCATTGGAAGTTCATCCTTTGTTTACGGAAGATTACGAATCCGATCTTAGGTTACAAAGACACGATGTGATCATAGATATGACGCCAAGGGGTAGAACCATGCTTAAGCATGAAGTTATTTCTACTGAGGAGCTTGTCGTCGTATGCCGCTCTGGCCACCCAGAGATTGGCGATACTATTGATATGGAGCAGTTTCTAGCGCTTGATCATGTAGTTGTTTCTAAATGGCACGCTCGAAAAAGCCTATTGAGTTCTGAACACTTTAGCGATTTGGAAAAGCGCAGGATTGTGTATCGAGCTGCTGGCGTGGTTGAGATGCTTCCTGTTATTGAAGGCTCTGACTATATTGGTGTGCTTCCTCTATCTTCAGTTCGTTGTTTTTCCGAGAAGTACGATGTGAAAACACTGCCTTTACCATTCGACTTAGAAAACCTTGATATGTGTATGATTTGGCACCCAAGTCGTACTAACGAGCCAAGCCACAAGTGGTTGCGATCTAAGCTCAAAGCCGCAGCAAAAGATATCTCTAGTTAGCTTATAAAGGACATAACCATGGAAAGTATCCGCGCTATTTTAAATGGAAAGAAGGCCAACATCCCTGAATTGAGGCAAGCCATTCTTGCAGTAAGAGACAGGGATATCGACCTACAAGTCAGAGTTACTTGGGAATCCGCGGATATGTTTCGTTTAGTGAGCGAGGCCATATGCGATCGTGTGAAGCGGTTGATTATCGCTGGTGGTGATGGAACGGTGAACGAAGCAGTCAATGCACTCAACCAATTCCGCGCTAGCGAAAGACCACAGCTTGCAATTATTCCAATGGGAACTGCGAACGACTTTGCTACCGCTACCGGCATCCCAAGCGATATACCTTCGGCATTCGATTTGGCAATAAAAGGTTCAGCTTACGCGGTCGATAGCGTGAGGGCGAACGACCGTTACTTTATGAACGTGGCTGCGGCAGGCTTTGGCGCTGAGGTGACGGCAGAAACCCCTATTGAATTAAAAGATTTTCTCGGTGGTGGGGCATATACGTTGACAGGTGTAGTTAAAGCGCTTGGTTTTAAACCTTACAGCGGTACTTTGACCATAGATAAAGGTACCTTTACCGGTGAAATTCTGGTTGGCGCTTTTTGTAATGGACGCTTAGCAGGTGGTGGACAAGAGTTAGCACCGAATGCGCTTATTGACGATGGTTTGATGGATTTGACGTTAGTAAAGTCGTTCGTCGCGACAGAATTACCGCAAGTGATTGAAGAATTAAAGAGCCCAGCTGAAGACGGGAAATATGTCGTGCATACGCAAGCTCGTTGGCTTGATATCGACTTTCCTCAAACTTTACCGATTAATTTAGACGGAGAACCGTATCGTTCAAATCAGATTCGATTTGAGGTTGTCCCATCAAGCATCAGTTTGGTGTTGCCTGAAAACAGCCTTTGTTTGAGCAAGAACCGAGCTTGAACAGCATGTAAGTTTAGTTAAGGTATTGATGTAGTCGATAAGGTTTAAGAGCAGAAAATTGGGGTAAAAAAGAGCCGTTTATCCGTTTCGACTGAATATGATAAACGGCTTTTTTATTGAGCGGGTATTGGATTCGAAATCTAGATGACGGAACCTCGGAGGTTTAGCCTATTCAGTGATCTCTTGTAACACTTCTCCAATTGATCCACTTGGCTGGGTTATGCCCATTTTATTCGAAAGTGTTGGCGCAATGTCGTATGGAGTGATTGCACGCGAAACCTTCTGAGCTTCAACGTCGTAGCCTGCAAAAATGACTGGGACGTGAGTATCGTACTTCCAAGGTGAGCCGTGCGTAGAGGCGATTTGAAGACCTTCCATGTCGTTAATGTAGCTACGAGGGGCAAATACCACATAAACATCACCTGAACGAGCGGGGTGGTAGTTGTTCTTGATGAGCTGCATGACATGCGTATCAGGTACTCGGTTGGCTGCAATATCACTACTTGATACGGCAAACGCAACGCCTTTTACTTTCGCAATCTCATCTGCGATGGCATTCTGCACTTTCGCTAGATCAACCTTTTCCTTGGCAATCACGTCGTGATCCAGATAAATGTAAGGTTGTGCATACAATCGAATGGCGTCTTTGTCCAAACCAAACTCACTCTTCAACCTCTTTTCTACGCCTTGAGATAGCAGGGTATCTTTATTGAAGTATTGTGCCTGTTGGAAACCAAGTGCATTTGCCGCAGGTGAAGATTCAGGAACACCATGATCGGCAGACAAGACAATTAATGTGTTCTTTAGGCCGACTTGGTTATCAACGGTCTTAAGAAGCTTGGCGATTGTTCTGTCTAAACGAATTAAATTGTCTTCGGTCTCTAAGCTTTCAGGACCATAAAGGTGAATCACATAGTCATTCGACGAGAAACTAACCGATAGGTAATCCGTCGCATCGCCTTGACCAAGCTTCTCTTGCATCAATAGTGTGCTAGCAAAGTTTTCTGTAATTTCATCACCAGCCGGACTTACGGTTAATGTTGTGCTGTAATATTTATAGCTCGCAGGTCCATAAGGGTGTGGGAAGGTACGTTCAAAATTACCTAACTTCACCTTGTGGTCAGTATTGTGTTCTTGAAGGGTGTATTTCTCACGTGGTAAAGAAAGTTCCCAACTTTGTTTAGAGTACTGGCTCGCAATGGCTTTCTCATTCCAACGTGATACCCAGTCTGGATATTCGTCGTAGTAATAGTTACTGGTAACAAATTCAGATTGTGCTTTCGAAAACCAAAACGCTTTGCCGCTATGCCCTGCGAGTGAGATGGCGCCGCGATCTTTTACTGATACGCCAAAGACTTTAGATTTTCCGCTATTGGAAATCATTAGTTCGTCACCAAACGTGGTAGCGAGTATCGGCTCTGGAGAACGGCCATCGCCTTGTGCTGTTTTCTGCGTCGGATCGATCTCGGTTGCTTTATCAACGCCCGCCCCTGAAGTTAGCATTTCATAGTTGCCATCTTCTACGTTATACACCAAACGCTCTTCACTGCGATCATACCAAACATTCCCCACCATGCCGTGCACACTTGGTGGAGCACCGGTTGCAAGCGACACATGACCAACAATGGTCTCTGTGTTGCCATGTTGGTAGTTCGCGTTGGTGTAGTAGGTACCATCATCCATCAAGTAACGAAATCCACCGTCACCGAAGTTGTGTTTATATCGTTCGATAAGGTCTGCGCGCAGGCCATCTACCGTAATTTGCAGGACCAGATCTGGCTTATCCGCCGCCGAAGCAGGGAAAGCACAGAGTAATGCGAGTGTAAGCCCAGATAGCTTGGTGTATTGCATAGAGTTTCCTTATTCAGTATTGCCGTAGCGACTTAACGTTTGGATAGTGAAAATTGTATTTTTAGTCTTTTTGGTGAAGGTTATTGAGCCGTAACCGTTGGCATCGTTAGTTAGTATCTTTAACTAAACGTAAGCCCATGTCAGACATGGTAATTGACTGACTTGCAAAGTCTCGACGGTAACTTTCAGATTCATTTTCGTCATAAGCAAAGCTGCCACCACGAACTGATTTGTGTGATAAACCCACGTCACTGTGTTTCGCGTTGTTAGGGTTGTCTGTTGGACCGAATCGGTAAAAGGTGTCGTCGAAGGCATCGATTACAAACTCACCCACATTTCCGGTCATATCATATAAGCCTAGTTCATTTGGCTTCTTTAGGCCGACAGGGTGTGCGCTATTTTTAGAATTTGCCGAGTACCACGCAACATCATCTAAGTTATTGGAACCACTGTAAGTATAGCCTTTACTTTTGTTGCCGCCTTTCGCTGCAAATTCCCATTCAGCTTCAGTAGGCAGACGGTATGCTTCGCCAGTGAGTTCGTTAAGCTGCTCAACGAAGTAGTTCGCCTGTTGCCAGCTTAGGTTGTTGACTGGAACCTGAGGGTTTTGGAAATAACTGAGAGATGAACCCATAACCGATTCGAACAATTCTTGAGTTACCTCAAACTTCGAAATGTAGAAACTATCTACAGTTATATTTCGAGCAGGTCGCTCTGCTTTAGTTGCTTCTGATCTGTCTGAACCCATGCTGAATGTCCCGCCTTCAACCAACACCATATCTTGGTCAACTTGTAGGGCGATTGGGTGTGTAGGCACGCTTGCACAGCCACTCAGTAAAATAGTCATGGTGACGCTGCTAATCGTTGCTAAATGTTTGTAATTGAAAAATTTCATCACGTGCCTCAAATGTTCGAAATAGGGTGTAATTCTAACGTTTAAGGTCATTCCTATTGGTTATAAAGGGTATAACATGCCACTGACTTAATTAGGAATTATGATAGGTCCAAGACACTAAGATAGGTAGGTAAATCATGCACATTACTCAAGGTCCACAATATAACGGTAAAGCGTCTAAGCGCTTGCATGTTATGGCTAAACCGATTGGCGCAGCGTGCAACATTGACTGTAAATATTGTTATTACCTAAGTAAGCAAGATTTGTTGGAGTACAAGAAAGGCAGCTCTCCAAGAATGGATGATGAGACGTTAGAAGCGTATATCCAACAATACATCGAAGGTCAAAACACACCTGAGATCATTTTCTCATGGCAGGGTGGTGAACCGACTATGCTGGGTCTAGCGTATTTTGAACGTGTGGTTGAACTTCAGAAAAAGCACCAACCTGAAGGTGTGCTGATTTCAAATGACCTACAAACTAATGGCACGCTGCTGAATGACGATTGGGGTCGATTCTTAGCAAAGAACAATTTCCTGATCGGTTTGAGTGTTGATGGCCCTGAGATGCTGCACAATGCGTATCGTGTCAACAGAGCAGGCCGTGGCACATTTAAACAAGTGATGGCGGCTGCAGAGTTGCTGCACAAACATCAAGTCAAATTCGCAACCCTAACCTGTGTGAATAACCTCACCAGTCAAAATGCATTAGAAGTGTATCGCTTCCTACGTGATGTGGTGAAGTCTCCACAAATGCAGTTTATTCCTATCGTAGAACAAAAAACCTTTAGAACGGTTGCGCCACAAACGTCTCAAGTGAGTGAGCAACTTAAGCAAGGTGATAAACGTCTGATCCCTGGTCATAAAGATTCGATCATGGAATCTTGGTGTGTGTCGGATTTGGCTTGGGGTAACTTCCTGATTGCTGTGTTTGACGAGTGGGCGAAGCACGACATCGGTAAAGTGTTCGTTCAGTATTTTGAAGCGAGCTTAGAAACGTGGATTGGTCGCCCGAACCCGCTTTGCACTTTGAACGAGATATGTGGCAAAGGCCTAGCGATGGAGCCTAACGGTGACGTGTTCTCGTGTGACCATTATGTATACCCAGAATACAAAATCGGCAACATCCACCACGACAAGCTTGATGACTTGGCGTATAGCGCGCCACAACAGAAATTTGGTTTCGCTAAATCACGCACATTGACCAGCCAATGTCAGCAATGTGACTACAAGTTTGCTTGTCACGGTGAATGTCCGAAAAACCGCTTTATCAAAACTCGTGCCGGTGAGCCGGGTCTGAACTACTTATGTGCGGGTTGGCACAAGTTCTTTTCTCATGTCGATAAGTCGATGGCTTATATCGCTCGCGCGATGGGGCATCCAGTGGCTCATGGCAAATTCAGCGACTCAGTATTGATGGCGCATCGAGCAAAACAGGCGCAACAAGCTACGTTTGAGACGAAGTTTTAACTCGTTTTTTGGGTCAACAGATCCAATGCAAATTTAATCAGATACGAGTCTAAGGACAGGCTAAGTTCTCCAGTTTAAGGTAATACTATGATGAAGAAGAGTTTAGCGACGGCTGTTGCTTTGTTGATATCAACGTCCGCATTGATTTCAACGTCTGCGATGGCAGCGAATAGCGTTCAAAAAACGGTTGACGCGCCAGCACAAAATATCAATCAAGTGCTTGAAATGACGGACACTCAAACCCGTATTCAGCAGTTGTCTTACATGGCACAAGATCAGAATCAATCTGTTGAAAATCGTACTGGTGCATTGCAAGAGCTTGCTTCATATCCAAGTCAAAATGCATTGGTGGCGGTTGCAAGAGGCTTAAAAGATCAAAATCCTGAAGTTCGTGAAGCGTCGGTTATCGGTTCTTCGCCATATCAACTTGAGCATCGTTGGGCGTTAGTTTCACCTTTGCTGAGCGATACAGATCCCATGGTTCGTCACTCGGCAACATCGAACTTAGTACGTGATTACAATACGTTAGATAAAGAACAGAAAGCACAAATTGAACCACCCGTCGCTGAGTTAATCACATTCTTGGAATCACAAGAATCTGAAAAGTTTCAATTGCTATTTGCTGATGTGCTTCGATGGTACAACGAGTGGGACAAGTCTGAAACGGTTTATTTAGAGCTCATTAAAACCCACCCTAAAGAGCCACAAGTTTGGTTGAGCTATGCAGATAACTTCCGAGCACAGAATAAAGACCAGCAGGCGGTTGAAGTGTTAGATCGTGGTTTGAAAAGCGTGCCTGACAATGCAGCGATGCATTACTCTAAATCATTAACTTTGGTTCGCCTTGAAGACAAGGCAGCAGCAGCCAAAGAGATTGAAGTAGCAGCAGAACTTGCAAAAGATAACAGCTACTACTGGTACTTGAATGGGGTACTACAAGAAGAGCTGGATATCGACAAATCGACTAAATCGTTCGAGAAGGCGTATTTGATCTCTGGTTCTCCAGAGCAGTTATATGCGGTATGTGATATCTACGTGCGATACGGCAACGACAAGACCGATGATTGCTTAAGTGAGCTAGGTAAAGTGGCTCCTGACTATGTTATTGAGCAGTTGAAAGAGAAGCGAGTAGCGCCAAGTTCATAATATTTGAATGAGTAAATAGATGAGCCGCTTATGAAAATCCAGTCGAAATATTCGACTGGATTTTTCGTATCAATGAACTGCTTATACAAGGCCAAGTGACTAGAGACAAAACAAGGGCAAGCCTATTACTTGCCCGTTTCGTTTTATCATTCCCCCATAGAGCTTGATGCACGGCGTCTGTCTGTTGCGCCATGGATCTTGCCATCTCTGATTTCAATGGCGTTCAAACCACTGACTACTGGAATGACATGCACCGGATAACCGAGCTGCATGAACTCTGGTACTAGCATTTCAGCGTAGGTTTTCTTCTCGACCAACAAACCCGTTGGGTCATAAGGCTTGGTGCGGTCGATCTTTGTGCCATATTGGATGTTTGGCAGGTCAATTGCCTCCTGCGCGGATAAGTCCCAATCAAGAACGCCAACCACAGTTTTTAACACGTACCCCGGAATCTGTGAACTTCCAGGTGAACCGACTACTAGGCGCAGGTTGTCTTTTTTGTCCATCACCATTAATGGGGTGATTGCTGAACGAGGACGTTTACCTGCTTCAATAGCATTTTGAGTTGGCTTACCGTTGATGGTTGGTTTTGTAGAAAAATTTGCCATTTGTGCATTGAGAATCACGCCATCGACCATTATCCCTGAACCCATTCCTGTGCCGACGGTACTGGTCATCGCAATAGCATTGCCGTCTTTGTCGATAATGGAAATATGCCCGGTGTCTTGGCTCTCAAACCCCTGATACTGAGCGTATTCGGTATTGGACAACTTGCCTGCTTTCGGTTTGGTTTTAGCTATGCCACTTTCCGGGACTAGTTTACGTCGCTCGTCGATATAGGCTTTGTCGAGGAGGGCAGTAACTGGTGCTTCAATGAAATCAGGGTCGCCCGCATAAGCGATACGATCGGTCTTGGCTATTCTCATTACTTCTGTCATCAAGCGCCAAGGTTCCACATCGGTTTTGGACATGTCTGCCAAGTCGTAGGCCTCTAGCATTTCAAGGCTTTGAGCAACCATCACACCACCAGAGGCAGGGTAGCCAAACGACACAATTTTATTGCCTCGATAGTCGCTCTCAATGACATCACGTTGTTTAACGTGGTACTGCTCAAAGTCTTCGATAGAGAGCTTAGCGTGGTCTGAGTCGATACGGCTATTGACCGTTTCAACGATGTGCTTACCAAACTCGCCACCATAAAGGTACCTATCGCCTTGTTGAGCAATATTGGTCAGTGTGTTGGCCAGCTCTGAATTGGTCATCAAAGTGCCTGTTGGTTTAATCTCGCCGTTATTCCAATAGAGTGCTTTGATTTCTGGATCTTCAATCAATCGTTCTTGCTCACGAACCACGATGTCATAGGTGTAGCTGTTCATTGCATAACCTTTACTGGCAAGCTCAATGGCAGGCTGAGCAAGCTCTGACCATGGCAGTTTTCCGTATTGTTGGTGAGAGCTGTAGAGCAAACGAAGCGTGCCGGGAACGGCTACAGATCTTGGTCCTAAAATCTCATTTCGATTGAGTGCTTTACCATCTTCCATAAACATATTTGGAGTCGCACTTGAGGGCGCTTCGTCGCGCCCATCGAGTGCGAGGAATTGGTCTTTGTCTTTTTTATAAAACAGCGCAAAAGTACCACCGCCGATCCCTGTCATATCCGGTTCTACCACCGACATGGTCATCTGCATCGCAACCATGGCATCGACTGCGTTACCGCCTTTTTTGAGTATCGAATACCCTGTGCTGCTTACGTATGGGTTAGTTGCACTTACCATAAACTCTTCGCCACTTTCATCGGGCGTAATTGGAAAAGGATTTGGCTCAGCCGCGAAACCGACCGCTGAAACCAAACTTAAAGATAAAGTCGCTATTCGCATGCGTACTCCGTTTAAGGTATCTGTTTATTCGCTCTAAGATTGACCGAGTAAGGGCGGTGAAGTTCGTGAGTTTGCAGCCTTTTTACACAACACTGACGCTGCTGACAGAATCATTAAATAGTAGAGAATTTTGCGGCTTAAATTTATTGCGAAGCTAAATGTAAGGGCAAACTTGGGTTCTCAATATTAATTTAACTATCTTGAAATCCTAATTTTTGAATAACTAAAGCGATTTTGGAACATGATGAATTACAGTCTTATGGAGAGGTGTTCAGTTTGATGTTGAACTCGTTTTTAATAAAGTAGTTAATTATACATGCTGATTTATATGGTTATTCTTACTTGCATAATAATTTATAAATAATATTAACATTTTTGTCACTATTTTCGGTGTGACAGATTGATATACTGGTCAGATCTGTTATTGTTCAAAATACATGTGCAGTTCATCATACTGTTTAACAAAGGGAGCTTATGTTTACACTATCGATCAAAAATAGGATTTTGGCTTTATGTTTAGTGTCGCTAGTAGGATTTACTAGTATTCTATTTGTCGGAGGGGATACGTTAACCAGTAACACCCAACAGGTTAATCGAATTGATCAAGTTACTTATCCGGTTATGAATGCGGCTTCATTGAATAGTGTATTGATCTCTCAATTAGCCGAGCGCTTTAATTTGGCAGTGACTCTAGGCGATGACGAGATTTTGGAGATGAACAAGCAAACTCTCGCTGAGATTCAAAATAACTTCAACATTCAAATCTCTCTCGATCCTTCATTACAGAGCTCATCTGCACTTTTGCAAGATCAAACCAATCAATATTTTGAGTTAGCTTACCGAATTGCTCAAGGCATGATAGATGAAGAGATCAGCCTTAGCGAAGCTGGGCGCCTTGCAAAACAGAGCACCGCAATCTTAGATGAGCTTACTTTGGGTATGCATAAGTTTTCTTTGGCTCGTCAATCAGAGTTTGAAAACGCGGTACAAGATTTAGAATCAAACAATAAAAAAGCTAACCAAATCATGAGTGTGTCTGGTGCTGTAGCCATGCTTGCGATGTGTATCTTTGGTTGGTTTGTGGTGAAAGGTATACGTAGAGATCTCGCGAATATCAGTGACAAAATGCGTGATATTGCTGAAGGGGATGGAGACTTAACGGTTCGCCTACAGCATGAAAAAAATGACGAACTGAAACCTTTAGTTGAATCATTCAATAACTTTGTCTCTCATTTACAACAGAACGTCACACACACTATAGGTAACGTTACTCAGCTGGACACGATCTCTGGTTCACTTGTTAAATCAAGTCAAGTAACAAGTGAGTTGTCGACTAAGCAGCATCTCTCTATTGAAGAAGTATCAAGTTCATTAAATCAATTGTTTCTTGCCGCTAGAGAAATCGCTACGAACGCTAATGATGCTTCGACTTCAGCTTCCAGTGCGAGTGAGCAAGCAAGCTTAGGAGAGAAGCAAGTCAAGAGTACGATTTTAGCCGTGCAAGAATTAACGCATGATGTAAGTAATGCATCTCAAGTGGTTAAACAGCTAAATGACAACACACAAAGTGCTGGCTCGATACTTGAGTCGATCAGTGCGATTGCAGAGCAAACCAACCTGCTTGCGCTTAATGCGGCAATTGAAGCTGCACGCGCTGGTGAACAAGGCCGTGGTTTTGCTGTCGTTGCTGATGAAGTAAGAACGTTAGCATCAAGAACTCAATCATCTACACAAGAAATTCAATCTGTACTCTTACAGTTACAAGACCAAGCAAAAACTGCGTCATCGATTATTTCTGATAGCGTAATTAAAGCCGAAACTTGTGTTGAAAAGTCAATTGTCGCGGAAAATTCTCTGCAGAAAATTACTTCAGATATTATCGAAATCAGTCAACGAAACGAAAGTATTGCCGCTGCGACTGAAGAGCAGGAGCAAACCTCCACTCGTATTGAAACTTTTGTCGAAGAAATTCGCAAGATGGCAGAAGGCACCAGTAACAGCGTTCAGCAAGTGGACGCCGTGGCGCAAGATATTCAAAAAGTGACTCGTAACCTTTCAACACTAACTGGCCACTTTAAAGTCAGTTAAGTTCCCTAGAATCATTCCCTCTCTCCTTTCGGCTATGCCTTAAGGAGGGCGGGAGTATGCCCCAAATATGGGCTGATTATACAAAAACAATTATATAAAAACGAAAAATCACATAACAATTGGAGTTAGTTATGAAGAAGACAGTGGTTGCTGCCCTAGTAAGTATGGCGTTTGGAGCAAATGCTGCAAACATGGATGATCTTCGAATTAGTGGATTTGGTTCTGTAGGCATCGGTAAGTCAGACAATGCGATAGGTTATGCGGGTTATACCGACGAAAAATTAGATTGGGAGCAAGAGACATTAGCAGGCTTACAATTTGATTTTCAAGTAAATGAGCGTGCTAAGTTCGTGACGCAAATCGTTGCAAACAGCCGTTATGATTATGAGCCGAAAATTGAGATGGCTTATGCCTCTTATGATTTTGAGGCCTTCACAGCTCGAGCAGGTAAGTTGCGTTTACCTTTGTTTTTCTACTCAGATTACACAGACCTTGGCTATGCGTATCCAATGATCAGGCCTTCTCAAGAGTTGTATGAAAACATTGTTTTGAAGGGCTACACGGGTGCTGATTTATTGATTCCGATTGAACTTGAAGATTCAAGTATTCTTCTTCAGCCAGTGGTTGGTATCGGTACTATTGATGAAGATGACTCAATTGTTGGTGAGGTGAAACTAGATAAACTATTCGGTATCAGTGCCAACTGGAACGTAGATGACTTTACCTTCCGTGGTTCATATTTTGTTGCTGAATCTAATCCATCTTGTGATTTCCAAAACTCACAAGACCCGTATTGTCAATTGGGTGCAATGCTAGATAGCCAAGATGGTCAGTTCATCTCTTTGGGTGCTCAATATGACAATGGTGATCTGTTAGTTAACGTAGAAGCTGCAGATGTTCAATTGGAAGGGCAGTTTTATGACTATCAATCGGTTTCTGGTTTGGTTGGTTACCGAGTCAATGAATTTACGCCTTACGTTTCCGTTAGCTGGGTTGAAACAACAGACAACGAAGAACGTGAGAACATGACTACGACGGCTATTCAAGAGTCGATGAATTACGAGCGTCTTTCTTACTCTGTTGGTAGCCGTTGGGATTTCGCTAAGAACATGTCTTTAAAAGCGGATGTGACCTATGTCGATTACCGCGATACTAGTGGTGGGTTCCAAAGTAATGTTGAAACAACAGTAAGCCCATATATTGCAACGGGTAATTACCTTGAAGACAGCTCTATTGTCTATTCAGCACGTCTTGATTTCGTATTCTAAGGAGGCCATATGAAAAGTTTACTGGCAGCAATAACCGTAGCGGTTCTTTCATTTAACGCTTCTGCTGGAATGGTAGTGATTGGTAACAATGCTGGCGTTGATTCTTTATCTAAATCAGACGTTAAAAAGTTATTCATGGGTAAGAAAAGCAAGCTATCGAATGGTACTAAAGCACAGATCATCGAGTTAGCTGATGGTTCTGAAGGCAGACTTGCCTTCCATGAGGTGGCAACGGGACGCAGCGAATCACAACTTCAATCAGCGTGGTCGCGACTTGTATTTACCGGTAAAGCTGAAGCTCCAATCCAGGTTTCAGACTACAACGAAGCAATTATAACGGTTGCTTCAAAAACCAATGCAATTGGTTATGTAGATGAAGCCGCTTTAACAGGTGACGTGAAAGTATTATTTAAATACTAAGCGTTGCTTACTTACCAGCATTAAAAAGCCCAAGGTTATTTGATTACCTTGGGCTTTTGGTTTTAATCACTATTGTTATTGATGACTAATAGTCGCGTTGACCAATGTTTTGATGGATACGATTTTTTATCGTGGGTTAAAACACGAAGCTCAACATGACGGTATAAAGCATCGCGTCTTTGTCATCAAAAGTATTGAGTGAACTGAAATCTTCGATAAAGGCACCTCTTGATTTATGAGCTTCAAAGTACTGAATTTCACCATTGATAGATACATTTGGCAGTACATCGTAGTCCACACCAATAAGATAACTGTTACCATTTAAGTGTTCATTGGCGTCGAATTGCGCCCCGTATACAAGGTATGGGGTAAATTGACCTAAATGATAACCAAGGCTTGCATACATAGAAGAATTGAAGTCACTGATTTGCCCCTCACTGGCAAAGATGGCCTGACCAAACTCATATTCTGCACCTAGAGACCAAAGTTGGATATGCTGATTGTTATCTGTTGGAAGAGAGCCAATGTTTTTGATTTTAACCGTTTGGTCAAAATTTGAATCTAGGAAAGATATGTTCCAACGATAATCTTCACCACTAAGCTGCAAGTTCGCTCCGAACATTCGATTGGTTTCAAATTCAAGCTTGGTTGATGAATTGAACTCGACATCATTCTTATCCTTAATTCCAACAAACGGGGAGAGTAACAAGGTCGCTTCATCGCTCACATCATGAGTCCAGTTCACTTTAATACCATTGAACGCCGTGATGCCAAGTACGCTGTTGTAGACCTCTGTAGGCGGCCTTGCTGTCATGTAAGCTTGGCCTACATAATAGTATTCAGACGCGAGAAATAACGGGAGCCTCAGACGCCCGACACTTACATCAAGGTCGTTAAACTCATAGCCAAGATAAGCCCACTCGAGTTGTGGTTCACTCCAATCGTATTGTGGTGGTTTGACAACTTGAACGGAAGCTTTGAATGAATTGTAAAAATAGTCGAGTTGTACCCCAAATGTAGTATCGCAGTCGTAACAGTTTTCATCGGTAAAGCCGCGGGTAATAATTAAGGGGTTATCGTTATCTGATTTTGCCCAAGATGTAGAGCCAAATCCGCTCAACGATAAATTATCGGTAAACTCAATAATAGCAAAGGCCGGAGAGGCTATTGAAGCACATAGCACTGACGTGATTATTTTTTTCATGTTATTTCTCCGAACTTATAACGTACAAAACGTTGGCATTTTGAGGAACCGTCGAGAGTGGTGAATAACCAATGCGGTTGGGTTTGTCGTCGAGCCAATCGACTAGGCTGTCTGTTGAAGCCTGTTTGATTTCTCTTGGGTAACGCGCTTTCCCTGAAAAAGATAAGCCAGCCCAGTGTGCATTCATTTGAGCTGCATTTTTGCCGAGAAGTAACTGATAAAAATCTTCTCTTTCGGTACTGTTTTCAGGCCAATCTGATAGTTCTACACGCTTGCCGTTCAGACGCTTGGTTTTTCCTCGATATAGCTTTCTCGCTTTATTTATTGTTATCTCTTCAAACCCAGAATCTAAAGAAAATATGGCGTAATCTTCCGCTGCATGCACTGGGGTGGCAAGGAGTAGGCTCCCTAACAGCCCAATTGCTGTTGATAGCATAACTCTGCAAGGGAGTGCTTTAATCGTTCTGATCCAATCCATTGGTTTCTCCTAACAAGTCGCACTTTCTATTTGATGGAATAGTTTCTCTTTTCTCACGGGCTTCGCTACGTACCCATCCATGCCTGAATCAAAGCACTTTTGGATATCATCATCGATAACACTGGCGGTTAACGCGATGATAGGAGTTTTGCTTAAGCCTAGATTTTTCTCGTATTCACGTATCTCTTTTGTTGCGGTGAAGCCGTCCATCACTGGCATCATGCAATCCATGAGAATAACGTCGAAACCACTGTCGTTTTGATACATATCTACGGCGATTTGTCCATTCTCTGCAAGTTCAAAAGCATAGCCAGCCTTAGTTAACATCAAAGAAGCCACTTTCTGATTAACTCGGTTATCTTCTACAAGTAGTATTCTTTCGGATTTTCTAGGTATCGTTTTTTGCTTGAGTTCTTCCGGTAAGGTTTGTTTAGCAGAGCTGGCGTTGTGAATGGGAGTGACCGTAGACGTTTTTGATGTGGTCGGGGAAACATTCCTGTTGGCAAGCGGCATTGCTTCAACAGCGGTGAGTATTTTCTCCTTTAACATTTCGAACTTGAAAGGTTTTGGCACGTAATCGTCCATGCCTACGTCGAAACACTTCTGAATATCGTCATCAATCACACTGGCGGTTAAGGCAATGATCGGAATACGGCGTGTAGCTTTTGTTTCTAGTTCAATTCGTCGAATATTACTCGTAGCTTCAAAACCATCCATAACAGGCATCATGCAGTCCATCAGGATCGCTGCATAATGAGGATTTGCGGTAAACTTGTCTATGGCTTCTTGGCCGTTGTTAGCAAACTCGAATTCGAAACCACTTTTTCCCACATGAAGACCAGCAATCTTTTGGTTAATTCTATTGTCTTCGACGATAAGGATTTTGTGTTGTATCTCTAAAGGTTGTTGAGTCGTCTCAGACAGCTCTGCTAAGCCTTGTGTATCACAAAGCTCGACGGCTTTAATTAATCGCAAGCCTAGTAAAGGTTGTGATACTTGAGCTGTGATGCAATTGCCTAAATCTACTGGCTCGCTTAAGAATGAGCGAATCAAACAGATTGTGATTCCATTATTATGCAGTCGATTTAATTCATTTGAGTAATTGTTGGCTTGAAAAGTATCGTCTTCAGCGAAAACGACAGTGATTGGTTTATTGTGTTTCTGAGTCGCGAGTTGTTCGGTGAGCCTAACTGTGTCCTTCGTTCGCTGAACTACGTTTAGGCCATAAAGATTAAGGTTACATTCTATTCGCTCAGAGAGCATATTCTCCTTACCTAGCACGTAAATATCAGCGCTCGCGGTACTTGGTTTTGGTAATATTAAGTCAACCGGTAGTTCTAAATCGAAGTAGAAACAGCTACCTTCACCTTTTACGGAATTAAGTTGAATCTGTCCGCCCATAAGCTCAACTAACTGAGTACTGATGGCTAGGCCAAGCCCAGTACCACCAAATTGACGTGTAGTTGAGTCATCTTCTTGAGCAAAGGGCTCGAATATCTGTTTCTGTTGCTGTTTGTCGATACCAATACCCGTGTCTCGTACTGCGAATCGAATCGTGACTTCGCTTTCAGTCTTGTTAAGCGTCTGAATGGACAGCGTTACACCACCTTCAGCCGTAAATTTTACGGCATTAGACATGAAATTCATCAAGATCTGTCTCAATCGGTGATCGTCTATCATCACTCGAGCTGGGGTATCAGGGCTGATGTCGACGTCAACTGAAATTTTCTGCTCTTTTGCTTTTGGTGCAACAATAGAAGCGATGTCGTATATCGACTCTCTAATGGATGCTGAATGTGGACTTATCAGTAACATTCCAGATTCGATCTTGGAGAAATCTAAAATGTCGTTGATTAAGCTCAGCAGCAGTTGTGATGAGGTTTCGATGGTATCAACGTAATCGCGTTGTGTTGGTGTTAGTGGGGTATCAGCCAGTATTTCTGAAATACCTATGACGCCATTGAGAGGTGTTCGAATTTCATGAGACATGTTGGCTAAGAAGCTGCTTTTCGCTTTGCTGGCTTGTATTGCGTGATCTTTCGCTTTTTCTGCGTCTTCTTTGGCTTGGGTTAGCTTTTCTTTAGCGTACTCTCTTTCGATGGTGAGTCGTTCGACCTGTTGAGCAAATAAGCTGAGCTCATCTTTACCTTGAATGAGTTTTTGTAAAGAGGGGCGAGTTTGATCGTTTTCACTTTTTAAAAAGTTAAGGACGAGTCCAAGGTTGTTCGTCACTTGTCTCGCTAAGCTTAAGGTTAAACCCATAACAAGGGTAGCGAGTAAGGCTACGATGGAAATAAACAGGGTTCGCTCCATTTGAGCGTCTGAAATCGCTTGGGCAACCTCTGTTTGGAATTCTTGCTTAATGACACCGCCAAGGCTTTGCAATAAGTTGAGTCGAGCACTCATGGCCTCTAGACCAACAGATATTTCTTGTGGAGTAAGTTGGCTGATGGCGTTCAGGTCAAGTAGAGCCGTTCGGATTTCTTGGCTTTGAGCAAAGACATCATTTCTAAACACTTCGACCATTAAAGATACCTGATGCTCATTGGCATTCAACGAAACAAAGCGTTCTAAAAACAGTTGCTGCCTTTCACTCAGAGTCTCGATTTGCTCTGCAAGTTCAGGATCGTATTCTTGGCTGCTTTGAAATATCTCAATCAGTGAGGTGCCCAGTTTGAACTCCTCGTTTGACCAAAACATTAACCATTCTAGCTGCTGCAATGCCGTGAGGTGTTGTTGAATTTCACGCTTGGTGTTTTCAAACGGGACCTTCTCGACTTCTAGCAATAATTGTTTGTATAAATCGCTCTGCCATTCGAGTGCATCCAACTTATCGTAACTGTCGATAGCTTGAATTGTCGAAAGTGTTGCTTCGCTGAAGTCAGCTACTAACTGATTCATTTCATTTGAAGTATCTAAGAAAATGATTGGCGATAGGTTTTTTAATTCTGCTTTTACTTGGCTGCTTTGTGCTGCGAACTCTTCAGGGCTAGAAGCTGATGAGCTTCGATACAGGAGCGAAATATCTTGGAGGTAGGCAGATAGCTGACTGGTTCGTTCAAAATCGGTTAACTGAGTCGTCAAGATAAAAGCTTGTCTGCCTGCGAGAAAAAGCAGTAGTGAAACGGGAAGTAGAACTAAGCCAAAGAGTTTATGTTTGACTGAAAGGTTATTCCAGACCGTAATCGCCATATAAGGATCCATCCAACTGTTTTTATATAAAAACAGTAGAATAAAAATGCCGATATGGAAACTTTGAGACGGTATATTTAATGGAAGTGTGGGAGGGGTATAAGTTCTTGTGATTCCAGAGCTTATTTTGAAAGGGATCCTATTTCTACTCGTTTATAGCGGCGGGTGGTTGGTTTATTCTATATGCTTATTGAGGAATAACTTTGAAAACAGTTTAGTGAGAGTGATTGTTGTCTTGATTTACTTCAAATAGAAGTTGTTCTAGCGCCGTTTTAGCAGAAGGCTCTAGTGTCCAAATACCCAAAATTCTGTTTAACGCTGCTCGATAAACTTTGTTTTTGAGTAGGAAGGCGAGAGTACTTGTATCGTTATTTAGAACTTGTGTTTGTATTACGGTCAGTTCGGCTTTGTTTGCGATATCAATTTTCTGAAGATTGAAAGCGGGTAGGAATGCACACTCATACCAAATCTCAACGATTTCTCTAAGTTCGATCTCTTCTTCAGGCACATCGCAGCCCTGAAGTTGGTGGTTTTCAGGAATTGCGGATAAGTAAGCTACATCAAGCTTGTCTGCAACGAATGTGTACATTTGCTTCCCTGTTAAACGTAATTTGAGACCGAATCATCTCTCTCACTTATGGTTTTGTCAATTATATCCATTTATCTAACGAGTAATTTGTGAATAAGCGTCGTTGTAGTTAACTTAAACTGTTTAAGTATTTGTCTGTTAAGCCAAAATATTTTAAATTGCCATCTAGTTCCAGAACCAAACTCATGTTGGAAGTGGCGATCAAACCGGGGTCATTGGTTGAAAAAATGACTGTTTTGTTCAACAACTTATCGCTGAACAAGCGGTTAAAATACTGCGAGTTTTCATTTTCCGCTCCGTTGAACGGTTCATCAATGATGATCAGAGATTGCTCACAGTTACCTAAACCAAGCGCTAAACGCAGCTTTTGCTGAATGCCGTTGGGAAGACTTTTGCATTTGTCCACGTTTAACTGAGTAGCTAAACCTTCCGGGAGCCATTCATCTAATTCGAAGAAGCTCACCATCTCTTGCATCTTCTCTGTTGGAATGAGTCCGTTATGCAGAATGAAGTTGGTTTCTAGCGAACCTTCGAAAATATGTAAATTAAAAGGGATGTAGTTTATCGATGTGCGATAGCGGTAGCTGTTGAACTGCTTGATGTTGTAACCATCGACAGACACTGTGCCCTGATAGCGATCTTCTAGCCCCGCAATGATGGAAATTAGCGTCGTTTTTCCACAGCCAGTTGGGCCACAAATGACGACTTTTGCGCTTGGGGGTATCTTGAACCCCAAGTTGGTTAAGCCGGTTGCTGCGCCTGTGTAACGATGAGTTACACCGCTGCCCACAATACTGCCTTGGAACAGGCGAATAGGTGGGCTCTTCTCCAAAGTCAGCTTGTCATCATTCATCGACATTAAATTGTTGATTTGTGCCGATGACGCCTTTATGGATTGAAACTTAGAAATTGAATTATAGATACCCATGATCGGGCCTAATGCTTTCCAAACCAAAATAACGGTGGCTAGCATGGCACCCGCGTCAGAAGTGCCTTCCATTACACCGATTACAGCGGTCACAATACTTGCAGTACCAATCACCTGTATCAAACTGCCGCCAGCGGCCTGAATCTTACTGTTAGTCACGGCAACATTCTCGGCATCACTGGTACTTTGCATATGCGAAGCACTAAATCGAGATTGAACAACACGAAGTAAAGGCAGCCCTTGGATAGTCTTGATACCACGCAGGATTTCATTCCATTGGTAAGACACCATCGCATTGGCGCGCGAGCTTTTAGATGTGGCTTGTGAGTAGATATAGCGTGAGTAAACACAGAACACCAACATCAATATTAAGCCGCCCATTACCACAAGAGCAGCAGTGCCAGACATCAGGGCTATCGCGATGATAAACACTATCACAAACGGCATGTCAAAGTAGCTGAGGGTCGATTCTGCTGTCACTAAGCGTCGGAAGGTATCGATATCTTTCAAACGAGCCAATTGTGACGAGACCCCTGCGGTTGATGTCATCGCGTAGGGCAGCCAAAGAAGCTTCGATATTACGGCTTGGGATATGTGTACCGCGAGATCTTTACCAGAGGTGGCAATGATGTTGACTCGCATCTTCTTAAAGAAATACTCCGAGAAGCCAACAATCACAGCAAATAAGGTTAGCCAATAGAGTGTTGCTTGAGAGCTAGAAGTAAGAGCGAAGTTATACACGCTCATAATAAAGAACGGCTGCAACGCACCTAGAATACTGATGACGAAGCTCAAGATAATCAGGCTTTTGAGTTCATTGTTGTAACGATAAAAAGCGTATTTAATCCAATTGCTTCTGTCTTGAGATTCCGGTGGTGGTTCTCGGAACAGACGAGAATATTCACTAATAGCAATCAGCAAACAGGGCTTGTTACACATTGGGTATTCAATGGTGTTGTTGTTTGTGTAATCAAACAACAGCAGCCTTCCATCTTTGGTGCCTAAGAAAATCGCACTTAGATTCTCTATTTCAATAAAGCATGGGTGAGGGTGCTTATCGATATTCTCGAGTGTCTTTAGCTTGGTCACATCACAGCGATACCCAAGGCGCTCGATGGTTGCTGTAAAGCTGTCGCCGTCTTTGGATTTTGGAATAAAAGCATCGCTGAGTATAGCGGGAGTGCCTTCCCATTCAAGTGCTATCAGGGTGTAGGCCAAACCACGAATAAGAGGCGATTGACTGTAACGTTCGTCGTATCCGCTAGATTCAAAATCCAAGACACGTTGTGGAACATTATTGAAGTCTACAAGGATACTCATTGGTCACCTCCGGTAAGTTTTACGCGTTTGAGGCGGTGGTTAAGTTTGTCCATTTTATTGCTGGCGATGATTAGGATTTTGTCATTGGCACGATAAGCTGTACTGGTTAGCACAACCCGTGCAAATTCCTCATCAAACACACAATCGATATCATCAAATATCAATACACGTTTACTGGCGAGCAGGGCTCGGACTAATAACAGAGCATATCCAACTTGGCGAGAGAATGGATTGCGCATGTGCCCTTTGAGTTCGGTATAAAAACCGGCAGGAAGCCCGTCAATTTGCGCCTTGATATTCATGGTTTCACACAGTGCAAAAGCCGTGTTATTCAAGCTTGGTCGGAAACAGGTGAGGTTATCAATAATCGTCCCTTCTACGAACGAGCTTGTTTTATCAACCATCAGCACGCTATTACGCCAAACGTTATAATTGACGTCATCTAAAGGCGTGTCGTTAATCATGATATCGAGTTTGCTATCACTGTTCTGGCGCGTAATACAGTTAGCAAGGTGGGTCTTACCTGAACCACTTTTCCCTGTCAGCAGATAGGCTTGGCCGAGTTCGAACTCGATACGCTGCTTTTCAGAATACTTAACCGAAATACGTTCTACTTCTGTTGTTTCATGTTGGTGTTCAACAGAGGCTGCCAATTCAAGGAGATCAGCGATACGTTGGATATGAAGCTTATTGAGTTCCCAGCGGCTCGCGGTGCGCATCACTTGTTGGTAAGGCGCAAAATAACGGTTGGTGAGCATGATGATGGCGGCCATGATGCCTTGGCTCGATTCCATATTGATTACGGCTGTTGCTAGTACTACAACAACACAAGCAATAGAGAGCTGTTGGATAAGCGCCAAGATCAAGCCAAAATTCGATTCGATCTGCTCATATTTGATGTTCTCAACTTCACGCTCTTCGACCATTTGTGTCATCAAGCTTTCAACGCGGTATTCCATATTTCGCGCCTTGATATCCAGTGGACTAGAGATGATCTCAATAATTTTGGAGGTGGTTAAGCCTTCGATATCAGACTTATTTTGCAAGCTGCCAATTTTCTGTTTGGAAAGGCTCCACGCGAAAATCGCTAAGACGGCCGAGGCAATTAGAAGGGTAATGCCAGCCCATATGTTGATGAGGCCGATGATAAGAATGGTAATCACGCTAACCGCAAGGTTGATAAGCGCTCGAACCGATTCTCCGCCAAAGAAGGTCTTAAGTTCAGGAATCGTTGCGATTCGTTCTAGATATTCGCCCGGTTCTAAGCGGCGAAATTTAGAGATTTCAGCCAAACATATTGATTGGAACACCTTGTTGGTTAAGTTGGTCTCAAACTGCCTCATGATGACAGAGGAAATCTTTTCTTCCTGACTTTTTAAGTGGTAGTCGAGGAAGATGGAAATCAAAATAATAGCGAATAATAAGAACAAGGTATCTTGCGCTTGGTTGGGTAACACTCGGTCAAAAATGATCAGAATAGAGAAGGGCAGTACCAAGCCAAATAGGGTTGATATTATCGTTGAAAAAGTCAGATAACACTTATCTGCCATATTGATCTTTTGCGAAAATTGCTCAGTTTGCATTACGACCTCCTTTCCTCAACGACTCCGTTGAGAGAAGATGTTTCGGCACTAAATCTTGATTGTCGCGACCTTCAATATCGCTCATTAATTGCATCACGCTTTCGATAGATTGAATCGAGAGTAAACCCTTAATTTGCTCAAGTTTGATGGTCTCGATGATGTAGTCGTATCGTGCGCTTTCGTAGTCTCTTAAGGCGCTGAACAGTTTACTTTCCGCCGCCAGCAAGTCGGTGATGGTACGCGTTCCTAATTGGTAGGCTCTTTGGATCCCTTTATAAGATGCGTAGTTGGCGCGAATGATGTTTTCGTAACTGCTTATAGACTGCGAGAAATCGTTAATGTTGAGCACTGAGGTATTCACACTGTTACGTGTGGTGTAAAGCGAATCTTGGTAAAGCAGTTCAGTACGCTCGATGGCCGTTGATGACTTCTGATAGCCGTAGTAATCAGAGCCACCAGACAAGATAGGCACGGCGAGGTTTAAGCCAACACTGGTTGAGTTACTTTCACCTGTCGCTGTAATGTCGGTTTTATCGTAGTTATTGGCATCATCGTGTCGATAGCTGGCTGAAAGCGACACGGTCGGTAAGAAGTTCGAACCGCTCTCTTTTAAGCTTCGTCGGCTTCTCTCTACGTTTTTCTTTGCCACCAACAAGTCGTTATTGAGCTTTAACGCCTGATCCATGATCGTGCGTTGCTCGCTGTCGTTGATCTCTTTTAAAGGCACGCTTTCGTATATGTCTTGCGACGGAGTGATAGGGTATTGAATTTGAATCGATAAGCCGTTGAGAATGACACGTCGATCTTTTTGCAAGGTTCTTAATCGGTTCGACACGCCCTCTTTCTGAGCAATCACTTCGTAAAGTTCACTGGCTGCGGTATTACCTAACTCTACATTGCGTCGCATTTGATGTTCACGCGTTTCAGACGATTTAAGCTCAACCTTGGTCGCTTTAATTTGGGCGTTGTTTTTCAAATACTCAAAGTATTGAGAACCGATTTCCGAAATGGTGCTTTGGATTTTGTTCTCGTGTTTAATCTCTTCGATATTAAAGTCGAGTTTTGCCGTGCCATATTTAAAAATATCACCCAGATTGAATATCGATTGGGAAAGGGAAAGGCTGTAGCTGTTTGAGTTATAGCTAGAGGTTTCATCCGGCACGCTCGATAGCAAGGTTTCATTCTCGTTCCATGTGGTATCGGCAGCACCATTGAGTGACGGCAGAAATTTCGAGCGACTGATACCTATGTTGTACTGGTTTTCTTCCACACCTTTATCACTGGCGCGAAGAGACAGGCTGTTTTGCAGGCCGAGCTCTACCGCTTCAAGCAGGGTAGTCGCCGATGCTAAAGGTGCCGTGCTGAATGCAAGCGCAGCCATGATGCTGCTAGTTAAGTTTTTGTACCGCCACATACTTGTTGATCACCTTGATTATTTGGTCGCTTTTATAAGGTTTGCTGATCACGTAATCCATTCCGGCTTCAATACAAGCCTGGTGTTCATTACTGCTGGTCAATGCGGTTGCTCCTATGATGGTGCAAGGGCTTTTCTCGTTATCTTGTTCAAATTGGCGAATGCGTTTAGTCGCTTCAATGCCCCCCATACCTGGCATAATGCAGTCCATGAAGATGATGTCAGAACGTTTATTCATGAAGTGCTCCACTGCGTCAGCGCCATCGCCAACCGTGTCTGGTTCATACTCTTGTTTGGTGAGGATTCGTTTAAGTAGGATCTGCTGAACTCGGTCATCCTCTACGATAAGGAACGAACTGTTCTCCATCTGCTCTTCTGATGCTTCTGCTTCCATAATGGTAAGTAAGTTCGGAATAAACTCGTAAGGAATCGCAGGGGAGTTGATGATCTTATCGACGAAGCTGTGACACTCTTGTGCATGCTGAGTATTAGTTACTGACAGCAACAGCTTGGTATTTGGATGACTCTTAAGTTGAGATTTCACCGTTTTGCTCAGTGATGGCAGCTTGTTAGGTTCAAAGGTATCGGTCAGCATGATGGCATCGTACTCACCAAAGGTCTTCGCCGCTGAAAACAACTCATTTGCAGTGCGGATTTCAGTGATATCAAGCCCCAAGTTACTGAGCATTTTCTTCATTACATCGATACGAACTTGTGTATTGGCGCAAAGCAGTAAACGCTTGCCGTCGAAGCGTGTTTTCTCTGTATGGAAATTCTTAGCCTTGAGATCAAGCTCGATCTGAAAACGTTCCTGTGTACCCGATTGGAACCAATGGCTCTCGTAATAGCCGTAATCTTTTAAAACGCTTTTCGCTAAGTCGTCGGTGTTAGCGGTATGGTGCTTGTGAGCGCTCCAATGAAGCTTATTGAGCTTAGCTACAGATACATCCAACGTTGAAAGGAAGTTGAGATTGATGGTGACACGCGTATTTTCCATATCGGAAGCCGCGCCAGACTCTATCGTCACGAATAACTTCTTGTTTGATTTAAGTTGGATGGCGTTAGAAAGCTGCAGGAACAATATCCAGAATAAGCTGGTGGATTGGCCTTCAACACGGTTCGGCAAATTGTCAGAGATAAAGCAGTCAAGTTGACCTTCGTTTCTCTGAACTTTGGCGCTGATATGAATCATCAATTCAGACAACACGCTCAGTAGAGAAAATTCTTTCGACTTACTTTCCGTACCCTGTGAAATCAATCGGTTATAGTTTTCTGCTAACTCAGACAAGGTACTACACGCAGAGGTAATATCCTTCGCCATCAATACGCCGTTTTCATCGGTTTCTTGAACCAGATATTGGACTCCACCGTTGATGGTGTTGGTGATTCCGCGAATCTCGTAACCAATCAGTGCGTAAAGCTGTTTGTAGAGATCATTATTGCGTTTTTGGTCTTCCAATTTACTAAAAATCAGCTTGAGGTGAGAGTAGATTTGGCGTTGTTTGGGGTTGATGCTCACTTCATTAAGAAGCTCTTCGAGTCTTTGTAAATCGAGTTCCTTTAGCTCTTGATAGAGCGCATCAAACTCATAGTCGATTTCTCGCTCGTTAGAGCTGGATTTCTTCAGTTTCAACATGGCAACTGAGTTAGAAAAAACGGCAATCACGGCCAATATCATGACCACCATAAGCAACCAGACAAAGAACTCGTTTTTCTCTGACATTAAGTCGCTTGCATGGTTGTTAAACATGGTGCGGTAGTTGTCGTCCATCTGCAGGTAGTTGTTCGTCAGCGACAGGTATAAGTCGAGTACGTCGTTGCGTGTTTTCGTACTGTCGGAAAAGCGATTGATAGCTAATTCAAGTTGGGTGTATTCAGTCGCGCCAACCAAACTAAATTCAGTTTTGTTCAAAGAAGCCAAAGACCTAAACTCGTCGATTTCACTCTTCAAGGTAGAAAGGCTCAAGTCACTGGCACTGCAATTATTGGCTTGTAAGCAGTACTGTAAGGTTTGGATGTCCAGTTCTATGGTCTGATTGAGCTTTTGGGCTTGTATCAGAAGTGGGGCGCTTTGCACTTGCGCAACCGAATCGACTTTCGACCAAGAAAAGTATAAATAGAAAGCGAGCGCCGCCAGTACCACGCTGAACAATATGCTCAGACGTAGAGCGGGTACGGAAATGTTATAAGAAGGTTTTCCGCTCATTGATTACCTCTCATCGAATGCATCTTCGATGGCAGACATCACAGGTTTCGCTGCGTATTCGATCACGCGACGCGAGCCTGTTTTTACATCGGCGGTAAATTCCATATAAGGCGATAACTTGTATTGAGTGCCTCCTCGTTCAAGAAAGTTTCGATCAATCTCAATCTCTGCCAAATAGAATTCAGCATCTTCTTCTTCATAGGATGAACGGCTGATTGAGGCGATGGTTCCCTCAACAAATCCATATTTTGCGAAGTTATAAGTATCCATTTTTACTTTCACCGCTTGGCCAATTTCAACAAACCCCATGTCTTTACGCGGGATCTTCGCTTCACCGTGTAGCGAATTATTTATTGGGGCAATATCTGCGATACTCTCGCCTGGCGGAATCACAGCTGAACGGAAATTGAAGTGCAGTTTGTCGACCACACCATCAACTGGCGAGTAGACGATTAAGCGGTCAACCTTGTCGGAATGCTGCGGTTGTAGGATCCGTTTCAGTTTGAGATCTTTATTGGCCTGAATGATTTGCGCTTGGTACTCGGAGTTACGGTTCTCAACCAAATCTCGATGTTGTTTCTCGAGTTTGTCGAGCTGAAAACGTTCGTTCATGACCGACTCGTCAAGGTTCTCAATCTCACGTACCATATTGGACTCTTGTACTTTCATGTTGAGAACATCGACATAAGACGCCATCTCTTCTTTATAGAGCGTGTTTTTGATGTTGAGCTGTTTGCGTATTAGAGATAGTTGATTTTCTGAACTTTTGCGACGCTTTAGCATTGAACGAATTAACGAGTTCTTGTGCTTAATATCGTGAGTGATGAGCTCTTCGTTTGAACGGTTTTTGGAAAATTCTTGTTGCCAAGTGTTCATGTTGACTTGGACTTGTTCTGGATATTTTTCGATATAAGATGCAAAGTTTGGTTCGATCATGTCGCGCAAGCTTTCATAACGAATCTTGTCGAGTTCCAACTGAATGATTTCGGTGTTCACGGTATCGAGTTGGGTGTTGCGGTCGAGTGAGCGGATTCGGGCAATAGGTTGACCTTCATATACAACTTCACCTTTTCTGACTAACAGCTCTTCTAAAATGCCGCCTTCTAAGTGTTGAACCTTCTCAACGTCAGATTCCAACAGCAGCTCACCACGCACAGAAACGACAATGTCAATGCGCGCCTGTGACGCCACGGCGATAGCGACCAAAGCGAGCAGGAAGATGATGAGCAAGGTTTTATGAACGCTGGTCATGGCACTCGCAAGTACGATGGTGTCATCTGCCGTCACCTTCGAAGCCTCGTTATTAGAAACGAGTGCTTTTCTAAGGTGGTGCTCTATTTGGTTATTACTCATGACCTACCTCGATGACTTGTCATCGACCACTTCCTTAATATCCAGCAAGTGATTGATTTGTCGATTGACGTTTTGTAGTTCAGTTTTTACATCCTCTAAAAGCGCTTCCGGTGCAGGGAACTCGTGTTTGCTCAAATGTTCTAGCTTAGCCATTTTTGGCGGCAGGTCTTGGTCACATAACAACGTTAAGATGGTCTTCAATTTTTTAGAGTAGTTGTTGAGTTCGTCAAAACGATTCCCTTTATGAAGTGTCTCTATGTTCATTGGTGCGTCCGAGAAGTTCTTATAAAAGTCGCCTAACAGCAATTGCAGCCCTTTGTGGTTGTTGTCGATTGAACGCAACAAATTCGTCATGTCTATCATCATTCCACTGCCTTAATTGCTTTAATCACAATAACTAAGGATCTTTAAAAGCAGTTTTCAAATTTTTTTTGATTCTTTATGTATAAAAACAAAAATATAAAAAAAGTTGTATAAAAACTTGGTTTTCCAAAATGGTGTCCTTTAATGCCTCTAAATACGATCAGTTAGCTAGTAGCAACGGAGGCTGTAATGGCAGGCGAAAATAACCAAAACAACCAAAATGAAGATCTCAATGACGCGGTAGAACAGACGGACACGAACGACGCGGGTACGCCCTCCCAACAGCAGAATCAACAAAATCAACAAAATACGATTGCGTCGACGGTAGCGACGGGTGCTGAAAATACGGATGCGGCAGACGAAATAAATCAGGCTTTAGAAGATAACCCGAGTGGTGCAGGCAATGCTGAAGATGCCTCTGCTTCTGGCGCGGCTGTTCAAGAAGAAACAACAGAAAGCGGTAGTGATTCAGATGCTGCTCAATCTAACGTGGTTGATGGTGCAGCAACAGAGACAGGCACAGATGGTGCCACAGCTGGGAGTGGCGGCTCAGGAGCAGGGGCTCAAGCTGTAGGTGGTGGAGAAAGCACGTCTTCTGACGGTGGGACAGATGCGGAAGGTAATGAAGGGCAAGGTCAAGCAGCAACAACATCTGCTTCGCTTAACGCTGATTCTTCTGATTCTGGTGAGCAACAAGCTAATGACGATTTAGATTCACAAACGATAGAAGAGACGTTTGCAGTTGATGTTCAAGCTTCTGATGAAGAGAGCATCAGTGAAGTAGAGGATGACTTTGATTCTGAAACAGTAAGCGAAACGTTCAAAATCCAAGTAGAAAGTGAAAATGATGCGCCAGAAGTAGAACAAGACCTGGCATACATCATGGATGAAGATGGCTCCATAACATTCACTCAAGAACAATTACTCGAATACGCAAGTGATGTTGATGGAGATGAACTGGTTGCTTCTAACGTTCAAGTCGGCGCAGATGCAACGGTTCAAGATAATGGTGATGGCACTTTCACGGTTGTTCCTTCTGCAGATTTTAACGGTGAACTTGATCTAACTTTTGATATCAGCGACGGCCAAGAAATCGTAGGCAGCGCAATTGATTTAACGGTTCGTCCTATTAATGACGCGCCTGAACCAGAAGATAAAACCTTTGAAATAGAAGAAGACGGCACACTCATCTTCACTGATGCGGACCTGTTAACAGGTGCTACAGACATTGAAGGCGACAACTTAACGGTTGAAGGTGTGACCTACGATGGTGGCGACGGCATTCTTACCGACAACGGTAACGGCACATACACCTTTGCGCCAAATGAAAACTTCAACGGCGACGTAAACTTCAGCTTCGATGTGTCTGACGGGACTGATACGGTGTCCGCAAACATCGATGTGAGTGTAACGGCGGTTGATGATGCGCCAGTATCGGGTGACCTTGCTTACTCAGTGGACGAAGACGGTTCGATTCGTTTAAGCCAAGAACAGCTGCTTTCTCAAGCATCTGACGTAGAAGGCGATGACCTGACGGCCAGCGGCCTAACGGTTGGTGGTGATGCAACCGTTACTCAAAACGATGATGGCAGCTTCACGATTACGCCAGATGAGAACTTCAATGGCGACATCGATATCAACTTCGATATCTCAGATGGTACTAACACAGTTCAAGCTTCAGCAGACCTTACGGTTAACCCAGTTAACGACCTACCAGTTCCTCAAGATCAACAGTTCAGTATTGCAGAAGATGGAACTCTACAATTTACCGATTCAGACCTGCTTACAGGCGCAACCGATATTGAGGGTGATGATTTAACGGTTGAAGGCATCAGTTATGAAGGGACTGATGGGGTACTGACAGACCATGGTGACGGCTCATACAGTTTTGCGCCAAATGAAAACTTTAATGGTGAGGTTAACTTTAGCTTCGATGTGTCTGATGGTACCGATACCGTATCTGCAAACATTGATGTTAGCGTGACTCCTGAGAACGATCCGCCAGTCGCGGGTTCTACGTCTTACACAGTTAATGAAGACAATTCGATTACCATTTCTGATGCACAACTATTGGCAACATCTTCAGATATTGAAGGTGATGTATCGATAGACAGCGTGACTTACTCTGGTAGTGACGGTGTCCTTGAAATCAATGGCAATGGTACTTATACCTTCTCACCAAACGAGAATTTCAGCGGTGAAATAGCACTGGATGTAGTTGTCACTGATGAAGAAGGTGCAACCGATGCCACAACCGCTGGAATTACCGTTCTTGAAGTGAACGATCCGCCAGTTGCAGGCCCAACGTCTTACACCATTGATGAAGACTCAGTACTGACATTCAATGAATCGCAAGTGCTACTTAATGCTTCTGATGTTGAAGGGGACGTTGAGCTTGTTGGTATTAGCTACGATGGCCCAGATGGTATCTTCTCGGTTAATGGCGATGGTACTTGTAGCTTCGCTCCGAATGAGAACTTTAATGGCCAAGTTCAGCTTGATGTGACTATTCGTGATGAAGATGGTGCAGAAGTTGATACTGTCATCAATGTTGATGTTCTGCCAATTAATGATGCGCCAGTATCGGGTGACTTGGCGTACAACGTTAACGAAGATGGTTCAATCACATTGAGCCAAGAACAGTTGCTGTCTCAGGCGTCTGATGTTGAAGGCCAAGACCTAACTGCGAGCGACCTAACGGTTGATGGTAGCGCGACAGTAACCGCTAATGATGATGGTAGTTTTACCATTACACCAGATGCGAACTTCAATGGTGACATTGATATTCAATTCAACCTCAATGATGGTACTGACACGGTTCAAGCAACTGCAGATCTTACTGTTAATCCAGTTAACGATTTACCCGCTCCTCAAGACCAACAATTCAGTATTGAAGAAGACGGTACGCTGCAATTTACTGATGCCGATCTATTGACTGGTGCGAGCGATATTGATGGTGATGACCTAACCGTAGAAGGTATTAGCTATACAGGTGGCGATGGCGTACTGACCGACCACGGTGATGGTACTTATACCTTTGCGCCAAATGAAAACTTCAATGGTGATGTGAACTTCAGTTTCGATGTGTCTGATGGTACAGAAACAGTCAGCGCCAACATTGACGTTAGCGTCACGCCTGAGAACGATCCGCCAGTTGCGGGTTCTACCTCATATATGGTGAACGAAGACAATGCCATTACTATTTCTGATGAGCAATTGTTAGTAAATTCATCTGACGTTGAAGGCGCGGTATCGATTGATAGCGTGACCTACAGCGGCACAGATGGTGTGTTCCAAGACAACGGTGACGGCAGTTATACCTTCCTTCCTAATGAAAACTTCAGTGGTGATATTAGCCTTGACGTGATTGTTGCTGATGAAGATGGTTCGATTGATGAAACCACCGCGGGCATTACCGTTCTAGAAGTGAATGACCCACCGGTTGCAGGTCCAACGTCTTACACCATTGATGAAGATTCTGTTCTTACATTCAGCGAATCTCAGATTTTAGTGAATGCCTCTGACGTTGAGGGCGATGTAGAGCTAGTCGGCATCAATTACGACGGCTCGGACGGAATCTTTATCGTAAATGGTGATGGTACATGTAGCTTTGCACCCAATGAAAACTTTAATGGTCAAGTTCAACTGGGTGTGACCATTAAAGATGAAGACGGCGCAACGGTTGATACTCATATTAATGTTGATGTACTACCTATCAACGATCCACCGACTTCTGGTGAATTGGCTTATACCATTAATGAAGATAGCTCGATCACTCTGAGCCAGGATCAATTGCTAGCTCGAGCGGGTGATATTGATAGCGAAAACCTAGAAGCTATTAACCTGTCGACCGATGAAAACGCGACCATCCAACAAAACGACGATGGCAGCTACACCATTACACCAGACGCAGACTACAACGGTGACCTAGACCTGAACTTCGATATCATCGATAACGACGGTGGTTCAGTTCAAGTTGGCCTAGACATTACCGTGAATCCGCTGAATGACTTGCCACAAGCGCAAGATCAACAGTTCTCAATTGAAGAAGACGGCACACTACTCTTTACAGACGCAGACCTACTCGCAGGAGCATCAGATATTGATGGTGATGAACTGTCGATTGAAAACGTGCTCTACACTGGCGCAGACGGCGTTCTGAGTGACAATGGTGACGGCACATACAGCTTTGCTCCAAACGAGAACTTCAATGGTGAGGTTCAATTCTCATTCGATGTTTTTGATGGCACAGGCTCAACGGCTGCTGTTATTGATGTCAGCGTAACGCCAGAGAACGATCCTCCAGTCGCAGGTTCAACGTCTTATACAGTTCAAGAAGATGGCCAAATCACGATCAGTGATGAGCAGTTATTAGCGAACTCTTCCGATGTTGAAGGTGACGTTGCTCTATCGAGCGTGACTTACGCTGGTGACGACGGTTCGTTTGTTGATAACGGTAATGGTACTTACACCTTTACGCCAAATGAAAACTTCGATGGTGATATTTCACTAGACGTAGTTGTCGTTGATGAAGCCGGTGCAACCGCAACAACAACCGCTGGCATCGATGTTATTGCTGTGAATGATGGACCTGAAACTTCGGACATTCAGGCTGAGGTAGACGAAGATAATTCAATTACCATTACTCAAGAGCAGTTACTTGCGAATGCAACTGACGTTGAAGGTGATGAGTTAACGGCATCTAACTTACAAACCAACGATCCAGACGCAACAATTGTTACTAATGACGATGGTTCATTCACCATCACGCACACAGAGAACTTCAATGGCGAGTTGGACTTTACATACAGCATCAGTGATGGTGACAATGAAGTTCTAACCACACTCGACTTAACGGTTAACCCAGTTAATGATGCGCCAGAAGCGGGCGAAGAAATCTTCATTCAAGCACAAGAAGACCAAACGGTTGGTGTGACGCTTCGTGAAGAGCCGGCACTACGCCTGGATCAAGCACCAGAAAACGGCATCATCGAAGCAAATCTTGACAATGAGTGGGTAGTACTGGAAGTCGGACAAGAAGTGCCTGCTGATACAGAAGTACGCTTTGTTCCAAGTGAGGGTGCTCTGGCTGAAGGAACACATACCACGCAAATTGGTACCTTCGACGATAATGCGAGCGTAGACGATTGGGGCACAGAAGTAGACCCATACACGCGTGAGTTCTCGGATGGCGACTTAACGGTAACGGTTCAAAGTAACGATGATCCACTTGGCGCTTGGAATGGTAACACACACATTGGTCACGGCCTTGGTGATACCAATCGCCAAGGGCTGAGTGGTGATGAAAAACTGACTGTTTCAGTTGAAGGCCAAGACATCAACGAAATCAGTTTCCACCTAGATGGTTTAGGTGGTTGGTTCATGGAAGATTCACGTCACTTTACAGAAGTAGAAATCAAAGCATTCAATGAGGATGGCGACCTAATTGACTCGATGACTTACCACAAAGAAGATCGTGGTGGTTATGAGACTGATTACACGCTTACCGTCTCTGAACCTGTGTCTTACTTTGAACTCGGTACGGTACAAGGAAATGGTACTTACGTCGTTCAAAACATGACAGTGTCACAAACCTGTCATGATGAAGCCGTGTTTACTTCGATTGGTGTAGACGGTTCTGAAATCACTGAAACGGTTGAGTTGAACATCCATGCGGGTGACAACGAAATCGAGCTAACGGCTGATCTTCCAAATATCACTATCGATACGGAAGGTTCTGCTCAGTTTGCTTCTGTTGTGATTACAGAAGAACAGTTACTGGCACAAGCCTCTGATATTGATGGCGACGACCTTGATATTCAAAATCTAGAGCTGGTGGGTGAAAACTCAGAGCATGCAACACTGACTGATAATGGTGATGGTACTTGGACGGTAACACCGGATGAAAACTTCCATGGTGAAATCGAACTGGGTTATCAAGTTACCGATGGTGAATTGACCGACGACAACATCATTAACATTAACTTCGAGTCGGTGAATGATGCACCAATCGTTTCTGGTCCAATGGTGCTATCGACAGACGAAGACCAAGGTATTACTTTCAGTGCTGATGATTTATTGGCGAACACTACAGATGTGGAAGGCGATACGCTGTCTATTTCTGACATCACTTACGGTGGTGATCACGGTGACTTGGTCGACAACGGCGATGGCACGTTTACCTTCATGCCGAATGAAAACTTCAATGGTGAAATCGACATCGATTACAAAGTCTTCGATGGCACCGATGAAGTAGCAACGCACCTAGATCTAACAGTTATACCAGTCAACGATATTCCTGTTCCAGGTGAGCCGCTACACACCCAAATGCTTGAAAACGGCTCCATGATCATCGAAGCGAAAGACCTATTGTCTGGTGCGACCGATGTTGATGGTGACATTCTTCATGTTGAAAACCTACTACTTGCAGACCAAACGCAAGGTACCTTAACGGATAACGGTGATAATACCTTCACCTTCGAGCCTGCAGAGAACTTCTCTGGTGAAGTGAATCTGACCTTCGATATCAGTGATGGTCAAGCAAGCGCGCCAAGCATTGCAACAGTCGACGTTGAAATTGTCAACGAAGGCCCTGAAGTTAGCGGCCCAATTGAAGCGGCGGTTGATGAAGATGGTTCAATCACCATTACGCAAGAGGACTTGTTGGCGAATGCAACCGATGTCGATGGTGACAACCTTGAAGCGGTTAACTTTGCGACCAACGATCCAAATGCGGTTATTGTAGAAAACTCAGACGGTAGCTTCACAATCACACCAAGTGCAGACTTCTTTGGTGAGATTGAGTTCACTTACGATGTCACTGACGCAATTGAGACAGTGGCAGCCGATCTTAACCTGACCGTAAATTCAATCAACGATGCGCCAGACGTACCGGATATGTCTTTCACAACGGAAGATGGTCAAGCAATCACCATTACCGAAGCTGAGCTATTAGCACAAGCGACAGACGTTGAAGGCGATGAGCTGTCTGTTGTGAATGTGACTAGCGCGAGCGACACGGTAGAAGTCACGGACAACGGTGACGGTACATACACATTAACGCCAGAGCAGGGTTTCTTCGGCAATGTTGACTTAGCGTTTGACGTTAGCGATGGCACTGACGTGGTTGCCGCAAACATTGACCTAAAAGTTGAGTTCGTCAATGACACGCCAGAAGCGACGCCAATGGTTGCAGATGTCGACGAAGATGGTTCAATTCTCGTTACACAAGAGATGTTGTTGGAAAGCGCGAGCGATCAAGATGGTGATGAGCTGTTTGCGAGTGCGCTGGAAACCAATGATCCAAACGCCACCATCGTAAATAATGGTGATGGCACGTACACAGTGACGCCTTCGGAAAACTTCAATGGTGATATTGCATTCACTTATGAGGTGAGCGACGGTGAGTTAAGTACCTCTAATGACATGACATTGGCCGTTAATCCGGTGAATGACATTCCAATTGTTGCTCCAGGCATGTATCACATTGAAGAGGATGGCAGCATCCTGTTCACTCAAGAAGAACTGTTGAGTGGTGCAATTGATATTGATGGCGACGACTTAAGCGTTACTAGCATCAATTACTCTGGTGATGAAGGCGCAATCACCGATAACGGCGATGGCACGTTCAGCTTCGTTCCTGAAGAGCACTTTAGTGGCGATCTACAGTTCAGTTTTACAGTTACCGACGGCACAACTGAAGTCGAGCAAGACCTCAATGTTCACATTGAAGCGGTCGCAGATGCGCCGGATCTTGTGATCACCGATGGCGATGGCGTTAACGTTGATGATCAAGCTATTTTGGTTGAGCCAGGCGGTATTGTTGAGCTGAACATTGCAGCGGCGCTTGTCGACCAAGATCTATCAGAAACACTGACTGTAACGGTTGATGGTGTGCCGGAAGGCTCTGTCATTCAATACGATAACGAAGGCGTTCTGAATGACCAAGATAACGGTATCACCAGTTACAACGATACTGAAATCACTGTAACGTTTGAAGGTGAAACCGCAGGTTACCAAAACACCGCGGGTTACTACAAAGTTGACGAAGACGGTAACATCACGGGTGTTGAAGTCGTTTATGAAAACGCATCACAAGTTGATGGCGGCGGTGACCTTGTTCCTGGGCAAGATCAGTTCAGCTTCCAAGTCGAGGAAGGTGAGAGTTTCAATCTGTTCTTGATTCCAAACGGACATCAACACAACGACTTTGATGCGATGCAAGACGGTCAGTACGAGTTCCGTGCTGAGGATGGTTCGCCAGCGAATATGGATACGGTTGATCCTCAACTTGTCTTTGTTGCGACAGATGGAACCGAAACCGTGATTCAAGGCCAGAATGGTGACGCGATTTTCCATGGTGGTTCAAGCTCTCAGCTAAACCAAGATGGTATCGAACATACTCGCACGACGGTTAATGAAGATGGCGAGCTCGTTTACGGATTTGAAGATTTGTATGGTGGCGGTGATGCTGACTATTCAGACTTCAACTTCACAATCGATGTCGGTGAAGTGAACAGCCAAATCTACAGTGGTGAAGTGACGGTTGGTCCTGATGGTACGGTGAACTTACCAACAACGGCAATCGAAAATGCGCTACAAATCCAGTTACCAGAAGACTTCAACGAGCAGCTTGAAGTTCATGTAACAGCAACCGCAACAGAGCTATCGAATGATGATTCTGAAACGGTCTCTCAAACCATCTACATTAACGCGACAGGCGCCCACATTGAACATGCACCTGAAGCACTTCCTGTTGCTGCAACTGTGGAAGAAGATGGTTCTATCATCATTACGCAAGAAGACTTGTTAGCTAATGCTCGTGATCTCGATGGCGACCAGCTGACCGCTCTGAATTTAGCAACTGATGATGAGAGCGTTACGATTACCGATAACGGTGATGGTACTTACACATTAACGCCAGATGCTGACTTCAATGGCGATGTTAACTTCACATTTGATGTATCGGATGGTGATGATGTTGTCTCTACCAATCTTGAGTTAACCGTTTCACCAGTGAATGATGGTCCAGAAGCGCAAGACCAAGCGTTCACAGTTGGTGAAGACGGTGTGTTAACGTTCAATGACCAAGACCTATTAACGGGTGCAACGGACATTGAAGGGGACGACCTAAGTGTTGAAGGTGTGACTTACACTGGCGCAGACGGTGTTCTCACAGATAACGGCGATGGCACATATAGTTTTGCGCCAAACGAAAACTTCAATGGCGATGTGAACTTCTCGTTCAATGTATCAGATGGTACCGATACGGTAACTGCTAACATTGATGTCAGCGTGACGCCAGAGAATGATCCTCCAGTGGCGGGTAGCACGTCTTACACCGTTCATGAAGACAACTCCATTACGATCAGTAACGAACAGCTATTAGCGAACTCTTCGGATATTGAAGGGGAAGTAGCGATTGATAGTGTTACCTATAGTGGCAGTGACGGTGTTCTAGAAATCAACGGTGACGGCACATATACCTTCTCTCCAAACGAGAACTTCAATGGCGAAGTTAGCCTTGATGTGGTTGTTGTGGATGAAGACGATGCAGCCGTATCGACTACCGCGGGTATTACAGTCCTTGAGGTAAACGACCCTCCTGTGGCTGGTCCAACGTCATACACTGTCGATGAAGATTCTGTACTGACCTTCAATGAGACTCAAGTTCTATTGAACGCATCTGATATCGAAGGTGATGTACAGCTCGTCGAGATTAACTACGATGGCCCAGACGGCATCTTCTCCATCAATGGTGATGGCACATGTAGCTTTGCACCGAATGAAAACTTCAATGGCCAAGTACAGTTAGATGTGACCATTCAAGATGAAGACGGCGCTCAAGTTGATACTCATATTGCGGTTGATGTCTTACCAATCAATGATGTTCCAGTATCAGGAGACTTGGCATACAGCGTTGAGGAAGACGGTTCGATTACCTTGAGCCAAGAGCAACTTCTATCTCAAGCGAATGATGTAGACGGTGATGACTTAACCGCTTCCAACCTAATGGTTGATGGTGATGCGACGGTTACCGCTAACGATGACGGTAGCTTTACCATCACACCAGATGCGAACTTCAACGGTGATATTGACCTAACGTTCGACATCAACGACGGGGTAGACACACTTGTTGCTACCGCTGACTTAACTGTTAACCCGGTTAATGACTTACCACAACCACAAGATCAAGCCTTCAGTATTGGTGAAGATGGCGTCTTGAACTTCACTGACGAAGACTTGCTAACAGGTGCGACAGACATCGATGGGGATGACCTATCGGTTGAAGGTGTGACTTACACTGGCGCCGACGGTGTTCTTACTGACAATGGCGACGGAAGCTACAGCTTTGCGCCAAACGAAAACTTCAATGGTGATGTGAACTTCAGTTTTGATGTATCAGATGGTACCGATACGGTTCAAGCCAATATTGATGTGAGCGTGACACCAGAGAACGATCCACCTGTTGCGGGTAGCACGTCTTACACGGTTCATGAAGACAACTCAATTACTATCAGTGACGAACAGTTACTTGCCAACTCTTCAGATATTGAAGGTGAGGTCGCGATTGACAGTGTGGCTTACACAGGTGCCGATGGTGTCTTGGAAGACAACGGTAACGGTACGTATACTTTCTCGCCAAATGAAAACTTCAACGGCGAAGTTAGCCTTGATGTTGTCGTTACCGATGAAGAGGGCGCAACTGAAGCAACCACCGCGGGTATTAGTGTACTTGAGGTGAACGATCCACCAGTGGCGGGCAGCACGTCTTACACGGTTCATGAAGATAACTCCATCACGATCAGTAACGAACAATTGCTAGCGAACTCTTCAGATATTGAAGGTGAGTTTGCGATTGATAGTGTGGCTTACAGCGGTGCCGATGGTGTATTCGAAGACAACGGTAACGGTACATATACCTTCTCGCCAAACGAAAATTTCAATGGCGAAGTGAGTCTAGATGTTGTTGTTACCGATGAAGAAGGGGCAACGGAAGCAACGACAGCTGGAGTTACTGTTCTTGAGGTGAATGATCCACCAGTCGCGGGTTCAACCAGCTACTCTGTCAACGAAGACGAAGTTATCACCATCAGTGCCGAGCAACTGTTGGCGAACGCTTCTGATATCGAAGGTGAAGTGGCGATTGATAGCGTTAACTATACAGGCGCTGACGGTATCTTTACTGACAACGGTAACGGCACATTCAGCTTTGCACCGAATGCAAACTTCGACGGTGATGTGAGCCTCGATGTAGTGGTGACAGATGAAGACGGTGCGACAGTTGCCACCAGCGCAAGTATTGATGTTTTGCCAATTAACGATCCACCAGTATCGGGCGACTTGGCGTACAGCATTGATGAAGATGGCTCGATTATTCTGAATCAAGAGCAATTGCTGTCTCAAGCTTCTGATGTGGATGGTGATGAGCTTACGGCAAGCAACCTAAGTGCGGGCGATAATGCAACCGTTGTTGATAATGGTGATGGCACCTTTACGGTAACGCCAGATGCGAACTTCAATGGCGATATCGACCTAAGCTTTGATATTTCGGATGGTACAGAGTCAATTGTGGCAAACGCCGATCTGACGGTAAACCCAGTTAATGACTTGCCAACGACATCTGATGTTTACGCGAACGTTGATGAAGATAATGTCATCACGATCACGCAGGAGCAACTACTTGCGAATGCCGCTGATATTGAAGGTGGTGATCTTGTCGCTTCCGACTTAACCTTGGTGGGAGATGATGCAACGATTGTCGATAATGGCGATGGCACATTCTCGATCACTCCAAGCGAAAACTTCAATGGCTACATCGATGTGGCTTACAGTATCAGCGATGGTGACACACCGATTGCGGCTAACTTAGGTTTGACGGTTGATCCAGTTAATGATGCGCCAATTGTTTCTGCTGATGTTGCGATAACCATTGAAGAAGATGGTTCGTACACCATTACTCAAGAAGAACTCCTACAATTCGCGACTGACATCGAAGACGATGACATGACCGCAATTATCGGAGAGCAGGGCGATGAAACGACCGTAACCGGTACGGTGCTGGATGCTGAAACGGGTAGCCCAGTCGTTGGTGCAGACGTCACAATGACCGATAACGCCGGTCACTCATACACTACGGTGACAGACCAATTTGGTCACTACTCTGTGAGTGGTCCAGTTGTTGACCAAGGTACCGTAACTATTGAACAAGAAGGCTCTATTACCAGCAGCTTCCTTATACCAGCAGGTGAAGATACCAATGGTGGCGTAACCGCAATATCTGAAGTCCTTGAAGAAACAGATATGCGTATCGTCGTGACCTGGGGTGAGAGCCCTCGTGATATGGATAATCACCTATGGCTTTACGATACAGAGAATGGCAATGAGTTAGACCATATCTATTACCGCGATATGAGCCACGACCTTGGTGAAGGCAATGTCGTCCAACAAGATGTTGATGACACAAATGGCGGTGGCCCTGAAACCATCACTATTCCAAATTATCAAGATGCTGACATGCACTATTCAGTACACAACTACACCAACAGAAGTTGGGATGTAGATGGTGTTGAAGATGTGCAGGTTCAGGTGTTTGTTGGCGATACTTTGGTTGAGACCTTTACTCCAGACTTGCCTGACAATCCAACGGGTGAGCATTGGCATGTGTTTGATATCGTTAATGGTGTTGTAGTTCCAAGCCAAGATGTAGGCAGCGAGAATGCGTTTGATTTGCCAACGGCTGAAGAAGCGCTCGCGAATGAAAACGGCATTAATATCTCTGAGTTGCTAACGGGTGATGAAGATGGAGACTCTGGTGAAACGGGTGGTAACGAACCAAGTGTTGGAGATGTCTCAATTGAGAACGCGCTTATCACTGACAATGGTGACGGCACTTACACTATCACTCCTGAAGAGAACTTCAACGGTGAATTCTCGATTAGCTATAACGTGGACGATGGCAACGGTGGTGTTACTCCAGCAGAACTAGACGTCACCGTTACAGCCGTTAACGACCTTTCTGTTATTTACGACCACGACTACACCATTAATGAAGATGGGTCGTTGATCTTTACTGATGAACAGCTATTGGCTGGTGCAACGGATATTGATGGCGAGAACCTTTCTGTCGAATCGGTTAATTACGAAGGTACCGACGGTGTGTTCACGGATAATGGCGATGGTACTTATACCTTTGCTCCAAACGAGAACTTCAATGGTAACGTTGACCTAACTTACGATGTCAGTGACGGTACCGATGTTGTATCGGCAAACATTGATGTGCAAGTTGTCCCAATTAATGACGTACCGGTTGCTGGAACCACTGCTTACAGTGTTGAAGAAGATGGCAGCATTACCCTAAGCGATACGCAACTACTGGCGAACAGTTCAGATGTTGAAGGGGAAGTGTTTGTCAGCGATGTCAGCTACAGCGGCACCGATGGTGTGTTCACTGATAATGGTGATGGTACTTACACCTTTGCTCCAAACGAAAACTTTAACGGTGATATCAGTCTTGATGTCTCTGTAATGGATGAAGATGGCGCAACTGCTGAAACAACTGCAGGTATCGACGTCATTGCTGTTAATGACTTGCCAGTTGCAGGTTCAACGACCTACAGCGTTGACGAAGATAACGTGATTACCATCTCTGAAGCGCAGCTTATTGCGAACAGCTCAGACATTGAAGGTGATGTATCCGTTAGCGACGTTTCCTACTCTGGCGCGGACGGTATCTTCACTGACAATGGTGATGGCACTTACAGCTTCGCAGCAAATGAAAACTTTAACGGCAACATCAACCTTGATGTGACGGTTATTGATGACGACGGTGCAACGGCTCAAACTACTGCGGGTATTGATGTAATCGCAGTCAACGACGCACCAGTATCAGGTGACTTGGCTTACTCAGTCGATGAAGATGGTTCAATCACGCTAAGCCAAGAACAACTGCTTGCTCAAGCATCGGATTTGGACGGCGATGATCTTACCGCGGCTAATCTAACCGCGGGTGATAACGCTACCGTTACGGCAAACGATGATGGTTCATTTACTATTACACCGGATGCCGACTTTAATGGTGATATTGACCTTAGCTTCGACCTTTCTGATGGTACTGAAACGGTTGTTGCAACGGCCGACCTTACTGTGAATCCAGTGAATGACATCGCGGTTGTAGAAGATGTCGCTTACACCATTGAAGAAGATGGTTCACTTACCTTTACAGACGAGCAACTGCTAGCGGGTGCTTCTGATATTGATGGTGATGAGCTTTCAGTTGCTGATGTGTCTTACACTGGCGCAGAGGGTGTGTTTACCGACAATGGCGATGGCACTTACACCTTTGCTCCAAACGAAAACTTCAACGGTGAAGTAAGTCTGGACTTCTCAGTATCTGACGGTACAGAGACGGTTGATGCAAACATCGACGTAACGGTAACAGACGTTAACGATGCACCAGTGGCAGGCGCAACGTCTTACCAAATGAACGAAGATGGCACCATCACATTGAGCCCTGAGCAGTTGATTGCTAATAGCTCAGACGTTGATGGTGAAGTGTCGCTTGAAAGCGTGACTTATTCAGGCTCTGACGGCTCCTTGGTTCAAAACGATAACGGGTCTGTGACCTTCACGCCGAGTGAGAACTTTAACGGTGATATCAGCTTAGATGTGGTCGTGACCGATGACGACGGTGCGACTGCAACAACAACGGCAGGTATCGAAGTTCTGGCTGTGAACGATGGACCAGAATCTGAGGAAGTGGAACTAACCACAGCCGAAGACAGCACCATTCTTATCACACAAGATATGTTGTTAGCTCAAGCTACCGACATCGATAACACCGCAGACGAGCTGTCAGCTTCTGGTCTACAAATCGATCCTAGCTTGGGTGAGTTGTTAGACAACGAAGATGGTACTTGGTCATTTACGCCAAACGAAAATTTCAATGGCGATGTGCCAATGACGTTTAACGTTAGTGATGGCCAAGAGACAATTTCAGTCGACGGTAACATCGATGTCACGCCAGTGAATGATGCACCTGAAGCGCCAATGATTGAGATGCAAGGCGAAGAAGATGTGGTCATGGTGATTGACCCTGCTTACATCGCGGATCAAGTCACAGACCTTGATGGTGACGAGATCAGCATCGAAAGCATCACGGTTCGTGCTCCAGCCAATGCGACCTTAACTCAGCAGCCAGATGGCATGTATCACTTAGTGACTACTCAAGACTTCAATGGCTTGGTAGAACTGGGTTATCAAGCAACTGATGGTGAAGAAGTGGTTGATGGCTCGCTTAATGTGGATGTCATTCCGGTTAACGACGCACCATTTAACGTCGGCAACGCAATGATGACCACAAACGAAGATGGCGCGTTCACCTTTGATGCTGGCGACTTGATGAACTTGTTCGGTGACATTGATACCGCTGACCTTGTGGTTTCACGCATCATCACCGCAGACGGTGAAGATGGCGGAGAAGTAACAGACAACGGCGATGGTACTTGGACATTCACACCAACGGGTGACTTTGCAGGCGTTTCAGACCTACAAGTTGTCGTAAGTGACGGTGAGTTCGAAACGGTTCTCGATGTTCCTGTGTACGTACGTCCTGCCGCAGATGGTGCGGTTATTTCAACTGACCATGACGGTCCATTAGTCTTCGGTGAAGATGAAACGGGTCACTTAGGATTGAACGTTGGCTTAGTCGATGATTCAGAAACACTCAGTAACTTGGTGATGACAGGTTTTCCGGTTGGATTTGAGGTGACGGATGGTGTAAATACCGTGATGATCACCGAGCCGGGTCAATACATCGACCTGTTCGATTGGGATATCTCAAACATTCAAGTGACGCCTCCTGAAGACTTCCATGGTGAGTTCTTCGTAACGGTTAGCGCAACAACGGTTGATTACGGAGATGAACCAGAAGCGTTCGAAGATGGCATCGATTCAGGTGATTTCGAAACCCTAGCGGGTGATTCCATCATCCTAACCGCGGACGACCTAATCGGTTTAGCTGAAAATGTGAATGCTGATAGCGATGATGAAGTGAAACTGGTTCATCTAGCAGACCGAAGCCAAGGTGAGATTGTCGATAATGGCGATGGCACCTGGACGTTCACGCCAGCATCAGGTTTTACTGGCGAAGCAGACATTGCTTACGTGATTGATAAAGACGGCGTGCTTCATGATGAGCAAACTGGCGTAGTCGTGAAAGAAGGTGACTCGCGAGAGAATGCAGCTCCAGAAATTAACAGCATCACAACCACTGAAATAGCAGCGGATACAACCTTGTCGTTCACTGATGAGGACATGTTAGCGAACCTGAGCGATGCAGAAGGCGATAGCTTGAGCATTGAGTCAGTAAGCTTGATGGAAGGTCAGGGCGTAATTGAGAGCGATAACCAAGGTAACTATCAATTCACACCGGCTGAAGACTACACCGGCGATGTTCAAGTTGGATTTATAGCGACCGATGGCGAAAACCGTATCGAAAGCTTCTTCAATGTTGATATACAAGATGCCGAAGAATTAGCCCTAAGCGAAGGCTATGTCTTAGCGGGTGATGGTTCATTAATCATCACAGAGTCACAGCTGGTGGATGAGTTAGGTGTGAGTGATTCTGCACAAGTTGCTGATGTTGCCGACGCGAATGATGCAGGCTTCTTCGCTGAATCAGGCGAAGGTCAGTGGACATACTGGCCAAACGAAGACTTCGATGGCAATTTAGCGATGAATGTTGAAGTCAACGATGGCAGCGAAGTATCAAGCCACAGCTTAAGCATCCAAGTAGCCGATAACTCAGCACAAAGTGATGAACCACCAGTTCAAGCTGCTCAAGTAACAGAAGAGCAACAACTAGATGTGGTTCAGCAAACTGTTGACCAAGTTCAAGATGTTGAAACTGAAGTCGAGAACAGCGTGGCTGATGTTACAGCGGCACCGGGCGATACTATTTCTATCTCGGTTCCAGATGAGGTGAGTGGTAACGAATCGGTTGATTACGCTGATATGTCTGGCTTACCTGAAGGCGCTACTGTGAGCAACGCACTGGATAACGGTGATGGTAGCTTCACAATCAGTGGCAACCTAGATCAGCCTGTATCCGTAGAACTTCCTGAGGGTTATGAAGGGACTAGCGAGGTGCAATTCCAAGGTTACGATGATTTGGGTAGCTCAATAGACGGTGCAAGCGGTTCTGTTGAAGTTGAGATCGACGATCAATACACCATGCAAGGTTCGACGCAAGAACAGCAACCGGACATGGCAGGTATGGAGTCTGGCGGCAGCGACTGGACAAGTTCAGGTGGTCAAGAGCAAGGTATTGACTTCACCGACGATTCTGGCAGCTTCGATTCAGATTCTCAAACTGGAACTGATCAAGGCAACGACTTAGACCAAAGCCAAATTTAACCCAATGAGTTCAGTCGTCTTTTGAACTAAGAAGCAAATAGGCGCATAACGTTGCGTTTATTAAAGCCATGCAGAGAGGGTTTGCATGGCTTTTTATTTGTCATTTATTGTTCATTATTCTCATTTAAAAACTGCTATAAAAAACTGGACATTAAAACTTGTGAACGAATAAAAGTGTCCTTAATTATTAGAAGAGTCAGTTAAAAGGAGGGACGACATGTATCGATATGTCAGTTCACCACAAGCATCTAGATACATAGTGCCACCACCTCAACATCGAGAGTTGTCGAGTATCGATGTGCCTGAATCTGAGTTAGAGATGCGAGAAATTCTGAACAATTGGTTTGCCGATGGTTTGGCTCCGATTATTCAAAGTGAAGACTCTTATATTTCGGCAAGCGACCAAGTACGGTTTGAGAAACTAAGTCGTACGGTTGGCATGTTATTGAGGAATAAAGACTATTACTTTGCAACTAAGCGCATCTTGTCTTTGTGGGAACAAAACTGCCTTGAAACTACCTATGTGAATTACCTTATTTTACGCAGTGAACGTGTTACTTCTTGAAGTAATCAATACTCCTATGTTTCTCTGTAAGACTGTTTAGCCAACAAAATGGCACTTTGCTTTATATACTTCTGATCGTTCAAACGTTTTAACGAAGTAGGCAAACAAAAAGGGCAAGCTTTGAAGCTCACCCTTATGATTGTTCTTTAAATGTCTAATCTAGCTATTCAGCGCTCTAGTTGCTAAGTTTTGTGTTCTTAATTGCTTAGACCCAGCCATCAAATTTCAGTCGTTTTTGAATTCTTTCGATCGCTTCTTTCTGCATTTGTCTAACACGTTCATTAGACACATTTACATCCAACATTTCTCCCACCTCCGAAAGTGTTTTCACCTTGTTATCAAAGAAACCAAAGCGGTGAATGAGAACTTTCTGCAATTTCGGTGGCAGTGTGTTGATGATTTGCTCAAGCGCGTGTGTGAATGATTGATCTTCACAGTCTTGTTGAGGGTCGGGGATGCATTCGCTTTCGCATTGTTCCAACACAAGTGGAGCATGGCTAATGCCTACTGTTGTTGTTACGTCAATAAATCCGCTTAACGCCACCAATTTATCGACACGCTCAGCCTTAACGCCAGAACTTGATGATAGCTCTGAGATAGAAACTTCTTTACTCATTTTTTTGCTTATATCTAACTTCTTTGATGCGAGGCTATTAATTTCTTTGCACACATGAGCCGGTAAGCGGACAGTCCGACCCTTATTCATTAATGCGGCTTCGATGTTTTCGCGAATCCACCATACGGCATAGGTTGAAAAACGATAGCCGGGTTCTGGGTCGTATTTGTCGATGGCCTTGATCAAGCCAATATTACCTTCCTCGATCAAGTCGAGCAGAGTGAAGTTATTACCTTTACGCTTTAGGTAACTTTTTGCGATTTTTACAACCAGGCGCAAGTTTGATTCGATCATTACATCGCGCGCTTTTTTATCACCAGCGCAATTCAATTTAGCGTAATACACTTCATCTTCACGAGATAGAAGGTCAATGCCCACAAGATCCTTTAGATAATACGCATAGGGTTCAGTCGTGGTAGTCAATGAGCCTTTAGTAGGAGGGTGATCCGTGAGCTCCTGGAACGCAGCAAAACTGTCTTTGTTCATTTCCTTGTCCTTATTTAGCCGACTGAACGTTTTATTTTATTATTATGCTACTGAGTGATTAACGCTCGATTTTATTAGAGTGTAGATAACAGTTTCTCGTTTACCAATAAATAAAATGCAATTTCGTATACTCCAGTCACAAAAAGATCTACAAATATTTAGCTATTTTGCATTTCATTAAATGTACTGCTTTTTCATTGAAAACATGAACATGCATGGGTTATAACGCGTGATCTATGCGTTGGTGTTCCCAGATAGGTGGTGTGAATTTATAGCCGTTTATAGCTTGTGTGATTTGAAAGCTAGCGTCAAAGAAAGTGGCAAGAGTTAAGGTTCTACTTAGAATACTTCAACTCTCTATCTTGTCCTGCTGATAAGTGTAACGAGTCAAGTCTAAACTCTATTAGCTTGTTTAATTCTATCGAGTATCTGAACAACTAGAAGATAATAACGGGTTAGTTGCACATTGAGGCTGTTAATAAGCGCTAAGCGCCTCATCAATCTGTTTGTTGATGATCTTCACTTCGCTGTAGATTACGGACAGATCCTCATCTTTAGGTGCGAGTTTATTGAGCGTGTTTTGCTCGACTCGCTCCAAGGCCGCCGTGGCCGTTTCTTCGCCGAAACTGGCTAAGATGCCTTTTAAAGTATGCACTGTAAAATGAAGCTTGCCCCAATCTTGTTGTTGTACCAACTCTTTTATCTCGTCTAATGAGTTGCCATGATCTTCTTGATACACAGACAATACTGCAAAAATGACTTCTTGGTCATTGTCTAAATAGGTGTTTAAAGCGTCAAAATCTAGCATATAGACTCCCGTCGGCTGATTGTGGGAAATGGGCAAGGTGGCTTGGTGATAAACCCCTTGAGTGATAAGTCGCTAACCCATGTCTTCCATTTTTCTGGAAGTTCTAGTTGGGTGATTTCTTGTACGAAATCGTCACTAAGTTGTTCTTGTATTTGAGTTTTATTTACAGCATATAAATAGTCAAGTTTAGCGGCTACAGAATATGGGTAATTGTGAATATAGTTCTTAAGATCATTTACTGAATCCACACTTTCTAGGTTTATCAAAGTGGAAGGAGACAGTGTTGCTGGTTGAATTTGATGCAATACAGGATCACCGCGAGATAGGATACATTTCGTCACTGCACGGTACATAGAGTATTCCCCAAAGTGATCTAGTAAAGGTAACAATTGGTTGAGTAAATCCGTTGGGCCATCGTAAAAACGATGAGAAAGCAAAGTAGTCGCTTTTACCAATTTATGATGAGCAAGTTTTTCATTTTTTTCGAATATCAGAATATGACAATGGAAAATCGCTAGGTTTGAAAGTATTTGATTTTGCGAGTGATTTGGTAGTTTTAGATTAACCTGTGTCGTAAATTGTCCTGCATGCTCTATCAACAATTTTTTGTTGGTTACATGCATTTCTCGTTCATATGTTGCTCTCAACGCGTTGAAATAGGTCGATATAGAGTGAATAACGTCGAGGTCTGCTAATGAAATACTGTTAGCGTAAATCTCCCCTAACTTGATCAGAACTTGAGTATTGTCGACGTTCTCAGCTAAATCGATGGCGCGAATCGCACGGTGGCTGATGCTCGGTGTTAATTCAAAGGCTCGTATCGCCAATTTTAACGCTGGTATTAACATCTGGTGTTTTTCGTAAATACAGCTTAAACAATCAATCACGTTCAAAGAAAGAGGCTGAGCAACAAGGTAGTTGTGCAGTTTGTCTATGGCTGACTTTGGCTTACCCAACCCGTCCAAAATTAAAGCTTCTGCTACCAGTTTGGTTGGATGCATGTTCGTTCCAGATTTATTAAGTAAATATGAGAGCAATTCCCACTTTTTGCGTGCTATCAAGTGTTCGATAAGCGTTGCTTCGAACTGTACCTTGGTATCCTTTCCTGGAATGTTTAATGCTGAATTGAGTGCTACTTGATTATTGATTGGATATAGGTTTGTAAGCTGGCTAATTTGCTTTGCTTCAAAGACGGCGGTTTGAATTTTCTTTCCAAGAGCAAGTGTATTGATTGGTTTAGAAATAAAGTGGTGCGCTTCGCCGGATAAAGCTGTCAATACCGTTTCCTGACGCATATCACCAGAGAGCAATATAATTGCAACGGTATGATCGATCAGTCGGTTTCGATAGAGAATCCCTAGCAGCTCAAATCCAGTGAAAGATTGTTCTAGATGATAATCGATGAGAAGGACATGGAAAGAGTGACTTTCGACTGCTTTGATCGCTTGTTGGTAGTTGGTCGCAATGAAAACATTTCTATGCGGAATCCCCAAACCAACTAGCTGCTGTTTGATAAGAATGGTGGCGCTCTTAGAGTCGTCTACAATCAAAACCCTTAGGTCTGGCGATAAGGTCAAATTGTCATTCCCAAAAATTCGATTATAAGGTCAATTTAGGTGTCAAGTTGCACATTGTCAAGATGGCGTATTCTTTAATGAGACCACTTGATGTTATTGCTTCTATGTTAGTTATTCACGGGTTAAAAGAGCAATTGAATTGAATTGAATTGAGTTTTAGTGTCCATAGCTTTGGTCTGCGATAGAAGTCTTGATGCTAAGCGCTAATAACTGTTACAAATCTAGGTGCATATAATTTACCGTATTTATGTGTTTAATCGAAATTATTTATGGTAATCATGCTTTATCTGAATTGTTGCCGCGTACACGCGCAAGTATTCTTACAAATAAGACACGGTATATTATTCCGTTTATAAGGATATTTGATGTTTTCCCTTTCTATAAAAAATAAAGTTTTGGCTTTGTGCCTTTTTTCTTTTGCTGGCTTCAGTAGTATTTTATTTGTGGGCGAAAGGGCCTTAAGTAATAACAATCAACAAGTAAATCGAATTGATGAAGTTATCTATCCGATAATGGACTCATCTTCGATGAATCGAGTGTTAATACCTCAACTCGCCGAACGTTTTAATTTAGCGGTGACGTTGGGTGATGAAGAATTATTGGCAATGAACGTCACAACATACAAGGCGATTATTGCGAACTTTAAACTGCAGTCTGAGTTAGATCCATCCATAAAATATTCGATTACTGAACTTCAAAGAAGTACGAAAGCTTACTTTGATTCAGCGTATCGAATAGCTAAAGGAATGATTGACGAAGATATTTCATTAAGTGAAGCAGGGCAACTGGCTAAACAGAGCAGTGAAATACTAGAAGGTTTAACCAAAGGGGTTAATGACTTTTCCGAGGCTCGAATTTCTGATTTCGAAAGCTCGGTAACTTCCCTTGAAGAAAACAATCTTCGTTCAAACCGGATCATGAGAGTGCTTGGTGTTGCTGCATTGATTTCATTGTGTTTATTTGGCTGGTTTGTTGTCTATGCAATACGTAAAGACTTAGCCAATATCAGTGACAAAATGAGAGACATAGCAGAAGGCGAAGGTGATCTAACAGTTAGGCTGAAGCATGAGAAAAACGATGAACTTAAACCACTAGTTGATTCGTTTAATTCATTTGTTTCTCACTTACAACGTAATGTGACAGACACCATTGAAAACGTGGTGGCGTTGGATTCTATTTCGCGTTCTTTAGTGAGCACAAGCCAAAACACGCGCACTTTGTCCAAAAATCAACACTTGGCTATTGAAGAAGTATCCCAATCGTTACAGCAGCTATTTAGCGCGGCTAAAGATATTGCTCACAATGCAAGTGATGCATCTTTGTCTGCTACAAGTGCGAGCGAGCAAGCGTCTATGGGCGAAGTGCAAGTTAAGAGTACTATTCTTGCGGTACAAGAACTCACCACAGATGTACGTCAAGCTTCTCAAGTGGTTGGGCAACTCGATACCAATACGCAAAGTGCAGGATCGATACTAGATTCAATTAGCGCGATCGCAGAGCAAACTAACCTACTTGCATTAAACGCGGCTATCGAAGCGGCCAGAGCGGGTGAGCAGGGCAGAGGCTTTGCTGTTGTGGCTGATGAAGTTCGTACATTAGCATCAAGAACACAAAGCTCTACGCAAGAGATCCAGTCCGTGCTGTCTCAGCTGCAAGAGCAAGCTAAAATGGCGTCAAAAATTATCTCGGAAAGTGCAATCAAAGCTGAGAATTGTGTTGAACAGTCGTTGGTGGCGGAGAAATCTCTTATTCAGATCACCAATGATGTGATGGAAATTAGTCAACGTAACGATAGCATTGCATCGGCAACTGAAGAGCAAGAACAGACCTCTTCTCGTATTGAAATGTTTGTAACGGATATCCGTGATATGGCTGAAGGTACTACTGACAGTGTTCAACAAGTCGATTCAGTCGCTCAGGATATTCAAAAAATCACACGAAACCTATCTGAACTAACGGGTCACTTTAAGATCCGTTAGCTTTCCTCAATTCTTCCTGCTGTTTTTTTAAGTGACGTTTTTCTTGGTTTTCACCAAGAAGAACAGCGGGAGTTTGCCTCGAATTTGGGGCTGAAAATAATAAAAACTAAAACATAACTGTGGAGTTCGTTATGAAAAAGACACTAATTGCTGCTTTGGTGAGTGTTGCTTGTGGTGCAAATGCTGCAAGTATGGAAGATATTAATATTAGTGGTTTTGGTTCGGTTGGAATCGGTAAAGCGAACAATGATGTCAATTATGCGGGATATACCAGCGATAATCTGCAATGGGAGCAAGAGACGCTTGCTGGACTTCAGTTTGACTTTAATGTGAATGAGAAAGCTAAATTTGTAACGCAGATTGTTGCGAATAGTCGTTATGACTACGAACCAAAGATCGAGATGGCGTATGCATCATACGACTTTGAACGTTTTACTGCTCGTGCTGGTAAGCTACGCCTACCGCTGTTTTTCTACTCAGATTACACGGATCTTGGTTACGCTTATCCGATGATTCGTCCTTCGCAAGAGCTGTACGAAAATATCGTTTTAAAAAGCTATACCGGTGCTGATCTCTTGATCCCAGTAGAATTCGATAATTCAAGTTTATTGATTCAACCCGTTATTGGTGTTGGCACCATTGACGAAGACGACTCTATTGTTGGCGAAGTTAAATTAGACAAATTGATGGGTGTGAGTGCGAACTGGAACGTAGGGGATATGACGTTCCGTGGTTCTTACTTTGTTGCTGAATCGAACCCATCTTGTAACTTTAACGACGATAGTCTGTTTGCTGACCCATATTGTCGAATGGGCAAAATGTTAGACAGTAAAGACGGTCAGTTTATTTCACTTGGTGCACAGTATGACAACGGTGATTTAATCGCTAACATCGAAGGTGCGGATGTGCAGCTAGATGGTGAGTTCTATGACTATCAATCAATTTCTGCTTTAGTTGGCTATAGAGTCAATGAGTTTACTCCTTATTTATCAATCAACTGGGTAGAAACGACTGACAATGAAGAGCGTACTAATATGACAGGCGTTCAGTCTGCTCTTAGAGAGGCTTTAAACTACGAGCGTCTATCTTACTCTGTTGGTTCACGTTGGGATTTTGCTAAGAATATGTCACTTAAAGTTGATGTTACTTACGTTGACTACAAAGGTACTAGCGGCGGCTTCCAAGAGAATATCGAAACAGTCGGTACATATTTCGCAACAGGCAATTTCTTTGAAGATGACTCAATCTTGTATTCAGCTAAGTTAGACTTCGTATTCTAAGGTATCAGTATGAAAAAGTTACTAACGCTTATGGCAGCAACGTTTATTTCGTTTAATGCTGCTGCGGGTATGGTTGTTATCGGCAATAGCGCAGGTGTTGATGCGTTAACCAATGCTGATGTGAAAAAATTATTCATGGGTAAATCAAACCAACTGGGTAATGGCAGTAAAGTTCAAATTGTTGAGCTTGTTGATGGCGCTGAAGGTCGTATTGCTTTTCATGAAGTAGCAACGGGTCGTTCAGAGTCCCAACTGCAATCCGCTTGGGCTCGCTTAGTGTTCACTGGTAAAGCTGAAGCGCCGGTCCAAGTTGCTGATTACAGTGCCGTAATCAATCAAGTCGCTTCAAACACGAACGCGATTGGTTATGTTGATGAAGCTGCACTTACTGGCGATGTCAAAGTACTTCTTAAGTACTAATTTCTGGCGATACAACATAGCTCAATAAAGATCTAC
>NZ_JBHNYN010000011.1:0-154461 GCF_054960695.1 Vibrio sp. PSi01
GATGCTGGCCTTTTCATTCTAAAAACGGTGTAAGTTCATTTTAGAACTTATAAGTCACACCCAGTGCACCACCGACTTGTAACTCAACACCTTTATACATGTCGAGTTCAGGATGAACTTGTGCGTACGCATTCCAACCTTCGTAGAAATTCACTTTCACGCCTAAAGGTACTCGCAAACCAAAGTCATCATTCCATTCAGCCCACGCACCTGCACCGACATACCAGCTCAACGGAGCTTCCGTCTCAAACTGACCACGCTTCCAAATGTAGTCAAATGCAGCGCCGTCATTGCCAATAGTTGCGCGATACTTCTGATCAAACTCCACAACGACACTTAGGTCTTGGTCAATAGCGAGACCAACTTCTAAATCTGGAGCTTCAGAAGCATGGGCAAACGAGACCCCGCTGCAACACATAAGGCCGATCAAGTAACGATGTTTCATAATATTCTCAGACTGTTTTAAAAAACGATAGGTTACATGAATCACAAACAGTGGTGTCATCGTAAAGTTAAAGATAGCAGATTGAGCTCACAGAGATTAAACGTATCAAGATCTTTCATAGAGCAAAAAACCAAAAAGGAGGCCTAAAGGCCTCCTTTCAATTTATTGAATCAGTGATTAACCGTTGTTACGGATCCACTCATCCATGTCTGTCTTAAGGTTGTCAGACTTAGTACCGAAGATAGCTTGTACGCCACCAGCTACTACGACTACACCAGCAGCACCTAGTTTCTTCAGTTTGTCTTGGTCAACAATAGCTGTATCAGCAACTGCAACACGTAGACGAGTAATACAAGCGTCAAGACCAGTGATGTTAGCTTTACCGCCAAATGCAGCAACTAGCTCACCAGCAAGTTCAGAACCAGTAGCAACTGACTCTTCTTCAGTTTCGTCTTCACGGCCTGGAGTTTTAAGGTCAAGAGCTTTAATCACAGTGCGGAATACGATGTAGTAAATCGCAGCGTAACCAATACCACATACAACCATTAGACCCATCTTAGACGCATTGCCAGATAGAACTAGGAAGTCGATTAGACCGTGAGAGAAAGATGTACCGTGTACAAAACCTAGAGTGTTCGCAAGAACGTAAGCAGAACCAGCTAGTAGAGCGTGGATTGCGTACAGTACAGGAGCAACGAATAGGAATGAGAATTCGATTGGTTCAGTGATACCCGTTAGGAATGAAGTCAACGCAGCAGAAGCCATGATGCCCATTACTTTAGCGCGGTTTTCAGGTTTAGCCGAATGTGCAATTGCGATTGCAGCAGCAGGTAGACCGAACATCTTGAACATGTAACCACCAGCTAGCTGACCGAAGCCATTGCCCGCAGCACGAGATGCGTCATCAGCAACTAGGTAACAAGTAAGAACACCGTTTTGAGTTTCACCAGCTGCGTTTACACAAGTACCAGCTTCGAAGAAGAAAGGTACGTTCCAAACGTGGTGAAGACCAAATGGAATCAGAGAACGCTCAACGATACCATAAATACCAAACGCCACTTGTGGGTTTTGGTGAGCTGCCCAATCAGAGAACGCAGAGATAGCGCCGCCAACTGGTGGCCAAACTACAGAAAGTAGGATTGCTAGACCAATCGCAGAGAAACCTGTGATGATTGGCACAGCACGCTTACCAGCGAAGAAGCCCAGGTATTCTGGTAGTTGAATACGGAAGAAACGGTTGAATGCCCAAGCAGCAACACCACCGACTAGGATACCACCTAGTACACCAGTATCGATTTTATCAACGCCCATTACACCGGCCATTACGCCTAGTGTAGCAGTCATGATGCCGTAACCAACGATAGCAGCTAGACCCGCTACACCATCGTTGTTAGTAAAGCCAAGTGCCACACCTACTGCGAACAGTAGTGCCATTTGACCGAATACTGAACCACCAGCTTGTTCCATTAAGTTTGAAACAATTTCTGGAATGAAAGGAAGGTCTGCTGCACCGACACCTAGCAAAATACCCGCAACTGGTAAAACTGATACTGGTAGCATCAGAGACTTACCAACTTTCTGCAGGCTAGCAAAAAGGTTCTTAAACATGTTTATGCTCCTGATAAAGATAAAATAATTATATGGGTTCTAACGGCACACCCCCGTAGCCTTTATGTTAGCACCCTGCGAAAATGTAACCATGTATTGCATTATATTTTCTGCCGCTAAATATATATTGATGGGGAACTAACTTTCTAGTCACTTACGAAATTTAGTTTCAAAACACGTCTTGGATCACATGTCAAATCTAGAAATGCAATCCTTTACAAGAGCCTAATACATTGAAAAATAAATATATTTTTTGAAGGTCTTATTATTTTACTGAGTGAATAAAATAGGAGTGAATGTTATTTTTAGTAACAAAATTACAAATGTTATAAATGGCCCTCTCAAGTTCAACATAATTCGTAAACATTAAAAAAAAACGCACTTTTGGTGATCAAAAACACAAAAAGGGAGCTTTCGCTCCCTTTTATTTACTTACGTAGTTTTTTATCGCAAAAAAAGTTTTTGGTAATTTCTGGTCGTTTGTTCAGCAACCTCTTTCATCGATAAACCTTTCAATTGCGCGATATATGCGGCAACTTCTACTACATATGCAGGCTGATTCTGTTTGCCACGATATGGAATTGGTGCCAAGTATGGAGAATCAGTCTCAATCAATAGCCTATCGAGAGGCAGATTCTTGACAACCTCCTTCAGTTCTGTGGCCTGTTTAAAGGTAACAATTCCTGAAATTGATATATAAAAACCTAACTCCATCGCTGCTTCAGCGAACGATTGATCTTCAGTGAAGCAGTGAATAACACCGCCACACTTTTCAGCACCGCCATCACGTAAAATAGCCAACGTGTCTTCACGAGCGTTACGAGTGTGAATGATTAATGGCTTATTAAGCTCTACAGCGAGCTCTACATGTTGCTTAAATCGTAGTTGCTGTAGCTCTGCAGTCTCAGGCTGATAGTGATAATCAAGGCCAGTTTCACCAATCGCCACAACCTTTGGATTACTCGCATACTCGCGCATTCTTTCTAAACAGAAATCGCTTTCTACATCGAGAGGATGAACACCACAAGAGGCTTTCACGTTATCAAACGGTGCGATCATATCGAGCATATTTTCGAACGAATCTAGTGTCACACCAACAGAAAGCAGCTGCTCAACGTTTGCTGCTTTTGCCTTGTTAACGACATCTTCTACACTAGTGTGTAAATCTTGGTAATCTAGCTTGTCTAAATGACAATGGGAATCTACGAACATGTTTCCTCGCAAGTGGCAATTAGCCAATTCATTATGAGTAGCTCCGTATTGAGCCCAGGGTGTTGTTTTAACTGCTCAATCAATGTCAGCAGTTTATTCGAGGCGGCATAAGCACTTTGGTAAGACATCACCTCAAACAGTGCTTTCGCACCTGGTGTAATAGCTTTATTGGTCAAGCCGAAATGCAGCTTCTGTACATCGGAGAGTAAATGCCATAACCAACCAAGTTGAATCAAAGGGTCTTTACCAAGCTCTGTAGAGAATTTTAACATGTCAGGTTGAGTACCTTTGATAACATTCACAAAGCCATCTAGCGCTTTAGTTGAAGTATCAACACCACCTTGTTCAAACATCACCTTTGCTTTTAAAGGCGCGTTGTCATTCAGTGTTAGAACATACGGTGGAACGGCTTTACCCACTTCATTATCTAACCATGCAGAACCAACGTCTAATTGAGGACTCACCACATTAAATTGCTGGCAACGACTTAGGATAGTTGGCATCAAGCGATGGCTGTTACGCGTAGAAAGAATGAAAATACACTTGCTTGATGGCTCTTCCAGCGTTTTTAAAAGCGCATTCGATGCAGATTCGTTCATTGCTTCAGCAGGCTCAAGCAAGATGACACGTACACCCCCTAGCTGTGAAGACTGTTGGGCCCAGCGGTTACTCGCACGCACTTGGTCAACCGTGATCGACTTACCTTCCTTTTCAGGTGAGAGTACATGGAAGTCAGGATGGCTTCCCGACTTCATTAACTCACAGCTATGACAAAAGCCACAAGACTCACTTTCATAATTAGTACACATTAATGACGCAGTAAGTTGGCCAATCAGCGCATCAACGCCAAGCCCTTCCGGCGCATTAACAATAACAGAATTGGGAAAGCGCTCTGCATCGAGACTTTTTTTCCACTCACTCCATACGGGAGCAAGCCAAGAATACACTTCAGCCATGACTACCTACTGTTTATCTAGCCAAGTACTTAGCGCGACTTTAATATCAGCGGCTACTTGCTCAATTTCTTGCTGCGCATTAATCACAAGTACAGAATCATCTTGTTCTGCAATTTCTAGATAGCGCTCACGCGTGCGGTCGAAAAATGAGATGTCCATCTTTTCAATTCTATCAAGCTCACCACGACCTCGAGCACGCTCTAGCCCAACTCTAGGGTCTAGGTCCAAATATAGCGTTAGATCGGGCTTAAAGCCGCCTAGTGTAGTTGCTTTCAGTGATTCCATAGTCGTGCGTGCGATCTGACGACCACCACCTTGGTATGCCTGTGAAGACATATCATGACGGTCACCCAATACCCATTGACCACTGTCGAGTGCGGGCTTGATAACGTTCTCTACTAATTGAACACGTGCTGCGTACATCAGAAGCAATTCAGTCATGTCTTGAAGCTTCTCGCCTTCGTGCTCTTCTTTAACCAATGAGCGCATCTTTTCAGCTAAGACAGTACCACCCGGCTCGCGAGTATTAACAATATTCTCGACACCCGACGCTTTTAATGTCTCAACGATGGCATTGATTGCTGTGCTTTTGCCAGCGCCTTCAAGGCCTTCGACCACGATAAATTTCGACTGATTCATAATTTGTTCTTTATTTGTTTTTTCTTAATTGTTTTAAGTAAGCTCGTACTGCACGGTTATGCTCAGTCAAACTCTTTGAAAATACGTGACCGCCAGTACCACTCGCAACGAAATACAAGTAGTTGCTCTTCTCTGGATTCAACGCCGCGTTGATAGACGCTTTACCTGCCATGGCGATAGGTGTCGGTGGCAAACCACTCATTGTATAGGTGTTGTATGCCGTTGGCGTGCGTAAGTCTTTCTTACGGATATTGCCATCGTAGCTGTCACCCATACCATAGATAACCGTTGGGTCAGTTTGCAAACGCATACGCTTGTTCAGACGGTTAACGAACACAGAAGAAACACGCTCACGTTCTGACGCAACGGCGGTCTCTTTCTCAATGATAGATGCAAGAATTAGCGCTTCGTATGGCGATTTAAGAGGCAGTTTATCCGCTCGATTTACCCACTCTTCATTCACCACGCTCATTAGGTCTCGATGCGCGCGCTTCAACAAATCTAAATCCGTTGTACCGTAGGTGTAGTGGTACGTTTCTGCTAAAAAAAGTCCTTCTAGCTTTTCGTTTTCAATACCGAGCTTTTGAGCGATCTCTTTTTCAGAGGCACCATCCAACGTCTGTTGAATGAATTCGTTATCTTTCAGCTGAACAAGCCACTCATCAAAGCGACTGCCTTCTACGAAAGTAATCGTGAATTGATGCTCTTTCCCTTCGACCAGCACTTGTAGCGCTTGCTCGAGGGTTAAACCAGGCTCAAGCAGGAATGTACCCGCTTTTACGTCTACAAGCTCAGGGTGCAACTTACGGATTAATTTCTCGTAAGGAGAAGCCTCAAAAAGCCCCTCATTAATCAACTGTGCTAAAACACGATTAAAGCTGCTTCCTGAAGCAACTGTCACAACCTGCGGTTTTTCTAATTGAATAACTTGTTTCAGGTTATCTTGTGCTTGATTGTATACATAGAACCCAGCAGCAGCGACTGCGATTAGGCACAAGATAATAAAAATAAATAACTTTTTGATCACGAGTTTAGTTGTCCTTGAAGGCTACGAGTAACGGTTCCAATGTTAAATTGGGTATCACTAATACGGATAACGGGAGCAACCCCTAAAATGGAGTTGGTCATGAAAACTTCGTCAGCTTGCATGAGTTGAGATAAGCAATAATCACTAATTGTAACGGAAAGTTCAGCTTGATTCAGCGCGGTTAACACTTGCTTACGCATAACCCCCTCTACACCACTTTGCGTGAGTTGAGGTGTGTATATCGACTGACCTTTGAGCCAAAATAGATTTGCCATGGTGGTTTCAATCACATTGCCTGAAATATCAAGCACCACACCATCCACTTCATTCGCCTGATCCATTTCATCTTTCATCAAAATCTGTTCAAGACGGTTATTGTGCTTATGGCCAGCAAGCAGCGGACTCAAACCTAGCGCTTGATCACAGATACCGAGTTCAACACCGGAGTCTTGCCACGCTGAATAATGACAGGGGTAATCAAAGATAGTGATGGTTATTGTCGGTTTGACGATATTCTTAGTACTGTAGCCTCGCCCACCGGCTCCACGGCTAACATGCAGCTTAATCCCTGCTTTTTCATTATGAAGAGCGTTATCTTGGATATGTCGAAGCGCATTATCGAGCCAAAGGTTAACCACATCCCAATCAAGTGCGGAAATGCGTAACGCTTTAAGGCAATCATCGACACGACGCTGATGATCGTGAAAATGTTGTATCTCACCATCACTCACGAGCATTGTCGTAAAACAGCCGTCTCCGTACTGAAACGAGCGATCCAAAATATCGATAGTTTGCTGGCTTTCCCCATCAACCCAAAACATGTTTTTCCCCATAAAAAGAAACGGCTCAATGCTAAAGCATCAAGCCGTTTAAAAACAAGTCTAATTGTGACTATCTACGAGTGTTTACGTCTTTAATAAGATGATTAAATCTTTTTGAAGATCAAACAGCCGTTTGTACCACCGAAACCGAATGAGTTACATGCAGCATATTCCATGTTGCTAACTTCACGCGCAGTGTGAGGTACTAAGTCAATATCTAAACCTTCTTCAGGATCATCTAGGTTGATTGTTGGTGGAACAATTTGATCAACCAGAGACATCGCTGTGATGATAGCCTCAGCAGAACCAGCAGCACCTAAAAGGTGACCAGTCATCGATTTCGTAGAAGATACCAATACTTGCTTGCTGCCTGCTTCGCCAAGAGCACGCTTGATGCCCTTAACTTCCGCTACGTCACCTGCTGGAGTCGAAGTACCGTGTGCGTTAACATAACCGATTTGTTCACCAGTAATGCCTGCATCACGCATAGCCGCCTCCATTGCTAATGCACCACCAGAGCCATCTTCACTTGGAGATGTCATATGGTAAGCGTCACCCGACATACCGAAGCCAACTAGCTCACAGTAAATCTTAGCACCACGAGCTTTCGCATGTTCGTACTCTTCAAGAACCATCATGCCAGCACCGTCACCAAGAACGAAACCATCACGGCCTTTGTCCCATGGACGAGAAGCTTTTTGAGGCTCATCGTTACGAGTAGATAATGCTTTAGCCGCACCAAAACCGCCCATACCTAGTGGAGTTGATGCTTTTTCAGCACCACCCGCTAGCATTGCGTCAGCATCGCCGTATGCAATCATACGAGCTGCATGGCCAATGTTATGTAGGCCAGTCGTACATGCAGTAGAAATCGCGATGTTTGGACCGCGTAGGCCACGCATGATAGACATGTGACCAGCAATCATATTCACGATCGTCGACGGTACGAAGAACGGGCTAATCTTACGAGGGCCTTTTTCAGTTAGAGCCTGGTGACCGGCTTCGATCAAACCAAGACCACCAATACCAGAACCAATAGCAACACCCACACGTGGAGCGTTTTCTTCAGTAATAGTTAGGGCTGAATCATCTAAAGCTTGAATACCTGCTGCGACGCCGTACTGGATGAACAAGTCCATCTTACGAGCATCTTTTTTAGTCATATACTCTTCGCAGTTAAAGTCTTTTACTAGACCTGCAAAACGAGTTGAGAAATTGGTTGCATCAAAATGATCGATATTAACGATACCACTTTGACCAGCTAGCAGGGCTTTCCAAGAAGATTCTACAGTGTTGCCTACCGGTGACAACATACCCATGCCAGTGACAACTACACGACGCTTGGACACGATTTTACACTCCGGAGATTGAGGTGATTTAAGATGAGGATAGATGAGTTAGATAAAACACAGGCGGTCGAGGTGACCGCCTGGGAGAGATTATTACTGAGCGCTAGTTACGTAATCGATAGCTGCTTGAACAGTAGTAATTTTCTCAGCTTCTTCATCTGGGATTTCAGTGTCGAATTCTTCTTCTAGAGCCATTACTAGCTCAACTGTGTCTAGAGAATCTGCACCTAGGTCATCAACGAAAGAAGCTTCGTTTTTAACTTCAGCTTCGTCTACACCTAGCTGTTCAACAATGATTTTCTTTACGCGTTCTTCGAGGTTGCTCATTTTTTCTTTTCCTTTACAGAGTTCGCTTTATGCGATGTTTTCCGTAGTTTATTCAATCTATTGAAAGTTGCAAGGTCAACTTTTCTGGTCAAACCACAATTTTCACGATTTTAACCGAAATTACGTATGATCTTGACTTAAATCATGCACAAATGTTGCACATAATTTACACCATGTACATACCGCCATTGACGTGAAGTGTTTCACCTGTGATATAAGCTGCCGCAGGTGACGCCAAAAATACCACAGCTTCAGCGATTTCGCGAGGGTCACCTAGTCGACCTGCTGGTACATTCGCCAAAGTTGCTGCACGTTGGTCATCATTTAGCGCTTTAGTCATGTCTGTTTCGATAAAACCAGGCGCTACAGTGTTTACTGTAATGCCACGAGACGCAACTTCACGAGCCATTGATTTAGTAAAGCCAATTACACCAGCTTTTGCAGCTGCGTAGTTAGCTTGACCAGCGTTACCCATAGTACCAACTACAGAACCAACGTTAACAATACGGCCTTGACGCTTCTTCATCATGCCACGCAATACAGCTTTAGACATGCGGAAAATAGGCGTTAGGTTAGTATCAATGATGTCGTTCCACTCATCGTCTTTCATACGCATAAGTAGGTTATCACGAGTGATACCAGCGTTGTTAACTAGAATGTCAATCGCACCAAATTCATCGTTGATGGTTTTCAGTGTAGCAGCAATTGAGTCAACATCAGTGACATTAAGAGCAAGACCTTTACCGTTCTCACCCAGATACTCACTGATTGCAGCTGCGCCGCCTTCAGAAGTAGCTGTACCGATAACTTTAGCACCACGCTCAACTAAAAGTTCAGCGATTGCACGACCGATACCACGGCTTGCGCCTGTAACTAGTGCAACTTTGCCTTCTAAATTCATCATAACTTCTCTATTAAGTGGTTATTTACTTAGCAGCTTCTAGTGATGCAGTGTCGTTAACTGCAGCAGCTGTCATAGTTTTTACGATTCGTTTTGTTAGGCCAGTAAGAACTTTACCTGGACCTAATTCTAGTAGTTTCTCTACGCCTTGTTCGTTCATTGCCTGTACACCTTCAGTCCAACGAACTGGGCTGTATAGCTGACGAACAAGTGCATTTTTGATTTTCGCAGGGTCTGTCTCAGCAATAACATCAACGTTATTGATAACAGGCAGTACTGGCGTATTGAACTCTAGCGCTTCTAGAGCAACCGCTAGTTTGTCTGCTGCCGGCTTCATCAGTGCACAGTGAGATGGCACAGAAACAGGCAAAGGAAGCGCACGCTTTGCGCCGGCTTCTTTACATAGTGCACCAGCACGCTCTACCGCCGCTTTGTTACCTGCGATAACAACTTGGCCAGGAGAGTTAAAGTTAACTGGAGACACAACTTCGTCTTGCGCAGCTTCTTCACACGCTTTAGCAATCGCTTCATCGTCAAGACCGATGATTGCGTACATTGCTCCAACGCCTGCAGGAACGGCTTCTTGCATCAGCTGACCACGTAACTCAACCAATTTGATCGCTTCTTTAAAGTCGATGACACCAGCACAAACCAGTGCAGAGTACTCACCTAAGCTGTGACCTGCTAAGTTTGCAGGTTGCTCTAGGCCAAGCTCTTGCCATACACGCCAAATTGCAACAGACGCTGTTAATAGAGCCGGTTGAGTGCGGAAAGTTTCATTTAGATTTTCTACTGGACCATCTTGAACCAATGCCCATAGATCGTAACCAAGTGCTTCTGAAGCTTCAGCAAATGTCTGTTTTACAACATCATACTGTTCGCCTAGGTCAGCAAGCATACCGATAGCTTGAGAGCCTTGGCCTGGGAATACGATAGCAAACTTGCTCATTGTAATTTTCCTTTAAGCAAAGCAAAAATTGAATAAGGCACATAAGTTATGTGCCTTGTTTGTTGATTTTCGCTTGAGGTTAGAATTTAACTAACGCAGAACCCCAAGTGAAGCCGCCGCCAAATGCTTCAAGTAGAAGCGTTTGACCACGTTTAATTCGCCCGTCACGCACAGCTTCATCAAGTGCTGTAGGTACGGTAGCTGCCGACGTATTGCCGTGCTTATCAAGGGTGATCACCACTTGATCAAGTGACATCGTCAGCTTTTTAGCAGTTGCCGAGATAATACGGTAGTTCGCTTGGTGTGGAACTAGCCAATCAAGCTCTGACTTATCCATATTGTTCGCAGCCAATGTGTCTTTTACCAGCTTAGAAAGCTGAGTTACAGCTACTTTAAATACTTCGTTGCCCGCCATGTGCAGCCATTTGTCTGCATCACCGCCACGCTCTGGTACTTCTAGGCTTAGAAGCTCACCGTATTTACCATCAGAGTATATGTGAGTAGACAAAATACCTGGCTCTTCGCTTGCGCCTACAACCACCGCACCTGCTGCATCACCAAATAAGATGATAGTAGAGCGGTCAGTCGGATCACAGGTTTTTGACAGTGCATCAGCACCAATCACCAAAACATTTTTACACATGCCAGTCTTGATGTGTTGATCAGCAACAGACAATGCATAGACGAAGCCAGAGCATGCCGCAGCCAAATCAAACGCAGGGCAACCTTTGATACCAAGTTTGCCTTGTACCTGACATGCCGAAGACGGAAATGTATGGCTACTGCTGGTTGTCGCAACGATGATTAAATCAATATCTTCTTTGTCGATACCTGCCATTTCAATGGCATTTTCAGCAGCGTAAAACGCCATATCAGCAACGGTTTCGTTTTCCGCTGAAATACGACGCTCTTTAATACCTGTTCTAGCAACGATCCACTCATCGCTAGTCTCTACCATTTTCTCTAAGTCTGCGTTAGTACGCACCTGAGATGGCAAGTAGCTGCCAGTACCTAAAATTTTGCTATACATGAAGACTAATAATGCCTCTCGAGTAAAACCGCTTCCAAACGATCGCTAATGCGGCTGGGGACTTGTCGTTTGACCTCGTGTACTGCTTCACCAATCGCGTTGACGACTGCAGACACATCAGCACTTCCATGACTTTTAATGACAATGCCGCGCAATCCTAACAAACTTGCGCCGTTATACTGGTCGGGGTTCAAGGTTTTTAATTCAGTAAATAGCTCAGAAAACAGCTTTCTGGCAATCCAACCCTTTATTGTTGAAGCCATCATGCGCGTTTTTAGCTTATCAATAAAGAGCTGAGCTGTACCTTCGCACGTTTTTAAGCAGACATTGCCCACAAAACCATCACATACGACGACATCAGCTGCATCTTGAAGTAGTTGATTACCTTCAATATAGCCTATGAAGTTAACGGATTGAGTATTAGCCAACATTTCGGCGCATCGTTTTACAAGGTCGTTGCCTTTAATTTCTTCTGCACCAATATTCAAAATAGCGACGCGTGGAGCTCGCCCTAAATGTTGTTCTGCTAATGCGCTGCCCATCACGGCAAACTGAAAGAGTGAATCCGCATCACTAGATACGTTTGCTCCTAAATCAAGCATCCACGTCCGGTTACCAGAGGCAGTAGGCAAAGCGGAAACCAATGCAGGCCTATCAATACCAGGGAGGAGTTTGAGTCGGAAACGAGACAAAGCCATCAATGCACCAGTGTTACCACCACTCACACAAGCATCAGCCTGTGATTCGGCAACCAGATCGATAGCGACACGCATAGAGCTACCCTGACTATTACGTAAGGCTAGTGACGGTTTTTCAGAATTGGAGATAACTCGGTCACAGTGCTGGATACTCAAACGAGAATCAGGCATTTGACCTAATGAAGATAATTGAGATGTGATCGCGTTTCGATCACCTATGAGAATGACTTTTAGCTCTGGGAAATACGACAGTGCCTGCACGGCGGCAGGCACTGTTACACGGGGACCGAAGTCTCCGCCCATTGCATCAAGCGCAACGGTTAGATTTTGCAAAGGTCAACCTTACTTGTTGATAACCTTTTTGCCGCGGTAGAAACCTTCGGCAGTCACGTTGTGACGTAGGTGAGTTTCACCTGAAGTTGCGTCTACAGAAAGTGCAGCTGTAGTTAGCGCATCGTGTGAACGACGCATGCCACGCATTGAACGTGATTTCTTGCTCTTTTGTACGGCCATTGACCCTACTCCTATGTAAATTCTTAAAGATACTTATTTGTTAATAAGTTACTTCTTCAAGTTTTTTAAAACATCAAATGGATTCGGCTTTTTGTCTTCCTCAATTTCTTCAGGAAGTTCACCAAACACCAAGTTATTTGAGTTAACGCTACATTTCGCATCGTCGTGCATTGCTATTTGTGGCAATCCAAGGATGAACTCGTCTTCAACTAATTGAATCAGGTCTAACTCACCGTACTCGTTCAGATCTACCAAATCGTACTCTTCCGGTGCTTCCTCTTCACTTTTCTCGCTGTAAACAGGAGTATAAGTAAATTGGACATCGCACTCATGCGCGAAAACCTCATTACAACGTTGACACTCTAAATCGACTTCGACGTTAGCTTTACCAGAGATAACGACTAATCGTTGTTCATCAAGCCCAAATGACATTGAGACTTGCGCGTCACGTTTTACGCCTTCAGTTGCTTCGGTTAGACGCTTTAAAAGACTGACTTGGATGATACCATCCATATCGAGTCGTTTTTGAGCCGTTCTTGCCGGATCAACTGTACGCGGTATTTTTTCCTTTTGCATAGGGCGCGAATCTTATCTTCCAAATCATGTTTAGTCAAAGGAAATGGCAAAAAAAATGTACTTTCCTGCCTTTCCTATTCAGAGCATTATGAATAGCAGGACAAGTTACGTTATCCTGAGATAAATGCTTCCGTGAATTGTAAATTAAAATGAGAAATTACCAACTAGTTTTAGCCTCTACCTCACCATTTAGGCAAGAGATCCTCAAAAAACTACACTTAGACTTCATAACAGCCAAGCCTGACTGCGATGAAACACCGTTTCCAGAAGAGACACCTCAGCAGTTAGTGATGCGTTTAGCTGAGACGAAAGCCAAGTCTTGTACAATTGAACAACCAGGATTAGTGATTGGTTCTGATCAGGTTTGTGTGATTGACGATGAGATCATTGGTAAGCCACACACTCGTGAAAAAGCAATTCAGCAACTATCTCGCCAAAGTGGTAAAAGCATCACTTTCTATACTGGACTTTCCGTTTGGAACAGCGAAACCAATAAAGCTGACACGCGTCTCGACACCTTCGTGGTGCATTTCCGCGATCTAACAGAGCAACAAATCATTTCGTATGTTGAGAAAGAGCAGCCTTATTTCTGCGCAGGCAGTTTTATGTGTGAAGGATTAGGCATTGCTTTGTTCAAACAAATGGAAGGCAAAGATCCAAATACCTTGATCGGGTTACCTCTGATCGATTTAGTCGATATGTTAGAAGCGCAAGGAATGAGAGTGCTGTAACAAATACTCTCTCTTTGTTAAGGGTTCCCTACTCCTTCCTTCGTCCGTTTAAGAAACGACGAGAAAGAAAAGTGAAATAAGTAGCGAAACGGTCTTTCAGTAAATTTCGTCATCCTCAAGAGAAGGGATGAGCGAGTTAAGGATCTTCGACAACATATGAAAACAAAAAGGTTGACGATATTCGTCAACCTTTTCTAATTAAAGCTCAGATACTCAATTCACGAAAAATTTGTGAACTCGTATATTTCTAAAGCTTACGTAAACCAGTCAGGGCCTTCTCTAGCCTTTTTTCCATTGGCGCTGAGATATCCATCTTCTCTTCGCTACCTGGGTGAGTAAACTTGATGTTTGCTGCGTGAAGAAACAAACGATTCAATCCAACTTTACCCGTATAAGCATCGAATCGACGATCGCCATAACGGTCATCCCAAGCAATCGGATGACCAGTATACTGAGCATGCACACGAATTTGGTGGGTGCGGCCGGTAATAGGGCTCGCTTGAACCAAAGTCGCGTCTTGGAATTTTTCTAAAACCTTAAAACGAGTTTCAGACGCCTTACCATTTGGGTTAACACGAACAATGCTGTTTACTTCATTTTTCAACAAAGGTGCATTGACCACTTTACAACTGTTCTTCCATTCACCCATCACCAAAGCGAAATAGTATTTCTGAACCGTTTTTTCACGGAACTGCGCTTGAAGATGTCTTAGTGCAGAGCGCTTCTTAGCAACAAGTAGAATGCCAGACGTATCTCTATCAATCCGATGCACTAACTCAAGAAAGCGAGCATCAGGACGAAGTGCACGCAATGCTTCAATCGCGCCAAACTTTAGCCCACTACCACCATGAACAGCAGTACCCGACGGTTTATTAAGAATCAACAGATGATCATCTTCATAAATGATGCACTGTTCTAGTTCAGAAACCTTGTTGAGTTTTGTGCTCGGTATGTTCTCTTCTGTTTTCTCTTCAATCGTTACTGGTGGGATACGAACTAAGTCACCAGCTTTTAGTTTGTACTCAGCTTTAATGCGTTTTTTGTTTACGCGGACTTCGCCTTTACGCACGATTCGATAAATCATGCTTTTCGGGATGTTTTTTAATTGGTTGCGTAAGAAGTTATCAATACGCTGACCAGCCATATCTTCGTCGATGTCGACAAACTGGACTTGGGTTCTAATTTCGCTCATGCGGTTATTGTATCACTGTCACTTTTGATAATTGAGATTTTCTTAGCACTATTCCGCACTAATTTACGCTTAATAGTCTCGAATCAATCACTAAATTGCACTCGAAGTTCTATATTTCTTTGATTCTTCGAACAAAAAAGCATCAAGATTCCTGCAAATTAAAATATCAAATGATAAATTATTTATAGACAGTGAGTTAGAGCTATCAAAACCCAAACAAAAACTGTTTTTTTTACAGCATTCCGACAAAGCAGATTGCTGTGTTTACCGACCGCTGCTATAGTTCACAGCTGCTATCAGTGGTTTGACTATTATTTAAACAGCTAACCATTCATAAGCAAGTAAATGAGTAGATAACTCAGATTAGACAGTGCTGCAATCGGCGTAAGACACGGTCAACTGAGCTCCTTATCGCTCTACTCACGTACACTCATGTTGAGTATTCACCGCCACATCGCGGATCATAGGCTAACTCCCTATGATGACTGACGTGCCCCAGAGCATCCCTCTCCAGCCGGGAGGCTGCACCGATAAAGCCATGGGATCTGGCACCATGAGAAACGAAATAAAGCGATAAGAACAATGATGAAAATAAGAAAAGACAATGAGAATTTCTAAATGAAAAGAATGTTAATTAACGCAACTCAAAAAGAAGAGTTGCGTGTCGCTTTGGTTGATGGCCAGCGACTGTTCGATCTAGATATCGAAAGTCCAGGTCACGAGTCAAAGAAAGCGAATATCTACAAAGGACGTATTACCCGTATTGAACCAAGCCTAGAAGCGGCATTTGTTGATTACGGCGCAGAACGTCATGGTTTCCTCCCTCTTAAAGAAATTGCCCGCGAATACTTCCCTGAAGGTTATACATACCAAGGCCGCCCTAGCATTAAAGAAGTGCTAAGAGAAGGCCAGGAAGTGATCGTACAAGTAGAGAAAGAAGAACGTGGTAGCAAAGGTGCTGCACTGACGACTTTCATCTCTTTGGCAGGTAGTTACTTAGTTCTTATGCCTAATAACCCTCGCGCTGGCGGTATTTCTCGTCGTATCGAAGGTGATGAACGCACTCAACTGAAAGCAGCATTAAGCACTCTTGAACTTCCTCAAGGTATGGGCTTAATCGTGCGTACAGCGGGTGTTGGCAAAAGTGCAGAAGAGCTAGAGTGGGACTTGAATGTTCTATTGAATCACTGGGGCGCTATCAAGCAAGCTTCTGATTCAAACGCAGCCCCTTTCCTTATTCACCAAGAAAGTAACGTAATCGTTCGTGCGATTCGTGACTATCTACGTCGTGATATTGGCGAGATTCTAATCGACAGCAACACTATTTTTGAACGTGCACAAGCGCACATTCAATTAATACGCCCAGATTTCATGAATCGCGTTAAGAAATACGATGGTGAAGTGCCTCTATTCAGCCATTACCAGATTGAAAGCCAGATCGAGTCTGCTTTCCAACGTGAAGTTCGTCTTCCTTCTGGTGGTTCTATCGTAATCGATCCAACAGAAGCTCTGACTTCTATCGATATCAACTCTGCTCGTGCAACAAAGGGCGGCGATATTGAAGAAACAGCGCTAAATACTAACTTAGAAGCGGCCGATGAAATTGCACGTCAATTACGTCTACGCGACCTAGGCGGTCTTGTTGTTATCGACTTCATCGATATGACTCCGGTTCGCCACCAACGCGAAGTAGAAAGCCGTCTACGTGATGCCGTTCGTTTAGATCGCGCACGTGTTCAGATTGGCCGTATTTCTCGCTTTGGTCTTCTAGAGATGTCTCGTCAACGTTTGAGCCCATCACTAGCAGAAGCAAGCCACCACATTTGTCCTCGTTGTACAGGTACTGGTGTTGTTCGTGATAACGAATCTCTAGCACTGTCTGTTCTACGTTTGATTGAAGAAGAAGCCCTGAAAGACAATACAGCGCAAGTACTTGCTGTTGTACCTGTTCCAATCGCTTCTTACCTTCTGAATGAAAAACGTCGCTCAGTAAACCACATTGAGAAGAACCAAGAAGTTAAGATCACTGTTGTTCCTAACTCAGACATGGAAACGCCACACTTTGAGGTTATCCGTGTTCGTGAAGGTGAAGAGTTTGATCTACTGTCTTACCTACTTCCTCAAAAGCTAGATGCGCTTAAAGAAGCGGAAAGCAAAGAACCTGCAGAACAGACTATTCGCCCTAAGAAGCTCGAAGAGCCGGCTCTAAAAGGCTTTGCAGCTCCAGCTCAATCAGCACCGACTCCAGCTCCAAAAGCTGTAGAAGAGAAGAAAGCTGAGCCAGTAACAACTCAAGAACCAGGTCTAATCGGTCGTTTCTTCAAGGCTATCGGTAGCTTCCTATTTGGCTCTTCGACTCAAGAAGAGAAAAAAGAAGAGAAGCAAGAAGAAGAGAAACCTAAAAGCAATCGTAACAACGGTAACCGTCAACGCCGTGATCGTAACGACAACCGCCGTCGTAACCAACGTGGTGACCGTGGCGAACAACGTAACGAGCGTGGTGAACAACGCGGCGAACGTGGTGACAACCGTAACGAAAACCGTGACAACAAACGTCGTCGCAAACCTGCACGTGATGAGAAACCTGAAGAGCAAAAAGAAGCAGCTCCACAGCAAACTCGTCAACCTCGTAAGCCAAAGCAAGATCGTCGCAACAAGCCACGTGATGAGCAGAAGCAACGCGAAGAGCAAGTACCATCTAAATTAGCAGAAGAAGGTCTACAGCTGGCGGCAGAAGCTCAAGCTGACAAGCCTGAAGCGCCTAAGGCAAAACCTGAAGCTAAAGCTGTTAAGATTAAAGAGCGTCGTCAGCGTCGTAAACTGAACAAACAAGTTCGAGTTAAAGACCAACAAGCTCAAGCTGAAGCAGACAACTCATCTAAAGAGCAAGTTGTCGCAAAAGAACAGTCAGTAGCAAAAGAGCAAAAAGTTGCGGAACAAGTAGAAGCAACTCAAGCAAACTCTGAGCAAACTGAACAGGAAGAGCCAAAACAACGTCGTAACCGTCGTTCTCCACGTCATCTACGTGCAAGTGGTCAACGTCGTCGTCGTGGTCGTGATCGTCGCCCTAACCCATTCCGCCTACGTAAAGGTGGCGTAGCTTCTCCTGAGATGGCTATGGGTAAAGTAATGCCTCGCTTCGTACCAAAGCCTCATCACAAACAGGCAAAACCTGAAGTGACTGAAGTTCAAGTGAGTACAGAGACTAAAGTTGCTGTTCAAGAGCAAAATGTTGCTCAAGATACAGCACCACAAAGCAACGTAGTTATGGCAGGTGGCTTTGCGTGTCCTGAACTGGCTATGGGTAAAGTAATCATTCGTCGTGACGATGCTGCTATTATTGAGCAAACTGCAACTCAACAAGTTAACGTTGAAGCTCAGGTAACTGAAGCTCCAGCCGTTATTAAAGAAGCTCCTATCGCTGTTGAAACGACGAAAGTTGAAACTCCAGTAGCAGAAGCTCCTGTTGTAGCTAAACCTGTACAATCAGAAGAAGCAACACCCGTTGTTGAACCTGAAGTCGCTGTTGAAACTCCTAACGCTGAAAGTGTAAAAGTTGAAGAAGTTCCTGTTGTAAAAGCAGAAGCTCCTAAAGCGGCACCAAAGGCTGTGGTTGCTAAAAAGCAAGCAGGTTCACCAATGACTAAAGCGCCGGGTCCTCAAGAGATCAAAGAGATTCAAGTTGTTGCAGCTCCCTTCCGTACTGAGCGTTTTGTACCGAAAGGTGCGGGTAGCCAAGCAGCGTCAAACAAAGCTGGCGCAGGCATGACTAAGCCTCAATACTAATAAGTTTCACGGATTAATCCGTAGATAACACCAAAGGGCTGCTTATTAATAAGCAGCCCTTTTTTATATCTATTCTTCCGATAACTTATAATAGATATATTACTCAAAGTGGGGTTCAACCTTGAACTTAATCACATTTTTGGGTAGCATTCGCGCACTTATCTTTTCGACACTTCGCTATTGCCGCTCTTTTCCATCACTGTTTGGCTACGCAATACACTCGTGTCGGTAAATCCATTTTTAGCATAGCTGAGCAAACATGTTCGAATTCCCACAATTTTCAAAGCACTCTGTAAAGAATGACGTGCTTTCAGGTCTTACAGTAGCCCTAGCTCTGGTACCTGAAGCCGTAGCATTCGCTTTTGTTGCTGGCGTTGACCCAATGGTTGGTCTTTACGCAGCATTCATCGTAGGTTTAATCACTTCTGTCTTTGGCGGTCGTCCAGGTATGATATCTGGTGCAACTGGCGCAATGGCTGTAGTAATGGTAAGCCTAGTGGCAACCCATGGTGTTCAATACCTATTTGCAGCCGTAATGTTAGCCGGTCTTCTGCAAATTGCAGCTGGTGTATTTAAGCTAGGTAAATTTATCCGTATCGTTCCGCACCCAGTAATGATTGGTTTCGTGAACGGTTTAGCGATCGTTATCTTCTTGGCACAGCTTGGCCAATTTAAAGCGCCTGATGTAACGGGAGCATTAACTTGGTTACCAAGCGGTCAAATGACTCTGATGTTAGGCCTAGTAGCACTGACTATGGGTATCATCCACTTCCTACCTAAACTCACAACAGCAGTGCCTTCTTCATTGGTTGCTATTGTTACGGTAACAGCTTTGGTTGTTGGTCTTGATCTTGAAACTCGTACTGTTGTCGACTTCCTACGTACTATGTCTGGTGATGAAGCAGCGACACTAGCAGGTTCTCTACCAACGTTCTCGATTCCTGCGGTTCCATTTTCATTTGAAACACTGCAAATCATTCTGCCATACGCCATTATCCTTGCGGCTATCGGCTTGATTGAGTCTCTACTAACACTAACGGTACTAGACGAAATGACAAACACTCGTGGTCAATCTAACCGTGAATGTGTAGGTCAAGGTATGGCTAACGTAACGTGTTCAGTATTTGGCGCGATGGGTGGTTGTGCGATGATCGGCCAATCGATGATCAACGTAAACTCAGGTGGTCGTGGTCGTCTTTCAGGTATCGTAGCTGCAGTTGCACTTCTGATGTTCATCCTGTTTGGCTCCGCGCTTATCGAGATGATTCCTCTAGCGGCACTAGTGGGTGTAATGTTCATGGTTGTTATCGGCACGTTTGAATGGGCTACCTTCAAGCTGGCGCGTCGTGTACCTAAGCAAGACTTCTTCGTTATCATTCTTGTAACAGTAGTAACGGTGTTAACTGACCTTGCGGTAGCCGTTGGTGTTGGTGTTGTAGCTTCAGCGTTAATGTTCGCTTGGCAACATGCTAAACACATCTACGCAGACACCTCAGTAAACGCAGAAGGCTCAAAAGAGTACAAAGTTAACGGCCCAATCTTCTTTGGTTCAACGGCTAACTTCCTAGAGTTGTTTGACGCATACAACGATCCACAAGATGTCATCGTTGATTTTGCAAACTCACGCGTTACTGACCACTCAGCGATTGAAGCAATCGACACGATTGCTGACCGTTACGCAGCATTAGGCAAAACTCTTCACCTTCGCCACTTAAGCAAAGACTGTGTCGCTATGCTGCACAAAGCCGGGAGCTTAGTTGAAGCGAACGTTGCAGAAGACCCTATCTACAAAGTAATGTCTAAGTAATCTTAGCTATCGCTTAAATTAGATTTAGAAAGGCCGACATTCGATGTCGGCCTTTTTATATCTATAATTCTTGATATTCTTGATCGTGTTGATCTTGTTCTTTTTTGCTCAAAGACCGAACATCACTTCGACGTTAAATCGAATTTAATATTGCATCACTCGACTCTTCGATTAAATCCAACACTAATTCAAAGCCATTCCCCTCACCATAATAAGGATCGGGAATTTCTTGATACTGTGACTCTCCAAAACTCAAAAACAGCGCGAGCTTGTATTGGAGGTGAACTGGACACTGGCTCATTAAGTCTTCCAAATTAGCTCTATCTGCTGCAAGTATCAGGTCAAACTCTTCAAAGTCATTCATAACTACTTTGCGGGAGGTTATTCCCTTAAAACTGTACCCTCTCTTCTCTCCTGCCGACTTTGAGCGTGAATCCGGTGGATTGCCTTGGTGGAATCCAATTGTACCCGCAGAGTCGACCACAACATCAATCCCTATCTGCTGAGCTTTCTTTCGAAGCACCGCTTCACCTGTTGGCGAACGACAAATATTCCCCATGCAAACAACGAGTATCTTTTTCATCCGTAATCACCTGTTCTTCCGATGGTTTTTGCTATCGTTAAGTTAGGCTATGATAGACGCAATCACAACTTAAAAGGATTTGTTATGTCGACCGAAGACAACAAAGAACAACGCCATAAGGCAAGACAACAGAAAGTAAAAGAACAAGTCGATGCACGAGTGGCTGCAGCACAAGAAGTGAAAGGCTTATTGTTGGTTATTACTGGTAACGGTAAAGGTAAATCAACATCAGGTTTCGGTACCATCACTCGAGCTGTAGGCCATGGTAAGAAATGTGCCGTTGCTCAATTTGTTAAAGGCACTTGGGATAATGGCGAAAAAAACGTTCTTCAAAAGCTGGATGTAGAGTTCCAAGTGATGGGAACCGGCTTTACTTGGGAAACCCAAAACAAGGCTCAAGATATCGAAGCTGCGCAGCGCGTATGGAAAGAGTGTCAACGTATGCTAACCGACGAGTCGATTGATGTAGTTTTATTTGATGAGCTGACGTACATGGTGAGTTATGGCTACATCGAATTGGACGAAGTAGTAGAAGCTCTAAATAATCGCCCGAAAATGCAATCAGTAATTATTACTGGACGTGGTGCGCATCGAACGTTGACTGACATGGCTGATACGGTATCTGAAGTTCGTAACGTGAAGCACGCTTTCGAATCTGGCGTTAAAGCTCTGCAAGGTGTGGATTGGTAATCCCGTTCAATTAGAGATCCCCGACTCGGTCATTCTTCCCTCTCGAGGATGACGACTCTTCAGTGTTACTCCCCTAAATAAAGGATGAGCACCGATCGTCATTCCCTAGAACGAGGGACGAGTGTCATAGAGAATCTCTCGAAAGTATCATAAGCACCCAAACAAAAGCGCCATTCCCTGCAATAAGGAATGGCGCTTTTTTCTATGCTAGTTCAAGCGAGCAGAGATTAGTTAAAGAAGCCTTTCAATAAACCATCAACCGCTTCTTTCGTTTTTTCGTCTTTGATCTTATCCGTTAGCTTATTCACACCACGGTCAATCTCTTTCTGCGCTTTTTGCTTCAACACATCATCAAAAACAAGCGCAAATTTCGGTTCTGCCCACTGGCCAGTGACCTTGATTGGGATAGTGACATCTTTCAGGTCATCGATACTCTTACCACCCTGACCTTCTAAAGACCCAACTATCGATGTTCTCACAAGGAAATCGACTGTCTCATTGATGAAGTTTGCCTTACCTTGGCCCGTCACTCTTAAAAGCGGTGATTGAGCTGACAAGTCATTCGTTGAAACCCAGCCTTTATCCACTTTGAGTGTCGCTTTCATTGCACTGAAATCAGTCTTCTGTGCGCCATCAACTTTTTCGACCTTCTCACCCTTGATCTTGGCGTAGTTTTCTCGAATCAGCTGAGCGACATTAATACCGTTAACCGCACCATCTTCGAAATTAATCGCAATCGTACCGACTAAGTTCTGTTTAATCCCTGTTGGTGTCAAGCTTTTACCTTTGACGTCAACATCGATATTACCAGTACCTTCTAGCATATCGTTTTCAGCGACATCAACCAGTAACGGCTGAACTTTCACACCTTTGATTTTCTTCTTAGCGGTGTAAGTCGCCGGTGTATTACGTGCATCTAATCTAGCTGTTGCAGAGATAGACCCATCGTAGAGATTCGATGTAAATGAGGTTAGCTCCGCGATACCACGATTAACAGAAAATGCTGTTTTAACATTCTGCATCTTCGCGTTGTTCGCTTTGAACTTATCAATCGTGATGTCACCTTTCACGTCTAACGTTTTCAGAGCCGAAAGATCAGGTTCTACTTCTTTAGTAGGAGCTGAACTATCAGAATTTGACGTTGAGCCACCAGCAGAATCAGAAGGCGCTGTGCTCGCTGTTTCTGTTGTCTTACCCAAACCTAAGAACTCATCTAAATCGATATTTGGACTATGGAGAGAGAAACGAACCTTTGGTATTTCAGATAAGGTGACGTCTGCTTTACCGTCTAGCTCGATAGCATTTGCTTGCAACTTCTCTAGCACAAAGCTCAAGTGGCTCTTATTAAGATCAAAGCTTAGGTCAGACAACATATCCACTTTCATTGGTGATTGTGGAAGCGCATCGCCTTTGAGTGTTGAATCTAACGTCAGCTTATTCAATGTGACTTTTGAAATCGCACTATCTACCGTTAGTTCACCACCACCTTTAAGATCAAGGTCAAGGCCTGCGGCGTTACCAACTACAGCATAAGTAAGTTGGTTTACCTTATCGAACTCAAACGTGTTCAAACCAATTTTTGCAGATTCAATCGACGTCGCAGGATCATTGAACTTAGCGTTTAGGTCAATATTGCGAAGTGCGTAACTTGCAAAACCTTCCGCTAATTTAAACTCAGCACTACCTTCTGCAGAGAACTTCTGCTGATTGTTTTCACCAGAGGCAGCAAAGGTCGCAGTGGTCCACGTATCAACCGCAAATTCAGACAAGTTTAAAGACACATCGTATAACTTAGTGAATGAGCCGGCTTGCTTGTCGTCCATTTCAAACAATGCGTTTGAGACAGTAACGCCCGCAAGGTTTATCGTCCAACCTGATACTTCTGTCGTACCTTGTTCTTCGGTCGCTGGCGCGGATTCAGAACGGGTATCTGCAACAGACTCAGGCTCTTGAGACGCTGATGCCTGCGTTAACGCATCGATGTTCTTACGACCATCTTTAAGGGTTTCTAAATAGAATTCTGCACCATCCAGAGTCACGTTGCCGATTTCTAGTTGGTTGCTAAATAGCGGAGTAACCGACACATCAACACCAACGTTATCAACCTTAAATAGGTTAGGTTGGGTAAATCCTTCAGGGTTACGTAATTCAGTTTGACCAAGAGCAAAGCCAATAGATGGGAAGAATTGCCAGCTGATATCACCCTCGATCACGAGCTCTAGGCCGGTGTGTTTTTGGGCTTGTTCGACAATTAATGGCTTAAATTGGTTGGGATTCACTAACAGCACTAGTGCCAGAATTGCTGCAATAACAACAAACACTGGTACAGCTATGAAAATGAGTAGTTTCTTCATCCGCATATTCCTTGCTTAGATTCCAAAAGAAAGTGGCACTATAAAAGTGCCACTGATTCGGTAAAAAATAAAGCTAAGTGAGTCACTTAGGCAAAATTTTATTCGATTAAGACTTCAACAACTTCGCAATGTGCGCTTTTAACACATCAATCGCAATACGGTTTTTACCACCACGAGGAACGATGATGTCTGCGTGTTGTTTTGAAGGCTCGATAAACTGCATAAACATTGGGCGCACTGTTTCTTGATATTGCTTAAGTACCGTGTCCATTGTACGACCACGCTCTTCTACATCACGTTTAACACGACGTAGTAGACAGATGTCTAATGGCGTATCCATAAACACGCTTGCGTGCATTAGTTTACGGAGACGCGGGTCAGTTAGAAGCAGAATACCTTCTAAAATGATCACTTTCTTAGGGGTAAGTGTAGTCGTTTCAGAAGTGCGTGTATGCTCTGTGTAACTGTATTCCGGAACTTCTACTGCATTACCACTCATTAGCTGCTGTAGATGTTCACATAAAAGATCATGATCTAGTGCATTTGGGTGATCGTAGTTAGTTTTAACACGCTCTTCCATACTCAAGTGGCTTTGGTCGCTGTAATAGCAATCTTCCGTGATAACACCAATTTGATGGTCGCCTACTTTTTCGCGCAATTCATTATAAATTGTACTAGCAATCAGACTTTTTCCTGAAGCTGAAGCGCCAGCGATACCTACGATGACACATTGATTATTATCAGACATTAATTTTGCACCCGATATGGTTTGGTGGTGGGAAGAGATAAACCGCCTGATTATAGGGGCTAAACAACATAGATTCTAGTCGCCATTTTAGCTAATTGCAGTCAAATTGATGATATCAATGCATTTAATGAATACAATCGTTTGCTTTCAAATAACTTACCTACAACTATTTGCACAACCCCAATGGCTATTTCCTAAACCCAAAAAGCCATTTATCTTACCAACCATTATTTACAAGACATTGAGAGTGGCCAACTTTATTCAACCATAGAGAAGTTAATTGCTTCCGGTCTCGCTTTTCCCGTCCAAAACATCTTCGCAGCAACATTTTCAGCAAGCTCTAGATAATGACGAGTATGTTCGCTGTCAGGGCGACGTATTACCGTTGGGCAGCCAGCATCAATGTCTTCTCGTACATCAATATGCAGTGGAATTTGCGCCAAGATATCGAGGAAAAATTCTTCAGACATAGCCTCTGCGCCACCAGCGCCAAAGATATGCTCTTTCTCACCACAATGACTACAAATATGGTAGCTCATGTTTTCGACGAGACCCGCCACAGGTACGTTCACTTTATCGAACATCGCTACACCTTTACGTGCATCGGCTAAAGCCAAATCTTGAGGAGTCGTCACGACTACCGCGCCCGTTACTGGGATCTGCTGCGACAACGTTAGCTGAATATCACCCGTGCCCGGTGGCATATCGATAACAAGGTAATCCAACTCTGGCCATACGGTTTCGTTAACAAGTTGGCCTAAAGCTTTAGCTGCCATAGGGCCACGCCAGATTGCCGCATCGTCTTTCGACACAAGATACCCAATAGAATGTGTAAAAATGCCATGCGCCTCAATTGGCATCATCCATTTATTATTCTGTACTTGTGGTCTTGCGTCTAATTGGCCAAGCATCATAGGCACTGACGGGCCATAGATATCTGCATCCAGCAAACCGACTTTTGAACCTGACTTAGATAACGCGAGCGCAAGGTTTACCGAAGTTGTTGATTTACCCACTCCCCCCTTGGCAGACGTTACCGCGATAATGTTCTTAACGCCTTTCAATGGTGTAGCAACGGTAGTTTCAAGCGCTGATGGCTTCACATTCACTTCGAATTGAAAAGCGCTGACAAGTTGCTGTTCGATCTGAGCGTTAATCCAGTATTTAAGATCAGCAGCCAGTTGATTCGCAGCAAAAGGTAAAGTAATAACAAATGATCCACGCGGATCAACCGATACAATATTTTGGTGTTGCGCCCACTCAGGAATGAGGATTGGTGATTCGAACTCATTCAACCATGAACAGAAATCTTGCTTAGAAGTAAAGTTACGCATTGAGGCTCCTTTTTTATTTATGCTATCACCCACGAGATAAAGACTGAACCCCTAAAAAACTAGGGGAATCCTTTGTCTGATACCTTGGCGTATCACACGTTATAAAGTAGTATTACCTCTCAAAATTTATACCTATCAAAAAAGCGAATTATTAAGTATGGCAACTGATCCAAGACAACTTTTGGTAACTTGTGCGCTTCCGTACGCTAACGGCTCTATTCACCTTGGTCATATGCTTGAGCATATCCAAGCTGATATCTGGGTTCGATACCAGCGTCTACGTGGCAACACTGTAAACTTCATCTGTGCTGACGATGCTCACGGCACGCCAATTATGCTTAAAGCTCAACAGATGGGTATCACACCAGAAGAGATGATCGCTGCTGTTAGTGAAGAGCACCAAAAAGACTTCGCTGGCTTTGATATCAGCTTTGATAACTACCACAGCACACACAGCGAAGAGAACCGTGAACTGGCTTCTCACATCTACCTAGAACTTAAAAAGAACGGCTTCATTTCTAGCCGTACTATTTCTCAGCTTTTCGACCCTGAGAAAGAGATGTTTCTACCAGACCGCTTCGTAAAAGGTACTTGCCCTAAGTGTAAATCAGAAGACCAGTATGGTGATAACTGTGATAACTGTGGTGAGACATATAGCCCAACTGAACTGATTAACCCTAAATCAGCGGTTTCTGGCGCAACTCCAGTAATGAAAGACTCTGAGCACTTCTTCTTCGACCTACCTCAGTTCGAAAGTATGCTTAAAGAATGGACTCGTTCTGGCTCTCTACAGAATGAAACTGCAAACAAAATGCAGGAATGGTTTGAGTCTGGTCTGCAACAGTGGGATATCTCACGTGATGCACCTTACTTTGGCTTTGAAATCCCAGGTGAAAAAGACAAGTTCTTCTACGTATGGCTAGACGCACCTGTTGGCTACATGGCTTCTTTCAAGAACCTATGTGACAAGCGTGACGATCTAAACTTCGATGAATACTGGAAGAAAGACAGCACAACTGAGCTTTACCACTTCATCGGTAAAGACATCGTTTACTTCCACAGCCTATTCTGGCCAGCAATGTTAGACGGCGCAGGCTTCCGTAAGCCAAACAACGTATTCGTGCACGGCTACGTAACAGTGAACGGTGCAAAGATGTCTAAGTCGAAAGGCACATTCATCAAAGCAAGCACGTACCTAAACCACCTAGACCCTGAGTGTCTGCGTTACTACTACGCAGCTAAGCTAAACAGCCGTATCGATGATTTAGACCTTAACCTTGAAGACTTCACTCAACGTGTAAACGCTGATGTAGTAAACAAGATTGTTAACCTAGCTTCTCGTAACGCTGGCTTCATCACTAAACGTTTTGAAGGCAAGCTAGCTGCTGAATTTTCAGAACCTGAGCTATACAACGAATTCGTTGCTGCTGCTGAGCGTATCGGCGAGCTATACGAAACTCGTGAGTTCAGCCGTGCTATCCGTGAAATCACTGCACTAGCGGATAAAGCTAACCAGTACATCGATGAGAAAGCACCTTGGGTTCTTGCAAAAGAAGAAGGTAAAGAGAAAGAGCTTCAAGAAGTTTCTTCTGTTGGTATTAACCTATTCCGCGTACTAATGGCTTACCTGAAACCAGTAATGCCAGAGCTTGCAGCTCGCACTGAGGCTTTCCTAAACGAAGAGCTAACGTGGGAAGCGATTGCGACTCCGCTAACTGATCACGAGATCACTAAGTTCAAAGCGCTATTCAACCGCATTGATCCTAAGAAAGTGGAAGCAATGGTTGAGTCTTCTAAAGAAGATGCAGCCACAGAGGCAGCAGCGAAAGAAAAAGCAGAAGCTGAAAAAGAACAAGCAAGCCAAACTGAGCTAGACAAAGAGCCAATCGCAGACGAGATTGAGTTCGATGCCTTTGCTGCAGTAGACATGCGTATTGCTCGTATCATCTCTTGTGAAGAAGTACCAAAAGCGAACAAACTACTAAAGTTCCAACTGGACATCGGTGGTGAGACTCGCCAAGTATTCTCTGGCATCAAATCAGCATACAAACCTGAAGAGCTAGAAGGCAAGCTAACCGTAATGGTAGCTAACCTAAAACCTCGTAAGATGAAGTTTGGTATGTCTGAAGGCATGATCCTGGCAGCTGGCCCTGGCGGCAGCGACCTGTGGATCCTTGAACCACACGAAGGTGCTCAACCTGGTATGCGTGTAATGTAATTCTGGCTTCAGTCAGATAACAAGCACTCATCACTAAATCCCTAATGCATTTTTAACTTGAAAGAGTTAATCAGCATTGGGGATTTTTTATATCTACCGAAAATAAGCGTTCTCTGTTAGAGTCGCCGTCAACTATGCTATGTAGAGTAGAAATTAGTTTGTCGACGATAAACACCTCTTTACTCTAAAACCATTTTTAGGAATCCCCAGTGACTAACAACGAAATCTTGCGTCGTATTCAACACGCACTAAACCTTAAAAATGCACAAATCATCAAAGCTATCGAACAAGCTGATGTGACCGTTGCTCATGACCAAGTGATTAACTGGCTAAAAGACGACAACGACAAGTCATGCTCTAAGATGAAAGATAAAGAGTTAGCGGTACTCCTAAATGGTTTCATCAACCTTAAGCGTGGCAAGAAAGAAGGCGAGCAACCTAAACCTGAAGTTGCACTGACGAACAACATGATCTTCATGAAGCTTCGTATCGCATTAAACATGAAAGCAGAAGATGTTTTGGACGTACTAGAAGTAGTTGGCATTAGCTTAAGCAAATACGAAATCGGCGCTTACTTCCGCAAGCCAGAGAACAAGAACTACAAAGTATGTGAAGACCAACTACTTTGCGATTTTCTAAATGGCGTGCAATTTACTAACCGTCCAGACTCAGAAGAGTTTTCAGGGTAAGTTACTGCCTATTGATAAGTTTTCACCAACTATCGATGAATAAAAAGCGGCGAGATAATTTGATTATCTCGCCGCTTTTTCGTTTTCTTTACGTCACCGACTAAACAGGAACAACAATAGTAAACCTATGGCTTAGCTGTCGTCTTCAGTGAAGTTCGTTGGTAATGTCGTTTTCATTTCATTCCAAACTTGTGCACTTGCGATGCCGTAGTTACGAATCACTAATGGCAAGTTTTCACGTTGGCCGCTCTCGCAGATAATGAACAACTCTTTATAGAAGTCCATCGCCAAGCGTCGAGCTTCTGGGTTAGAGAAGTAGTAACTGCCAATTCGGTCATACAATTTACGCACACCATTAAAAATCAGGCCATAGATTTGGTTGCCTGAATGGAATGCCAGGCGTTGGAAAAGCATGTAGTCATAAAAGTTAAAAGTCTTCGCGATTAGTATCGTCTGACGTTTCGCTTCATCTTTTTCTACATCTTCTTTCACTGATTGTTTGATCTTATCAGCATAAGGTGAAGACTCTAAAAACTCGTCCCACGTTGGTGCCGCAAGTAGCGCTTCGCAAGATTCAATCACATTACTGATCGTACGCTCTGAAGCTTCTTTATTTGATTTGAATGCGTAACGCATAAAGATAGGGCTGATATTCGTTCGAGCAGCAAGCAAGTCTTCTACCATCTTACTTGCATTATCCACGTCCAACGTCATCAATGTATCGAGAATATGAAGACCTGAGGTTTCCATAAACTGATTAACTTTCGTTGGCTTGCCATGTTGGATTGTCAACCAACCATCACGTGCAAGACGCTGAAGTACTTCACGAAGCGTAGTCCGTGTAACGCCAATCAGCTCGGAAAGCTCACGCTCTGCTGGCAAGATAGAACCTGGAGGGAAACGGCCATTCCAAATACTTTCAATAATATACTTCTCTGCAAATCCTGCCGGGCTCTTCGCCTTAATGACCATCTACACTTCAATCCAATTTAATTATTCTGTTTTAATTTACTCATCATACCACTAGTCACACCTAGCGGAAACACCCTCAAAAGTTTTACTCCCCCAAAACACGAGTAGAGTTAAAACTCTAAAGTTCAGCACACGTTTGCAACTTAGCTTTAGAAAGCAAGCAACTACAAACCACCATTTCAACAAATTATTAACACAACAAATTTCCTTTTAAATCAATGATGTTGGTCATATTTTTAAAACCACTAAATTGCAATGTTAAGTTGTAATAATCATATATAAACCGCTTCTATCATGTAAATTTCAATCATTTCGCTCAAATATTGATTCTAGTCGGTTTTTATCACATTTTAAGTGGTATGCTTGCGCTACTTTGATCGCGTTTCTCGATAAAAAAGGGGTATTTTTAGTGCAGCAGGGCTTTTCCTGTTGACTAAATGTTATCTAAGAGTAGAGTTGCGCTCAAAAATTAGCAGTGCTTGAGTTTCTAAGGGAGTGACTTGGCAAGACCACAGAACATTACATGGAATGTAGTTTTTCTAAGTCACTGTTAGTTATGTGTTTTAACAAATACATAACTCGATTCTCAAATGTTGTATTGCTTGTCTATTCATAATCAACATAAAAGAGTATTAACATGCCGATGTCTCTCGGAAACGCTTTTATCAAGAACTTCCTTGGTAAGGCTCCTGATTGGTATAAACTTGCCATCATTTCCTTTTTAATCATCAACCCGTTTGTTTTCTTCCTAGTTGACCCATTTGTTGCGGGCTGGCTATTGGTGGTTGAGTTTATTTTCACGCTAGCTATGGCGCTAAAATGCTACCCTCTTCAACCTGGTGGTTTATTAGCAATTCAAGCCATCGCCATTGGTATGACCAAGCCTGAAATGGTTTATCACGAGCTACAAGCAAACCTTCCTGTATTACTCTTATTGGTGTTCATGGTTGCTGGTATCTACTTCATGAAAGAACTGCTTCTGTTCATTTTCACGAAGATACTGCTCGGCATCCAGTCCAAAGTTTTACTCTCTATTGCGTTTTGTGTTGCCGCTGCTTTCTTGTCTGCCTTCCTAGATGCACTGACAGTAATCGCGGTCGTTATTAGCGTTGCAGTTGGCTTCTACTCTATCTACCACAAAGTAGCATCAGGTAAAGGCACAACGTCTGCGCACGATCATACTCATGATGAAGAGATCTCCGAACTAACACGTGATGATTTAGAAAACTACCGCGCTTTCTTACGTTCACTGCTTATGCACGCTGGTGTTGGTACCGCGTTAGGTGGTGTAATGACTATGGTAGGCGAACCGCAAAACCTAGTAATTGCTAAACAAGCAGGTTGGGAATTCGGTGAGTTTATTATCCGTATGCTACCAGTAACACTGCCTGTATTCGTCTGCGGTATTCTAACTTGTGCGCTTGTAGAGAAATTCAAAGTGTTCGGCTACGGTGCAAAATTGCCAAATAACGTTCGCCAAATCTTAGTTGAGTTCGACAACAAAGAACGAGCAAATCGTACCAAGCAAGACGTTGCAAAACTATGGGTTCAAGGTGCAATCGCAGTTTGGCTTATTGTAGGCTTGGCGCTTCACGTCGCTGAAGTGGGTTTGATCGGCCTTTCAGTTATTATTTTAGCAACGGCATTTACTGGCGTTATCGAAGAGCATTCAATGGGTAAAGCCTTTGAAGAAGCGCTACCATTTACAGCACTTCTGGCTGTCTTCTTCGCTGTAGTTGCGGTAATCATCGACCAATCACTATTTAAGCCAGTGATCGATGCAGTACTTCACGTTGAAGATAAAGGCGCACAGTTAGCCCTCTTCTATGTAGCCAACGGTATCTTATCGATGGTTTCGGATAACGTGTTCGTAGGTACGGTTTACATCAACGAAGTGAAAACAGCGCTCGTTGAAGGCATCATAACTCGTGACCAATTTGACTTACTTGCTGTTGCTATCAACACAGGTACTAACTTACCTTCGGTTGCTACACCAAACGGCCAAGCTGCATTCCTATTCCTATTAACATCAGCACTTGCTCCGTTAATTCGACTGTCTTATGGCCGCATGGTCATCATGGCTCTGCCATATACTATCGTGTTGGCACTGGTTGGCCTTGCCGGTATTGTGTTCTTCGTTGAACCAATGACAACATGGTTTTATGATGCAGGTTGGATTATTCACCGAACTGGTGAAGTCATTGCTCCAGTTATCTCTGGCGGTCACTAAGCTAAACACTGTGTCACAAACCACAACAAGTATAACTAACTAATCAAAAATATTAGTTGATTAGGAAACTTATCCAAGATAAAAAGCTCTGAGTATTCAGGGCTTTTTTATTTTATAGACAGGATTAAATTCGTGAATTTTTTTGTAATGCTCAAAGACTTCTCTAAGGGACGTTTATCTTGGCTTTTATTGCTGGCTTTTATTGTATTTTTTGAAGCATGCGCTCTCTTCTTTCAGCATGTGATGATGCTTGGCCCTTGTGTAATGTGTATCTATGAGCGCGTTGCTATGCTTGCTATCGGCGTCGCGGCAATCATTGGCGCTGTTGCTCCTAATAATCCAGTATCACGCTGGCTAGGCCTTGCTGGTTGGGGATTTGGTGCTTATAAAGGTTTAATGCTTGCGTTAGAGCACGTTGACTACCAGTTTAATCCGTCTCCTTTCGCTACCTGTGATTTATTCGTAACCTTCCCTAGTTGGGCACCATTAAACCAATGGGCCCCGTGGATGTTCGAAGCTTACGGCGACTGCAGTAAAGTCGTTTGGCAACTCTTAGACCTGTCGATGCCTCAATGGCTAGTGATTATCTTTGCCGGTAACTTAATTGCTTGTGGTTTTGTTATCATTTCTCAATTTTTCAAATCGAAAAACGACTAATACAGACCTTTAAAATAGAACAAAAAAGTCGACTACAAGGTCGACTTTTTTATCGCTTAAGCTTTTCATCACTTAAAGGAAGTTAACTACTCACTCAAGCTGAGTTACTCAACAAGCCGTGATTAGCTGTTTTTGCCACAGCACTGCTTAAACTTTTTGCCACTTTCACATGGGCAAGGGTCGTTGCGACCAATACCTTTGAATGGGTTCACGCTCTGCGATTTATTGCCTAACATAGCTTCATCAGCCGCCAATGCCACCTCTGAAATCATTAGATCAACCTGCCCCACTAAATCTTGAAGTGATGGTGGGTTTTCAAGCCCAGCCGCAATCATTTGCTGCTGAGTTTGTTCTTCATCAATCGCTAACATGAGAGTTGTTAGGAGCGCTTGTAACATACGCAGAGTGCCATCAGCCATCGTCACTGTTTGCCATTGCTCTTCCACAGTAGGCCAAACCATCATAAAACCTTCAGCGAAATCGGCGAACTGCTCATTAAAATCGCCATCAGCCAACACATCAGTCAGTAAATATTCATTACGCTGAATTAGATTATGTTGACGGTTAATTTGCTCAGTCACCATTGAAACCAATTCTTTGCCAGCTTCAGGAGCAATGACAGCCAGCCACGCTTCTGGATCTAATGGCTTAGTCGCAAGGTTAGAAGCAAGAATTGCCCCTTCGATAAATTGAGGAGTAATGTCAGTCGTAGATTCAGGTAAGTTTAATAATTGATATGTCATGAAAGCTCTATTTATTAGATCATTTATCCCATTATAACGTTATCAGGCTTAACCTGTCGCTATTAACCGCTGAAGCCGTTATGCCGACACCTACTACACGCATAGTGACATCTCTATGATCAAACCGTACAATCACGCCTCTTAATTTTCGATACACTCAGTTTCGGTAGAGCAATATGCGAGTAATACTTGGCCCTATGGAGGGCGTTCTAGATCACCTAATGCGTGAAATTCTTACAGAGATCAATGATTACGATCTCTGTGTCACAGAATTTGTGCGTATCGTTGATCAACTTCTTCCCCCGCATGTTTTCCACCGTATTTGTCCAGAATTACTTCAGGGCTCTCAAACCATGTCTGGTGTGCCTGTCCATGTTCAGCTACTGGGTCAACATCCTAAATGGATGGCAGAGAATGCTATTCAAGCAGCAAATCTTGGCGCGAAAGGGATCGATCTAAACTTCGGTTGTCCAGCCAAAGCGGTAAACAAAAGTAATGGTGGGGCTTCATTGCTCAAAGAGCCAGAACTTATTTACCAAGTAGTAAAAGCATGCAGAGAAGCAGTGCCTGAGCATATCCCCGTTTCAGCTAAAATTCGCTTGGGTTGGGAGCACCCGGATGAGTGCTTTGAGATTGTCGACGCTATCGAACAAGCGAAAGCGGATGAACTGACTGTACATGCTCGTACCAAAGTTGGCGGCTACAAAGCCAGCGAAATCAAATGGGATTACATCAATCAAATAAGAGAGCGGACCTCTTTACCGTTGATTGCGAATGGAGAAATTTGGAACTATCAAGATGGTCAAGATTGCATTGAAACAACAGGAATCGATTCATTGATGGTTTGCCGTGGTGCTTTCAACATTCCGAACCTTGGTAATGTCGTTAAACACAACCACCCTAAAATGCCGTGGAATAAAGTGATTGAACTTTTACTGCGCTACTCAGAGTTTCAAATTAAAGGGGATAAAGGCATGTACTACCCCAATAGAGTGAAGCAGTGGTTTGTTTATTTAAGTAAAGGCTACCCTGAAGCAAACGAACTATTTAAAGAAATTCGTACCTTTAAGAAGGCGCCACCGATAGTAGAACGCCTGCAGCTTTACCAAGAGCAACACTGCCAATTCCATTAATTCTTTAGGCACGTTTTATTCAAAAAACGCATCACTGCTTACTTACTCCTCAAAACACTTGTCCAATCGCGTGGCTAAAATTCGAGACGGTTTTTACCTGTCGTCTTAGCCACGTACAGCTTTTCATCTGCGTATTTAAATATCTCTTCGAAGTTAAGTTTGTTTTGCTCTGTTTCAACGAGACAGACACCACCTGATACTGTAAATCCATTGGGAATAACATCGGCTGATGTCGCGCAAATCGCATTTTTCACACGCTCTAACGTTCTCATCAGTGTCTCACGATCCTCGCCTTTCATGTAAACAACAAACTCTTCTCCACCAAACCTAGCTGCCACGTCACTGCTTCGAATGCTGTTATTTATCTGACGAGACATAAAGCGAATCACATCGTCGCCTTTATCATGCCCATAGGTGTCATTGATTGACTTAAAATCATCAATATCAAGCACCGTTAGAGCAAATAGTTGGTCATGCTCTACGCTTTGCCAAAACACTTCTAAACCACGTCGATTCAATAACCCTGTCATCGGATCTTTGGCAGCAAGCTCTTTAAAGTAACCGCGTTCAATATTGGAATTAACGTAAAAGAAAATGGTCACGGAGAACAGATAAACGATAATCGCAACAATTAAGCTATCTTTTTCATAAATAAAGAAATGCTCGATTTCCTTAGCTAGATTTAACTCGTAATACATCGCATGATGTGACGCGACGCCTTCTAAGGAAATCTCACGATAAAAGATTGCAGAATCGCTTGGATCCACCAGAGTCGTATCAATAATGTTCACTCTTCCCGCTAAATGCTGATTAGAAGCCTCTAACAGTTTGTCCGCATCAATATCGACAGATAGCATCCCTTGATGGACGCCTTTGTGAAATACAGGAATAGTCATACTGATAATTCGGTCCAGTGAATCGAATCGGTACACAGGCCCAGTTAACGTAAGTTGTTCTGGATTATTAGCAGTTTTTTGCCAATAAGGTCGACTTTTGATGGTGGAAAGAAGCGCCTTACTTAATCCTTTGGCAAAATTTTCAGGTGATGAAATGACATAACCACTCGCATCAATGAAGTGCACACCGTCATGATATTCATCAAGTTGAGATAGAAATGAAAGGATAGGAGCTAAAGCGATCTTCTCTGATGCACCTTTATAGCTATCGCTGCTTTCAGAGCACAACGACTCTTCACCAACCAGCATATAGTCGATGTCAACTGAAGGGATATCGCCGGTTTTACCATCTGCGAGAAGCAGGACGTCGATAGGCCAAATGCGACATAGGCCATTAACTACCTGCTTATTATGGTCGAGAAAAAGTGGATTTCCGGATTTGTAGTAGTTTGAGAAGCTGTAATCTAAAGCAGTAACCACCTTCGTCGTTCGTGTGAACACCTCTTCAATGCGATGAAACTCAACGTTGATATCTTTTTTTACCGCATCAAAATGATTCTTACCAATTAGACCTAGCAACATTATGGCGATCACGGCAGGGAATCCAAAGACAAAGCGAAGGCTAAAGTGCCTGTTTACTTTCATATAATGTGCTCTTAGTGCTCAGCTATTTTCATTTATACCATTAATATTATGGCATTAATTGTCATTTCCCTCGATGTAAAATGATGTAAATTGATATTAACGATATGACTAATGGTAAGATAACTGCTTAAAAATGAATAAAGTAGAACGCAAGCCAGATATAGAATCGATGAGTTTTGTTCATCTAAGCAAATTCAATACTGTTAACAACAATCACTTAAATACCGTCAAACAATTGATAATTAACCTTATCAACGACTGATTATCGCACGATCAATGACGGACTTCGGCAGTGTCACACCAAGTTCGCGAGCCGCGTCTAAGTTAATGACCAGTTTCGAACTCTTTGCTGTTTTAACACTTAACTTTCCAGGTTTTTGTCCGTTCAGAATCGCCGCTACATAGTCTGCAGTTTGGACACCTACGTCATAATAATCTAACCCTAAGCCCGCAATAGCTCCCTTACCAACGTAAGAAGTAGCCCCTGCGACGACGGGAGTATTCGCTTGATTCGCTGCTTCAATAAGACCTTCTATACCACTTGCAACCGTGTTATCGGTCAACGCATAGATAACATCAGACTTCTTGGCAACAAACCCTGCTTTTGATTCAACATCATCAATGGTCAACGCTTTTTCAGTATAAAGAGTAATACCAAAATCTCTCGCAGCCTCTTTCAACAAACCAACTAACGCAACGGCATTTGCTTCTGCAGGATTATAAACAACCCCAATAGAGCTTGCCTGAGGAAGAAGCTCTCTAATCAGTGAGACATGTTGAGAAACCGGAGATAAATCAGAAAGACCGGTGACATTTCGCCCCGGCATTTCCAATTGTTTAACTAGCCTTGCACCGATTGGATCGGTAACTGCCGTAAATACAATAGGAATTGAACGAGTAGCTGAGACTAACGCTTGTGAGGTCGGGGTAGCAATGCCCACTAACACATGGGGATTTTCGCTCACTAACTCTCTAGCGATCTTGGCCGCTTGGACAGGACTGCCATTGGCCATTTCGTAGGAAAACTCTAAATTTTCACCTGCTTCATAGCCTTTCGCTCTCAATCCTTCGATAAGCCCTAGACGTGTCGCATTCAGATCTGGGTGGTCAACAACTTGTGAAACCGATACTTTGGCGACGTTCGCCATTACGTTGCCAGTCCACAGCAACAACAGACAGCCTAAAACCGCTGCCAATACCTTTCTTACAGAACCCATTATCGCTCCCTACATCAAGCTCTACTCGTTATTAATCGCTCGAAGAGAACAACATCAAAATAATCACTATTGACATTATTACCAGTAACTATTGATAAGTTGAAGTGATATTTAACAAAAATACAACAAAGTTCGAGTTATGCGAGAAAAGGCCAGATTAGGTTAACTGAAAGGTAAGAAACAAAATGAATAAGGGAGTAACTAAACAACTAAAGTAGAGAACGAATCTGAGAACGAGCTACTGATACAAAGTCGTTCTCAGACAAACGGAGGAAACAAACTGCTCTTTTAGAACCAACGCTCCATAGAGGACTTATCTAGCTGACGAAATGCGCGATTTAAAATGATCGCCAATTCTTTATAACGAGGACGTGGCTTTATTGGTTCTAAAGCAAAACCTGTCTCAGTAATTTTCTCGTGTAATTCGCGATACCACGATACTAATGCTGGTGGAAGTTGCGTGTTTGAGCGGTTGCCTAACCACCACATACCCTGAAGCGGTAAACTAATAGCGAACAAAGCCATAACCACAGCTTGCGGCATCGCTTGATAATTATTAAAGACCATTTGCGTAAGAACGCTAATAGCGGCTATTGCTGGCATCACCTTTACGCCAAAGCGCGTCGCCTTGATAATGCGTTGCTCAGGGAAAATAGCGTTTAACTCTTTTCGAACAGGCCAGAGATCCATGTACTTTTGGCCATCTTTTAAACTGCTCGCTAAACCAACTCTATTGCTCATATGAGTCTCCCGTTAAAAAAAAGTTGAAATCATCAACTAAAAACACAAAAATTTGACGAAAAATAATATTCTTTCAAATTTTTTTGTTATATTTGCACAATATCGCTATTATTTGCAGACCTCAATCTCATTGTTGCCCTTATTTACAATTTAAGCAACTTTGGGACGACTTCTGCAAGGAATGCAAGAGCCTCTTTTCTTAAAAAGTGGCTTTCACTTTAATACGGAAATTAACGTTTTTTTGACCAAGGTTAGTACGCAAGCAACAGTGCTTCGTCTATTCTTGAGATTAATTTTCATCCTTAACTGATTTCGATCAGAAAAATAAACAGGTAGTCATTAATGTCTAAGCTAGTTTTAGTTTTAAACTGTGGTAGTTCTTCTCTTAAATTTGCTGTTGTTGATGCAGAAACAGGTGCTGAGCACCTAACTGGTCTTGCTGAATGTCTTGGTCTTCCAGAAGCTCGTATGAAATGGAAACTTGACGGCAAGCACGAAGCACAACTAGGTGCGGGCGCAGCTCACGTAGAAGCACTATCTTTCATGGTAGAAACTATTCTTGCTTCTAAGCCTGAGCTTAAAGCTAACCTTGGCGCTATCGGTCACCGTATCGTTCACGGTGGCGAGCAGTTCACTTCTTCTGCACTTATCACTGATGAAGTGCTTAAGGGTATTCAAGACGCTGCGACTTTCGCACCTCTTCACAACCCAGCTCATCTTATCGGTATTGAAGCGGCTCAACAAAACTTCCCAGGCCTTAAAAACGTTGCTGTTTTTGACACTGCATTCCACCAAACAATGCCTTCTGAGTCTTACCTATACGCTCTGCCGTACAACCTGTACAAAGAGCACGGCATCCGTCGTTACGGCATGCACGGTACTTCTCACCTATTCATCACTCGTGAAGTTGCAGGCCTACTAAACAAGCCAGTTGAAGAAGTTAACATCATCAACTGTCACCTAGGTAACGGCGCTTCTGTATGTGCAATCAAGAACGGTCAATCTGTAGATACTTCTATGGGTCTTACTCCTCTTGAAGGTCTTGTAATGGGTACTCGTTGTGGTGACCTAGATCCTGCGATTATCTTCCACCTACACGATGCTCTTGGTTACTCTGTTGAAGAAATCAACAACATGCTGACTAAAGAGTCTGGTCTTGCTGGTCTAACTGAAGTGACTTCTGACTGTCGTTTCGTTGAAGACAACTACGGTGAGAAAGAAGAAGCAACTCGTGCAATGGACGTGTTCTGTCACCGTCTAGCTAAGTACGTTGCTGGTTACACTGCAACTCTAGAAGGTCGTCTAGACGCAATCACTTTCACTGGCGGTATCGGCGAGAACTCTGGCCCAATCCGTGAAATGGTTCTTAACCGCCTAGGCATCTTCGGCATCGAAGTTGACGGTGAAGCTAACCTTAAAGCTCGTTTCGGCGGCGAAGGTACTATCACTACAGCTAACAGCCGTATCCCTGCAATGGTTATCTCTACTAACGAAGAGCTAGTAATTGCTGAAGACACTGCGAAACTAGCAGGTCTTTAATTGATTTTCCTGACTAGCTTCACTCGAAGCTAGTCAGTTTTTCATATCAAGAAAATGGGGCTCAACTTCTATTCCTACCCCAATTTTAATATCGGTGGGAATAGCAGTTGAGCTTTTTTTATTTCCAATAGTTAAAGGTGTTCGTCAATGTCCCGTACTATTATGCTTATCCCTACAAGCGCTGGTGTTGGTCTTACTAGTGTTAGCATGGGTGTTCTTCGCGCTATGGAGCGTAAAGGCGTAAGTGTTTCTTTCTACAAGCCAATCGCTCAGCCTCGTAGCGGTGGTAACCAACCAGATCTAACGTCTACTATCATCAGCGCAAACAGCGACATTAAGATTGGTGAGCCAATCGCAATGACTAAAGCTGAAGCTTTGATCGGTAGTGAAAAAATGGACGAGCTTCTTGAGTCAGTTGTTGAGCAATACAACAAGATCAACAAAGACGCAGAAGTAACGCTAATCGAAGGCCTAGTTCCTACTCGTAAGCACCCATTTGCTAACCAAGTGAACGCGGAAATCGCGAAAACACTTGGTGCGGAGATCGTATTCGTTGCGACTCCTGGTACTGATAACCCTACTCAGCTTAAAGAGCGTATCGAAGTAGCATGTTCTAACTTCGGCGGTACTAAGAACAAGAACATCAAAGGCGTGATTATCAACAAGCTTAACGCTCCTGTTGATGAAGCTGGCCGTACTCGCCCTGACCTATCTGAAATCTTTGACGATGCAGATAGCGCTCAACAAGCGAACCTTGAAGTAATGCAAATCTTCAACTCTAGTCCTATCCGTGTTCTTGGCTGTGTGCCATGGAGCATCGATCTAATAGCAACTCGTGCGGTTGATATGGCTAAACACCTTAACGCTGAAATCGTTAACGAAGGTGAAATCTCTACTCGTCGTATTAAGAGCATCACTTTCTGTGCACGTTCTTTACCGCACATGATTGAGCACTTCAAGCCAGGTTCACTGCTAGTAACTTCTGCAGACCGCCCTGACGTTATCGTTGCTGCGGCTCTTGCTGCGAAAAACGGTGTTGAAATTGGCGCAATCCTACTGACTGGCGGTTACGACATTCCAGAAAGTATTGCTAACCTTTGTGCACCTGCATTCGCTTCAGGTCTACCGATCTTTAAGGCGCAAGGTAACACTTGGCAGACGTCTCTTAACCTACAGAGCTTCAACCTAGAAGTACCTGCAGACGATAAAGAGCGTATCGAGTTCGTTAACGATCACGTTGCAAGCCACATTGATGGCCCTTGGATTGATTCTCTATCTGAAGGCACTCAAGGTATTCGCCGTCTAAGCCCACCAGCATTCCGTTACCAGTTAACAGAATTCGCTCGTAAAGCGGCTAAGCGCATCGTTCTTCCTGAAGGTGATGAGCCACGTACTGTTAAAGCTGCATCTATCTGTGCTGAACGCGGTATCGCAACATGTGTACTTCTTGGTAACCCTGAAGAAATCCGTCGCGTTGCTGCACAGCAAGGTGTTGAGCTAGGCGCTGGCGTTGAGATCATCGATTCTGCTTCAGTTCGCGAAAACTACGTAGCTCGTCTAGTAGAACTTCGTGGCGCTAAGGGTATGACTGAAGTTGTTGCTCGTGAGAAGCTAGAAGATTCAGTATTCCTAGGCACTATGATGCTTGAAGCTGGTGAAGTTGACGGCCTAGTTTCTGGTGCTGTTCACACAACGGCGAACACAATCGTTCCTCCGTTCCAGATCATCAAGACTGCTCCTGATGCTTCTATCGTATCTTCAATCTTCTTCATGCTTCTGCCTGATCAAGTGCTTGTATACGGTGACTGTGCGATCAACCCAGATCCAACAGCTGAACAGCTTGCTGAAATCGCTATCCAATCTGCAGATTCTGCTGCGGCATTCGGTATCGACCCACGTGTTGCTATGATCTCTTACTCTACTGGTGAATCTGGTAAAGGTGCAGACGTAGATAAAGTACGTGAAGCAACCAAACTTGCTCAAGAGAAACGTCCTGATCTAGTGATCGACGGCCCTCTTCAGTACGACGCAGCAATCATGGAAAACGTAGCCGCTTCTAAAGCGCCTAACTCTCCAGTTGCAGGTAAAGCGACAGTATTCGTATTCCCAGACCTAAACACGGGTAACACGACTTACAAAGCGGTACAGCGTTCAGCAGACCTAGTGTCTATCGGTCCAATGCTTCAAGGTATGCGCAAGCCAGTAAATGACTTGTCTCGTGGTGCTCTAGTAGACGATATCGTTTACACAGTAGCTCTAACAGCTATCCAAGCAGACCAAGCCGCTCAAGCTGAAGAAAAAGTAATTAACTAATTTTTCTTTTGTAGAAAGCAAAAAACCCTAGATTCTTATCTAGGGTTTTTTTATGTCGAGGATTAATCTAACCTCGCCCGTGGGCTGATTCTAAATCTAGCGTTGGTCCTTTTGGTACAACTTGAGTTGGGTTGATACCTGTGTGACTGTAGTAATAGTGACGCTTTATATGGTAAAAGTCGGTCGTCTCTTTGATTCCCTTCACTTGATACAACTCTTTTAGATAACCTTGAATATGGACGTAATCAGCAATGCGCTGTTTATTGCACTTGAAATGCCCGACATAGACCGCATCAAATCGAACCAGAGTGGTAAATAATCTCCAATCTGCTTCTGTAATCTCGTTACCCGCTAGATAACGGTGCTCACTAAGGTGGGCGTCAACTTTATCTAAAGCTTCAAACAACGAGTCATACGCTTCTTCGTAGGCTTCTTGTGTTGTCGCAAAGCCCGTTCGGTATACACCATTATTGATATTCGGATAAATATAATCGTTCCACTGATCAATCTTGCTCGCTAATTCCCACGGGTAGTAATCGTCTGTGTTGCCCGTTAACTCATTAAATTCTGAGTTGAACATGCGGATAATCTCAGAGGACTCGTTACTTACAATGGTGTTTGTTTTCTTATCCCATAACACAGGTACCGTTACCCGGCCAGAGTAATCAGGCTTAGCTTGAGTGTAGATTTGGTGCATACGAGTATGACCGAACAGAGGTTCAGGTAACCCCATTTGCCAACCTTCACTCATCATGTCTGGACAGACTACCGTCACATCAATATGATCGGTTAGGTCTTTCAGCTCACGAAAGATCAGAGTTCGGTGCGCCCAAGGGCAAGCTAATGATACATATAAATGATAACGGCCGCTTTCTGGCTGAAATTGTGCGCCCGACTTGTTCTCTACCCAGCTTCGAAAGCCAGCATCTTCACGAACAAATTTGCCGCCACTTTCCTTAGTGTCGTACCAAACATCATGCCACACACCTTCAACTAACTTACCCATATCCAAACCTCTGTCATCCAAAATTTTATATACCAATCACAGTAAGTAAATGTTCAGAAATAGCGCAGAAAAAGGCTTGAGAACAAGGCAGAATTTTTCTGTTAGTAGTTATTCTACAATCAAAAATTCTAACGCCGTTATCAAGCGTTTTAACAAGCTAGGATGAGCAGTTATTTACTACGATTAGTATTAGTATAAAAAAAGCCCACGGTTTCAAAACCAGAAGAAGTTGGCTTAGTTGTTCGAATTATTTGATGAAGCTTGTTCAGCGTGAAAGTCTAGACACAAAAAAAGCGCAACTCATAAAAAAGTTGCGCTTAAGCCTGTCACAGGCTGAACCGTTTTAAATGGGTTCTAGACTTGTACGTGCAAGCAAGATACTGCGTGTACGTCATCGCCTTGAATTGTTGGCTTAGTTTGAGCACAAGCCTCAGTTGCTTGTGGGCAACGAGTACGGAACACACAACCTGACGGTGGATTGATTGGTGAAGGTAAATCACCTTCCAACATCTGAATCGTTTTGCTGCGCTCTAAGCGAGGATCTGGAATAGGAACAGCAGACATCAACGCTTTGGTGTATGGGTGCTTAGGATCGGAGAACAAAGCATCTGATTCACCAAGTTCTACCGCATTACCCAAATACATCACCAATACACGGTCAGAGATGTGTTTCACAACCGACAAATCGTGCGCGATGAATACCAAAGACAAACCTAGCTCTTTCTGTAGTTCCATTAGAAGGTTTACTACTTGAGCTTGGATAGATACATCCAGAGCAGAAACCGGCTCATCACAGATGATCATCTTAGGCTTCAAGATAAGTGCACGCGCGATACCGATACGTTGACACTGACCACCAGAGAATTCATGTGGGTAACGGTTGATTACGTTGGGCAGTAGACCAACCTTTGCCATCATCTCTTTAACTCGATCTTTCACTTCCTGTTTAGAAAGCTCAGGATAGAAAGTTTGTAGAGGCTCAGCAATGATGTCTCCAACTGACATGCGCGGGTTAAGCGATGCTAGCGGGTCTTGGAAGATCATCTGAATCTCTTTACGAGTCTCACGACGCTTCACTTCCTGCATCTTAGTCAGGTCTTGACCTAACCACATAACTTCGCCTTCAGTTGCCTCAACTAAACCAATAATTGCGCGGGCAAATGTTGATTTACCACAGCCAGACTCACCTACTACACCCAGAGTCTCACCTTCGTAAAGGTGAACATCCACACCATCAACCGCTTTAAGGTTTGATGGTTTCGCCCAAGGCCAAGCAGACTTAGCCGCAATGCTAAAGTGAACCTTAAGGTTTTTAATATCTAATAGTAATTCTTTACTCATTTTGTCCAAGTCTCCCAATCAGAAAAACAAGCACGCTGACGGTCTTTAGCAAATGGCTGCAAAATCGGTGCTTCTTGCTTACAACGGTCCATTACGCGGTGACAGCGGTCTTGGTAAGGACAACCTGTCGGTAGGCGAAGTAAGTTGGGTGGGTTTCCTGGAATCGTCGGTAAAATTTCACCTTCGGTATCCAAACGAGGAATTGCTTTAAGCAGGCCTTCCGCATAGGGATGGCTTGGCTCATAGAAGATTTCATCAACCGTGCCGTATTCCATAGTACGACCTGCGTACATCACCAATACTTTGTCACAAGAACCAGCAACCACACCCAAGTCATGGGTGATCATGATAATCGCAGTATTAAACTCATCTTTAAGCTCGTTCAGCAATTCCATGATTTGCGCTTGAATAGTTACATCCAACGCCGTTGTTGGTTCATCCGCGATAAGCAGTTTCGGACGACACAGCAGGGCCATTGCAATCATCACACGTTGACGCATACCGCCAGAAAATTCGTGTGGATACATGGTAATACGTTTACGTGCTTCAGGGATTTTCACCGCTTCAAGCATGCGTACTGATTCTTCGAACGCTTCCGCTTTACCCATACCTTTATGCAGCATGAGAACTTCCATCAACTGATCACATACTTTCATGTAAGGGTTCAGTGAGGTCATTGGATCTTGGAAGATCATCGCGATCTGTTCAGCGCGAACTTTGTTCAATTCTTTCTCAGGTAGGTTGAGAATTTCGTTGCCTTCAAACTTTGCACTGCCTGAGATGATGCCGTTCTTAGCCAGCAACCCCATCAGTGCAAATACCGTTTGAGACTTTCCCGAACCTGACTCACCAACGATACCTAGCGTTTCGCCTTGGTTGAGTGAGAAATTCAGGTCGTTTACTGCGGTTACGGTACCATCTTGCGTGGTAAATTCGACGCGCAGATCTTTGACATCTAATAAGCTCATTATTGCTTCCTTAATCTTTTATAGCTTTTAATTGCTATTTCGTTATCTGTCTTTTGGATCAAGCGCGTCGCGCAGACCATCACCTACGTAGTTAAAGCAGAACAGGGTAACTACCATGAATGCTGCTGGAAATGCCAGTTGCCAGATAGCAACTTCCATTGTTTGCGAGCCTTCTTGTAACAGCGCGCCCCAACTTGTCATAGGCTCTTGAACACCAAGACCAAGGAAAGATAAGAATGATTCTGTAAGGATCATGCTTGGAATAAGAAGCGTTGAGTAAACCGCAACAATACCCAATACGTTCGGTACGATATGACGTGTAATGATTTTCCATTTGCTGACACCACATACGTGAGCAGCTTCAATGAACTCTTTACTACGTAAACTCAATGTTTGGCCACGTACAATACGCGCCATATCGAGCCAAGCAATAGCACCGATAGCAACAAAGATCAGTACGATGTTACGACCAAAGAACGTTACCAGTACGATTACTAGGAACATGAATGGCACCGCGTATAGGATCTCCAGGATTCGCATCATTACTCGGTCAGTGCGACCGCCAATGAAGCCTGAAGCTGCACCGTAAAGCGTACCAATCAGTACCGCTACGAATGCACCCATCACACCTACCATAAGAGATATACGGCCGCCAATCATCGTACGAACATATAGGTCACGACCTAAACTGTCGGTACCAAACCAATGATCCACGCTTGGTGCTGCATGCATTGCGTACCAGTCAGTATCATCATAAGCATGCTGTGCTAGCATCGGTAAGAAAATGACCGATAGCACCATGAGCGTAAGGATAAATAGACTGACCATTGCCGCTTTGTTACGCATAAAACGAATACGCGCATCTTGCCACAAACTGCGACCTTCAATTTCCAAACTCTCAGAGAATTTTTCGATCGCTTCTAAGTTTTCTTTTTTCTTCAACATAACCATGCGTCCTGCTAGTAGCGAATTTTCGGGTCTATAAGCGCTAGTAAAATATCAACGATCGCGTTGAATAAGATAAATAGGAAACCAATCAAAATGGTTACACCCATTACTAGCGAATAGTCACGGTTAAACGCGGCGTTAACAAACAGTTTGCCGATACCCGGTAGGCCGAAGATGGTTTCAACGACAACTGAACCTGTAATGATACCTACGAACGCAGGTCCCATATAAGAAACAACAGGAAGCAGGGCTGGTTTAAGTGCATGTTTAAGAACAATGTAACGGTAACTTAGACCTTTTGCGCGAGCCGTTCGAATAAAGTTACTGTTTAGAGTTTCAATCATGCTACCACGAGTGATACGAGCAAAAGTGGCTACGTACAGAAGAGACATCGCAATAACTGGCAGGACGATGTACATATAAGTACCCCCGTGCCAACCACCTGCTGGAAATATATGCCAGTGTAGAGAGAATAGGTAAATAAGCGCTGGTGCCAACACGAAGGACGGCATGACCACCCCGAGCATGGCAGTCGACATTATGGTGTAGTCGACCCAGGTGTTGTGTTTCAATGCGGCAATGGTTCCGACCGATACCCCCATAATCAGGGTAAAGATAAAGGCAACAAAACCGACCTTCGCAGATACAGGAAGCGCAACTGCGATCAGCTCATTTACGGTGTAATCTTGATATTTGAATGATGGACCAAAGTCACCTTGAACGATGTTAGTCAAGTACGTTGTGTACTGTTCAAATACAGGTTTATCTAAGCCGTATTTAGCTTCGATGTTAGCCATAACTTCTGGCGGTAATGGGCGTTCGCTCGAAAACGGGTTACCCGGTGCGAAACGCATGAGAAAGAAAGATATAGTGATCAACACCAACATGGTTGGAATCGCTTCGAATATCCTTTTCATAATGAATTTAAGCATAAACTCACTCTTTTCAGTCTGTGACAATTAAAAATTAAATAGACACTGCGTGCGATTTCTCGCACACAGGTCTAAGTTAGTTATATTTTATTTTTATAGGAGGTTATTTTGCTTTGATATAAAGATCTTTTGAATAGATCTTATCTTCGGCGTTACCTTCTGGGTAACCACCTAGCTGAGGTGATACAAGACGTGTTGTAACGTACTGGTAGACTGGAGCAATTGGCATGTCTTTAGCTAGCAATTTTTCTGCTTCGATATATAGCTTAGTACGCTCTTCTTCTGAAGTAGAGCTTAGTGCTTTATCGATAATCTTGTCATAGTCTGCGCTCTTATAGTGCTGACCAGCAGTTGTATTTTGGCTAACCATCAATGTTAGGAATGAAGATGCTTCATTGTAGTCACCACACCAACCTGCACGAGCAACGTCAAAGTTACCAGTATCTTTACTGTCTAGGTATGATTTCCACTCTTGGTTTTCGAGTTTCGCGTTAATACCAAGCTCTTTCTTCCACATTGATGCGATTGCTACAGCAAGCTTCTTGTGATTTTCAGACGTGTTGTAAAGCAGGTTGAATTCAAGTGGGTTGCTCTTCGTGTAGCCAGCTTCTTCAAGAAGACGCTTCGCTTCAGCAATACGCTCTTTTTGAGAAAGTTGACCATACTCTGGAGTTACCGGGTCAAAACCAGCAGTAATTTCAGGAGTCAAGAAGTAAGCTGGTTTTTGGCCTTGACCAAGAATCGCTTTCGTCACGATGTCACGGTCCATCGCATAAGACATTGCTTTACGAACACGTACATCGTCGAAAGGTGCTTTCTGTGCATTAAATTGGTAGTAATAAGTACACAGGTTACCCTTAATGTTTACATCTTCTGGATACTCTTTCTGTAAGCGACGGAAGTGCTCGTTAGGCACTTCGTATGTGAAATCTAGTTCGCCAGAAAGGAAGCGGTTCATTTCCGCAACTTGGTTCTCAATTGGTAGGAATGTTACTTTGTTAAGAACTGTATGTTCGTTATCCCAGTAATTTTCGTTGCGTACTAGTTCAAGACGCTCGTTAACTACCCATTGATTTGGAACAAATGCACCATTACCAACAAAGTTTTCAGGCTTAGTCCACTGGTCACCGAATTTTTCAACAGTTGCTTTATGTACTGGCTTCACTGTTGTGTGACCCATCATCATTACGAAATATGGGACAGCTGTATCTAATGTCACTTCTAACGTGTAGTCATCTAAAGCTTTTACGCCTAGTTCACTCTTGTCTTTCTTACCCGCGACGATATCTTTCGCATTCGCCATCTTGGTATATTCCATATACCAAGCGTATGGAGAAGCAGTTAAAGGATCAACGGCACGTTGGAAGCTGTAAACGAAGTCATTCGCCGTTACAGGATCGCCATTAGACCATTTAGCGTCTTTACGCAGGTGGAAAGTAAATGTTTTGTTGTCTGTCGTTTCCCAGCTTTCAGCTACTCCTGGGATAGTATTGCCGTCGCCATCTTGGTTCACTAAACCTTCTAGAAGGTCACGAATTACGTGAGATTCTGGTACACCTTGAGATTTGTGAGGGTCGAGTGTTGCTACTTCAGTACCGTTACCACGAACCAGTTCCTGAACTTTTGCTAGTTCAGTGCCTGCTGGAACTTCAGCAGCGATAGAAAGAGTAGAAGTGGCAGCCACTGCCAAACCAGCACCTAGAAGAAGGGCTTGAGTGATTTTATTCTTGTACATTTAATAAACTCCAAGTTTTTCGTATTGCATCCATGACTTCTTTGCTAGGTTCACTGAACGGCAGTGATTTAGATTTATTTAGCTCAAAATATAAGCATAAAAACCTAAAACCTTACAAAGATTGAGGCACACACTATCAACCATTGAAGTAATTTGCCATAAACAAGCCGCAAAAAATCGGATAATTCTCCGAAATATTCAAGGTGTCAGTGTATTAATCTAATAAAACTCCAATACATAGTGAGTTACGCATAGGGATTTATTAAAAAACAGCCTTTAGTGTTGATGTATCTGTACTGATACTTTTTTTTAGCATCTTATGCTAGAACACGGCCAACAAATTAACATTAATGCCACATCAAATCTAATTGCACATCACATATCCCCTAAACAGACTGCACTATTTGTGAGGGTTATCACTTTATACAAAACAGCATAATACACTGCACCAAAACAGAAGAAATACTGCACCAATAAGGGCTAGTTTGTCATTAGAATTTATATTCACAGGAAGTGCTTAATCATTTATTAAAATACAATTTATTTATATATAACGCTATAACAAATACAAAAAAGCCGACTTAGGGAGTCGGCTTCGTTTATTTAAATAAGGACTACTAATTTCGTCAGGACTGTATATATCAGTTCCACTATTTAAAGACGTGACGAAATATTAACGGGCTATTTTTCCCAACGTTCTGCAGCCTTAGCATCGGAATCTCGCGAATCTACCCAACGAGTGGTTTCAGTAGTACGTTCTTTTTTCCAAAACGGCGCTTTGGTTTTCAGAAAGTCCATAACAAACTCACACGCTTCGAAGGCAGCGCCACGATGCGCACTGGATACACCAACGTAAACAATCTGGTCACCGATATCTAGGTCACCCACGCGGTGAATCACTCGCATCTTCTCAATCGGCCAGCGAGCTTCAGCTTGGTCGCAAATCTCGCTCAGCGACTTCTCTGTCATACCCGGATAATGCTCTAGAGACAAACCAATTACGTTGTCGCCAAGATTCATGTCGCGAACTTTACCAACAAACGTCACTACCGCTCCTGCAGCTGTACCTTGAGCTAGATAATCGTATTCGTCACCCACAGAAAAGTCTTCAGCAGTAACTACTACTCTTAGATCTATAACTCGAGAATCATTCATGACTAGCCTCCAGTAACTGGTGGGAAGAAAGCCACTTCGTCGCCTTCTTTCACTTCAGTTGTCAAAGGTACGATTGATTGGTTAAGTGCAGCCAGAAGCTTGCCCTCTTCCAATGCGATATCCCACTTGCCTTCTTGTGCTACAAGGTGGCTGCGAATCGCTTCAATGGTATTAAATTGTGCATCGACTTCTAGGCTATCGACACCGACAAGCTCACGAGTTTGAGCAAAGAACAGTACAGTAATCATGATTCCACCTTGAAGTGACCTGATTTACCACCCGTCTTCTCTAACAGGCGTACATTCTCGATAACAATGTCTTTCTGAACAGCTTTACACATATCGTAAATCGTTAGCGCAGCAACAGAAGCAGCCGTTAGCGCTTCCATCTCAACGCCTGTCTTACCTGCAAGCTTACAAACAGATTCAATGCGAACCTTGTTTTCAGATTCGATAGCTTCTAGCTGCACTTCTACTTTAGTTAGTAGTAGAGGGTGGCACAGTGGAATCAAGTCCCAGGTCTTCTTCGCCGCTTGGATGCCAGCAATACGTGCCGTCGCAAAAACATCACCTTTATGGTGGCTACCAGAAACAATCAGCTCTAGCGTTTCTGCTGACATTTGAACGAAAGCTTCCGCTCTCGCTTCGCGTACAGTTTCCGCTTTAGCCGATACATCGACCATGTTCGCTTCGCCAGACGCATTAATGTGTGTAAATTGGCTCATACTCAAACCACCTTATACAGAAAGATGTGGCATAAAGTTACAAGGGCGGTGGCTAGCATCCATTTGTTGCTTGATGATCTTCGTCCAACCGGTGCGACAAGCACCTGTAGAACCTGGCATCGCAAAGATTACTGTGTGGTTAGCAAAGCCCGCAATCGCACGCGACTGAATTGTCGAAGTACCAATCTCTTCGTAAGACACTTGACGGAAAAGCTCACCAAAGCCTTCTACTTCTTTGTCGAATAGTGGCTTAAGTGCTTCAGGTGTACTGTCACGAGAAGTGAAACCCGTACCGCCAGTGATCATGATCGCTTGCACGCTGTCATCAGCGATCCACTGAGATACGATCGCGCGGATCTTGTACATATCGTCAATAACGATTTGCTTATCAACCACGTTGTGACCCGCTTCTTTAGCATGCTCAGCTAGGTAACCACCTGACGTGTCATTTTCTTCTGTACGTGTATCTGAAACCGTTAGTACTGCAATGTTTGCTGCTTGGAATTTGCTTTCTGCGTGACCCATTTGTTCACCTATATAAATTTTCAATGATTAGACTGATTCGCCCAGCCTAAGGAAGCTGAGCGATAAAATGCTTTAGAGTGTGTAGCGGGTTAACCGCCGATTGACGCCAAGTTTGGAGTCATGCCGCTGTTGCCATCGTGTAAGAAGTGGCTAACGGACTTAGTTTGAAGCTGAGCCTGAATTCGATCAATGAGCTCTTGCTCTTGTTGATCTTCTTGAATCAGATCTCGCAGTTCAACACCGTGGTCGCCAAACAGACATAGGTGAAGTTTACCGGTCGCTGAAACGCGCAGTCGGTTACAACTCTCACAAAAGTCTTTCTCATAAGGCATGATTAAACCGATTTCACCCTTGTAGTCTGGGTGGACAAACACTTGTGCCGGACCATCATTAACGGCTTTGACTTTTAATAGCCAACCATTAGCAATAAGCTGATTGCGAATCGCAACGCCAGAAACATGGTGTTTATCGAACAACTCGTCCATCTCGCCGGTTTTCATAAGCTCGATAAAACGTAATTGAATAGGTTTGTCTTTGATCCAATTAAGGAAGGCTGGTAACTCCTGACTATTGAGGTCTTTCATTAATACGACGTTTACTTTGACTTGTTCAAAGCCAACCTCAAACGCTTTATCAATACCTCGCATAACCTCTGTAAACTTATTCTCACCAGTGATCTGATGGAACATACGCGAATCTAAACTATCCACGCTAACGTTTATGTGGGTTAAACCAGCATCACGCCATTGCTCTACTTGTTTCTCCATGCGGTAGCCATTAGTTGTGGTGGCTACTTTTTCGATGCCAGGAGTAGAAGCGACGGTATGTATGATTTCAGGAAAGTCTTTACGCAGGCTCGGCTCTCCGCCTGTAATGCGGATCTTTGAGGTACCACAATCTGCAAACGCTTTAACAACGCGTTTGATCTCGGGAACACTTAAAAAAGACGAATTTTTTTGCCCTGACGGTTTATAACCATCTGGCAAGCAGTAAGTACATTTAAAGTTACAGACGTCTGTAACCGACAAGCGCAAGTAATAAAACTTACGATGGAATCTATCTTCGAATTGTTGCGCCACGGAACACCTTTCCAAACACGGGAGGCATAATCATTTCCAATTAAGCCCTTGTGACAACATGTCACTGGCTCTTGATGCGTATCGGTACAGCAAATACCACTGTGCGACTTAGCATGCGAGAGCTCGGAGTTATGGCAACTGCACGTTATATTCACACACGCAGTAGCTGAGTAATAAAATACTTAATATTTGTACGTGAATCTAGCTCTGATGGTAAAAAACGGGCCACATCGGCAAAAAAAACGTATCAAACGCTCAAAATAACTCTTGTTGAGTATATAGCGAGAAGTATTTAACCTAAATTATAGTTGGTAATAATCTAACAAGAATAAAAAATGAATATTTACGCTTCAAAGAAAGTCGTAGCAATCGGTGGAGGCCATGGCTTAGGTCGTATGCTTGCTGCACTAAAAGACTTTGGTAACAACGCAACTGGCATTGTTGCAACAACGGATAATGGCGGCTCAACAGGACGAATTCGAGACTGCCAAGGTGGTATCGCTTGGGGAGATACACGCAACTGTATCAACCAATTAATAACAGAACCTTCAATTAGCTCGATGATGTTCGAATACCGCTTTCGCGGCCAAGGCGAACTCGACGGTCATAACTTAGGTAACCTAATGCTCACTGCATTAGACAACCTCTCGGTTCGCCCACTAGAAGCGATTAACCTAATTCGAAATATGCTCAAGGTCGATGTCAATATCGTCCCAATGACGGAGCACCCTTCTGACCTCACAGCCCTATCCATGGACGGTCGTTGGGTAACCGGCGAAACCAATGTTGATGACATGACCGAAAAGCTACGCATGATGGATTTGTCGCCAGAAGTCCCCGCAACCAAAGAAGCCGTTGCGGCCGTCGAACAAGCAGACTGTATCGTTCTTGGTCCTGGCAGCTTTCTGACCAGTGTGATGCCCCCGCTTCTTCTGCCTGAAATTGGTAAAGCAATCTCGGAGAACGCTAAGGCTAAAGTTATCTTCGTTGAAAACCTTTCGCCAGAGCACGGCCCTGCAGGGAAAATGACCCTTCAAGAACAATTAGAGTGGTGTGAGCGCACCTGTAAAGCGAGAAAAATCGATGTCGTGCTGGGCAATGCTCCACACCCTGAACTTGAAGGACTCTGGAACTGTATAACCACTGACCTTGCTTCTCCCAATCGAGATTGGCGACATGACCGTATAAAGCTTCAGCAGGCAATTAGATTCCAGCTAGCCTAGGTCCATATTGATGATGTAAAAAAGGAGCATAACGCTCCTTTTTTTGTGCCTGTATCTAGTATACGTCGCCATCAGCGGTTTTAGATGTCGGTCATCAACTGCTGATATTCCTGATAAGTTGTTAGCAACAGTTCTTGCATATTTTGAAAATCAACCTCTGTCACAGGCAAGGCTTGTTTTACTTTTGCATCCAAGCTGATCGCAAAACTGCACAATGAATCTGCGCCAAAACTCGCCGCACTGCTTTTAAGTGCATGGCTAATATCAGCCAAATATTTGGAAGTATCGTTATCTTTATTAAGCTCTAGATGCTCATAATAACCTTTCAATTCACCTAAAAAGATGTCCAATAAAACTGGCACATTCTCTGGCCCTATTTCACTGGCAAGCTCATCAACTTTTTGCTGATTTAATACTTTCGTCATTGTTCTTTTCTTATTGTTTAGTGACTACTGCTTCGCATTCCACGTTTGTAACTTACGATATATCGTCGATGGACTGACATCTAAGAAGCCTGCCGCACGAGGGATGTTGCCATCACATGCTTTTATGGCCTGTTCAATCGCTGTTTTTTCAGTGATCCACAATGGGAAAATGTCTTTTACAGTGATGTCTTCATTTTGCATCTCTTTCAACCGCAGACTGCTCTCAATCGGCTGGTTCAGTGGAGGTGGAAGCATGTTCAGGGTAATCTCTTTACCATTGTTCAGTACCACCACGTTTCGCAACACATTTTGTAGCTGACGAACGTTACCCGGCCACTCGTATTGGTTAAAGCGGTCCAGCACTTCCTGAGCAAAACGAACAAAGGCCTTACCTTCCTCAACAGACATGTAGCCCAGCAGTGAATATGCAATCTCGATAACATCCTCGCCACGCTCACGCAATGGCGGTAGGTGCAGTGGAATTACATATAAACGGTAGTACAAATCTTCTCTAAAGCGACCTTCTTGGACTTCTTTCCAAGGGTCTCGGTTGGTTGCACATACAAAACGAACATCCACACTCTTCATCTTCGAAGAGCCTACTTTTTGGAAAGTGCCCGTTTGAATAAAACGCAAAAGCTTGGTTTGTAGCTCAAGATCCATCTCACACAACTCATCGAGGAACAAGGTTCCACCATCGGCAAGTTCAGCCGCACCTTGACGATCGGTTGCAGCGCCAGTAAAGGCACCTTTTACGTGACCAAACAGCTCACTTTCGATTAAATCTTTAGGAATAGCCGCACAGTTAATCGCAATGAATGGCTTATCACCACGCTTACTCGCCGCGTGAATCGCTTCTGCACACACCTCTTTTCCGGTACCACTTTCACCGGTAATGAAAATACTCGCTTTACTCGATGCCGCGGAATCGATTGTTCGATAAACCTGCTGCATGGTTTGGCTACTACCGATGAATCCTTGATAGTTTTGATTACCCGGGTTTTCAGAACTGTTCTTCAGTTTAGTGGCTTTGCGTATCGCGTTATTCACCGTTATACGGAGTCGATCGGCTTCACAAGGTTTAATAAGGAAATCTTGAGAACCATGACGCATGGCTTCTACTGCGGTATCGATAGAGCCGTGAGCCGTCATGAAGATAACGGGGACTTCTGGGTATTTTTGTTTTACAGCAAATAGTACGTCCATACCCGTCATATCAGGAAGGCGCAGATCTAATAAGATGAGGTCAGGGATTCGATGATTCAAACTCTCAATTGCATCGCGACCTGTGCCGACAATGTTGATATCAATTTCGAGCGGTGTAAGATACGAGCGATATAAAGCGGCGACCGAAGCCGTATCCTCCACCATCAACAAATACTTTGATTTGTTATCTAGCGTTTTTGATTGCATATCCTAGCCATTTATAATTTGCATTTCTTATTATAGTCGCATTCCGCTTTGCATTATGCAAATCAACCACGGTATTTGTATTATATTTCTCTACCTGCTTCAAATAATCAATGTATTAGCTACATGGCACGAACGATGCAACGGCTAGATTGACCTTCGGGTCACCTAGCCAACTGACGTTGTTAGTGGACTCAGTGTTCACAAACGTAAGCCAGTAGAACATTTACTACTGGCTGTTTTTTGTCTGAAACACTCTCCACTTTAAATTTTTCCGATATAAACTTCTTGAATAAGAATTGAGATTAGCTGTTGGTAATGAACTGCTTTCTCAACTGCTCTATCTCATCACGCTTTTGCGCCGCTAATTCAAATTCCAAGTTCTGAGCATGTTGATACATCGTAGCTTCTAGCTTACTGATCTCTTTATCAAGCTGCTGCGGGGTAAGCACGGTGTAATTTTCAGAAGGCTCGGCGACTTTCGATAGTGGAACCTGCTTAGATTGTCGCTGCTGTTTCGACTTAGTGAGATCACCCAGCTCCATAATATCTTTGATATTACGTTTCAGTGCTTGCGGAGTGATGCCTTGCTCTTCATTGTAAGCCTGTTGTTTCTCCCTGCGACGGTCGGTTTCATCAATCGCTTTTCTCATCGACTTAGTAATTGAGTCTCCATACAAGATCGCTCGACCCTCCAAGTTACGTGCCGCACGACCAATCGTTTGAATAAGAGAACGTTCAGATCGCAAGAAGCCCTCTTTGTCAGCATCAAGAATCGCCACCAGCGATACTTCAGGCATATCCAAACCTTCACGAAGTAAGTTAATACCCACTAACACATCAAACTCGCCTAAACGTAGATCTCGAATGATCTCGACACGCTCAACGGTGTCGATGTCTGAGTGTAAGTAACGCACTTTAACCCCGTGTTCACTGAGATACTCTGTTAAATCTTCTGCCATTCGTTTCGTTAGCGTCGTGACCAACACTCGCTCTTCCTTAACAGAGCGTATTCTTATCTCAGATAACAAGTCATCAACCTGAGTAGCAACCGGACGAACTTCAATAATAGGGTCAAGCAAACCCGTCGGACGAACCACTTGATCGGCAATTTCGCCATCTGATTTTTCTATCTCATAGTTACCAGGCGTTGCTGAAACGAATATCGTCTGCGGAGCGATCGATTCAAACTCGTCAAACTTCATAGGACGGTTATCCAGCGCAGAAGGCAGCCTGAAACCAAACTCAACCAAGGTTTCTTTCCGAGATCGGTCACCTTTATACATGGCACCAATTTGCGGCACCGTTACGTGTGACTCATCGATGATCAGCAGGCCATCGTTAGGTAAATAATCGAACAGCGTAGGGGGCGCTTCCCCTTCCGCACGACCGCTTAAGTATCGTGAATAGTTTTCGATACCCGAACAAAAGCCAAGCTCAGTCATCATCTCGATATCAAACTGTGTTCTTTGAGAGATACGTTGTTCTTCTAACAGTTTGTTGTTGTCTTTTAGGTATTGAGCCCTATCGCGCAATTCATCTTTAATCTTCTCAATCGCTTCAAGGATTTTTTCTCTTGGGGTTACATAGTGAGTTTTTGGATAGACCGTAAAGCGTGGTAAGTCTCTTTGCTTAATCGCACCAGTCAGTGGATCAAAAATACTAATACAATCGACTTCGTCATCGAACATCTCAATTCGAACCGCATCTTGGTCAGATTCAGCCGGGAAGATATCGATCACTTCACCACGAACACGGAACTGACCACGTTCAAAGGCGACATCGTTTCTTGAATATTGCAGCTCAGCCAAGCGGCGTAAAATATCACGCTGATCCATCACCTCACCGCGACTCAAATGAAGCATCATCTTCAAGTAAGACTTAGGATCACCAAGACCGTAGATAGCCGACACAGAAGCCACAATGATGGCGTCTTTTCGCTCGAGTAAGGCTTTGGTTGCCGAAAGCCTCATCTGTTCAATATGAGCGTTCACAGACGCATCTTTCTCGATGAACGTGTCCGTGGTTGGAACGTAGGCTTCAGGTTGGTAGTAATCGTAGTAAGAAACGAAATACTCAACGGCATTGTTTGGAAAGAAAGATTTCATCTCACCGTAAAGTTGAGCCGCCAATGTCTTATTAGGCGCTAACAGGATCGCAGGTCTTTGAGATTGGGAAATGACGTTGGCAAGAGTAAAGGTTTTACCAGAGCCTGTTACCCCTAATAAAGTTTGATGTGCCAAACCGGAATCTAGTCCGTCCAATAATTTGGTTATCGCAGTCGGCTGGTCACCGGACGGGCTGTAGTCCGATACCAAGTCAAAGAGTTTACTCATAGGTCGCCATTTCCATACTGTTTTTATAATCAGGTCATTGTCACTCTAGGAGGAGTGTCGTTGCAACTATTATCTAGAGAAACGCATCTTAAGATCTGATATCAGTTATAGCTTTTATTTTTATAACTTGGTATTATCCGTGCCCCTGCAAAGTTTCTTCAGCTATATTACTCTAATTTTAATCCACTACTTTTCCCCAAAAAATCTAAAAATACCGCTTGTTCTGCTGTTTTCTTTATAATCTAAAAAAGTTATACAACAGCGATATTTCAATACAAACTCTTTAAATACATTACTTTATTTGTATTTTTTACATTTTCAGATTTATCCCGATTATTGTTGTTAAGATTTCACACACACACTTATCCACAATTTTGGTGGATAACTAAAGCAAAGCTAAATCCGATAAGGTGTTCAAGAAAGTAAAGTTTTTTATCTTACTTTTTTCTGCTATTTTTTGTTGACAGAAAATCGGACTATTATTAAAATCCGCATCGCTAACAAGTAATTCCCCTTTAGTTCAGTTGGTAGAACGGCGGACTGTTAATCCGTATGTCGCAAGTTCAAGTCTTGCAAGGGGAGCCAAATTCAGAAAAGAGCCCAATCGAAAGATTGGGCTCTTTTCGTATATAACTGCGACTAACTTGTTCCAAGTTAATGTCACACCCGAATCGCCGGACCTTGCTACACGCCCGTTTACGAGCCTCAGAAAAGAGGCCAAACTTAAGAAGCCGCATCACTCGATGCGGCTTTTTGCGTTTTAGTTACAGCAGAACTCGGTGAACTCAGTATTAATAATTAACATCCATAAAAAACGCCTCACTAGGAGGCGTTGGAGCTTAGTGACTAAACTGAGTTTTATTCTAGATTAGACGTCGTTTAGCGGTTATGCTTCTGCAGTAATAACATTTACCGGAGTTTCTTTATCAGCTTGGTCTTTATCAAAACCTTCGTGTAGATGGTAGTAACGTTTATAAACAAGAGCACTTACCGTCATTAGAATCGCAGGGACTCCTACCATCATGAACTGTAAACCCATAATTGTACTGTCAGACTGTTCAACGTTTGGTACATAACCTACCACCGACAACCCCATACCAACAATAAAACCACCAGCCGCGCCTGCAAACTTAACAAGCATCGTTTGAACAGAGAAGATAACACTCTCACTGCGACGACCTGTTTTGTGCTCACCGTAATCCACGACATCGGCAAGCATTACAGTTTGCAGTGCGTTAGCGATACCGACACCAAACTTGATTGCAGCGCCTGCGATACCGATTAGAATCGCGCTACCTGGTGCGATAAAGCCCATGATAAGTAGCGTGATACAAGACAGCACTGGGAAGCCACAAGCAATAACCCATAAGTGCTTGCGTGGTAACACTGATGCAATACGAGGGAACAAGAAAACACCAGCGACTTCAGCGACACCTGCGACCATCATATATACTGGGAACAGGTCAGCATTGCCTAAGGCATAAGAAAAGTAGTAAATCGCAAAACCACCAACTAGCAAGTTTGCTATTTGGAACGACAATACGGTACCAATAAGTGCTTTTAGCTGGTCATTCTTACCAATGATAACCAGTACATCTTTAAAACTGAAGCGTTCTGCTGGTTTAGCATTCGCCGGTGCAGATTTTTCTTTCACGTTACGAGCAATCAAAAACGCACTCATCACGAACAATACCGCAATCAAAATAGCTACGTTGAAGAAGCCTTGCCCTTGGTCACCATCACCAAGCTTACCAACAATGTGTAAACCATAAGTACCAGTGACAAACCACGCTAAGCTAGCAAACAGTCTCGGCCACACAACAAGCTTTTCACGTTCTTGACGAGAGCTAGATAACGCAGGAATCATAGACCAGTATGGAATATCCATAATGGTGTACGTAAGCCCCCACAGAATATAAGCAGCGGCTGCATAAATGTATAACGTAGTGCCTTCAAACATATGCGTACTAAAAAGACCCACTAGCACTACAGCATTTAATAAGGTACCAATAACAATCCAAGGACGAAATTTACCAAATCTAGAGCGCGTGTTATCAACGATAACGCCCATCATTGGGTCGGTGACCGCATCGACAATGCGCGCGGCCAAAAAAATAGTACCCACAAATGCCGCTGACAACCCAGCAACGTCGGTAAAGTAAAACATTAAGAAAATGTAGATCGGAGCACAGGCAAAATCTTTACCTAAAGCCCCAAGTCCATAAGATAATTTGGTTTGTAGAGTAATTTGATCAGACATAGTATTTCCTTCAGGCGCGTAACTTCATCTCCTAACAGACGTTGAAACGCTTACCTTTTATTTATAATAATTTATCCACTCAAGTTCTGTTTTAGAGCCACTCTATGGTCGCTTCTTAAAACACTCAAGTATCAAGTCCGACGCTAATGTAACCATTCCAACGAACAGATACTGTGATCAACAACCATTCAAATGGAAACGTTTTCAGTCAACTATCTAAAGTGAGAGATCGAACAATAAAAAAAAACATTTTCTAGGAAATACCGGTAATTAAAACGCTAAAAACAGCTAACAAGGCAAGATTAAGCATGAGAACGATTACACTACGTCATATCAAATTGTGTATTACCTAGCCCCCCTTACGCTAGTAAGGTCGCTTTAAGCCTATTAGATAATTATTGATGACTTATTGAAGGCAATAAAAAACCGCGTAAGTGCACCTACGCGGTTCGTCAAATATAAAAGTCGAAGCTAAAACTTAGTCGATACGTTCAAACTTAATCAGCATCGCTGTTTCTGCATCAAGTATTGGCATCGTTAGACCAACCTCAGCACACCAAGCACCTGATAGCTCACAGCCAGCTTCTGTCCATGGTGGTTGATAATTCACAATATCGTCGTAGTTTAACGGTTTATCAATCACAGAAACTTTGTATAAGCTTTGTGGATCTAGCCCAGGTATGCGCAAATGACCGCTCAACGAATTAGTTGGCATTACCAGCTGTGCAATCATCACAACAGCTTCTGACACATCTTCGGAAACGACCGCATGGATTTGATGGGCACTATCGTCCGTTGGAACTCGCCAAGTTCTCCCGCTATGCAGTAACGGACGCAGCATCTTATGTAGCTTTATGTAGTGCTCAAAACCCTGTTTCTCTTCTTGAACTTCTTTTACAGGGTCTAATTCAATCCCCATATGACCAAACAGTGCTGTCAGGCCACGAAACTCAATACTATGACGACGACGGGTGCTGTGGCAGTGGCTCGCACCTATATGACTTCCCATTACCTCAGGAGGGAAGAAGTAGCCCATCCCGCGCTGAATAGTTTGCCTTTCTAATGCATCATTGTTATCTGAAGCCCAAAAACGTTGCGTACGCTTAAGAACCTCAAAATCGATACGACCACCTCCAGCCGCACAAGATTCAATATCAACCATAGGGTGCTTATCTCGGACTTTATCGACCAACTCATAATAGCGAGCGGTTTGTTGATGAGCTGCAGCCCTGCCTAAATGCGCAGGTTGTACAACTTCTCGGTTCATATCCCACTTAATGTAAGCAATGTTGTACTTACTTAAGAAATGATCAAGACGTTCAAACAGAAAGTCGAATGCTTGTTGATTCTGAAGATTGATAACATATTGATTGCGACCAGTTGGTTGGTCATAGCCGTCCACCGCGAGCAACCAGTCTGAGTGGGTTCGGTATAAGTCAGAATCCTTATTGATCATCTCAGGTTCAAACCACAATCCAAACTCCATACCTAATTGATTAACGTGTTCAACTATCGGCTCTAAACCACTTGGGTATTTTTTTTCATCTAAGAACCAATCCCCTAGTGCGGCCTTGTCTCCACAGCGCCCTTTGAACCAGCCATCATCAATGATAAAGCGCTCTACTCCCATATCCGCGGCTTGGCTAGCCATCGACATAATATAATCAGGATCATGGTCAAAATAGATGCCTTCCCATGTATTAAGATGGATAGGTCGAGGCTTTTGTACGAAAGACTCCGGCAAGATGGAACCTCTCACGTGGGAGTGGAATTGGTGGCTCATTCCATTTAGGCCTTCCGAGCTGAAACTGGCATATAACCAAGGTGTCGTTAAGCTTTCACCTTCATCCAATGCAATCTCGCCCGGTAGATAAATAACTTCCGCTTGCACGTAGCGACGACCGTCTGCTTTTACATCCGCGCGCAGTCTGTGATTACCACTCCAAGCGAAGTGAATACCCCACACATCACCTGCCATTTCATTAAAGTTAGCGGTACCAACAACCATCGCTGGATAATGTTCATGAGACGTTCGTCCGCGGCGATTTTCTTGTTGATAGCCCCCTTGCTGTAAGGGTTGACGCACCGTTTGGAACTCATGTACCCAGCGGCCGTAGTACGTCATCAACTCATTAGCTCTTGCTGGTAATGGTAATGTATTGGCGAGACGGCTCACCTGATAAAGGCCGGCTTTAACGTTGCTTAAGGTGTGACGAGATTTCACAACATCATGTTTATCAAGGCATAACTCGGTTGTTAAACGTAAGCCTGCACGTACATCTTCACTCTCAATGATTAAGTTAGATGGTGTTTGTTGAATATCCGTAATAGAGAACACAGGCGCCCAGTCCAATCCGTCTCGGTGTCCTTCTAATGCCGGACTGCTGAACACACCGCGCCCGAGTTCTGGGCTCAGCGACATAGCAACATCATTATCAAGGCGACCGTAAGGAACAGGCCTTTGAAGAGAAACACGAAAGTTTGCTAGATCGCCACGAACTGGAACTCCCCAATGCAGAATTTCCGCGAAATCACCAAGTTCAACGATCAGTTGCGAGTCTTTGCCCGTAATTTCTACTAGGGATTTATTCGTCATTTTATTTAACCTTAAGGCGTTTAATTACCCCGTATCATAATTATTGAGCTGAGAGTTTCTGTGATCAAACCCAAAATCATGAAAACGTTTCCATTAAATATTAATGGATTAATAGGTTCAAATAATACCTCCTAATTCAAAGATTTATACCAACAATCACCTCAACACATATACTCCAGATCCCAAAAAATAGGGGTATTCCACATTAAATAAAGCGTTATAATATTAAAATAAACAGGAGTTTAACAACAATCAAACCCATAAAATTCAATGGGTTATGATATAGCTGTAATTTGAAAATTAGCTCAGACACATTTCCTCTTGAACTCGCCACACCACACTCGTATTCTTAACCTTTAGAGTACAACTATGAAGTGTCTCCCTGGGTCCTAACTTTTACATTCCAGCTTGACGGTATAGAACTCAATGCCTGTAGCCTAGCTTCAGCATTGAATTTGATACTTGCTTCCTTGTCTCACATGCCCAGTTATCATTGACTGGGCTGCTTTTCCCCTCAAAAAATCCCCAAGACACTGATAGCCCTAGCCTCGCATCACTATTACCTACGTCCGAACACAACGAACAACTTCAGCTCTAACGCACGGTCAACCTCCACAACCCCTTAAATAGAAAACGATTCCACTAAAAATCCACAGAAATCTCTATAAAACCTCCACTACAAGCTCAATAATCAGATCAAAATCACACAAAATAGTCACAAACCCATCAATAGAGCAAAAATGCCAACCTCATCATGAAAACGTTTCCATTGTTTATTTACACTCTCGCTCGAGTTAGGACTCAAACATAAAAATATCCATAAAAAAATAATGGAGACACTTCATGAAACAAAAAATGCTAGTTAAAGCATTAGGATTCACTCTGGCCCTCACCCCATTAATCAGCTCCGCTGCAGTGGAAAACGTAACGTATTTTGGTTATGCGAAATGGGGCAACATCTACACCGACAATGACCAACATAACGATGGAAAAGGAGAACGAAGCGACGTTATTCGAGCAAGCCAAGGTTACGGTAACTATCGTTTAGGCAATGAATTGAACTGGTGGGAAGCCGGTGTTAAAGCGGATGTATGGCGCGACAATGACGCCTATTTTGATACCACTATCTACCTGGGTAGTGGAGATAGCTGGGGGGATGTCAGCACGATCCAACTTTGGTCGGCAGGTCATGGGCTTATAGACGGACAACCCAACGCAAAAATTTGGGCAGGTGAACGTTTTTACCGTCGCCACGAAGTCCACATGATAGATGTGAAGTACTGGGATACATCTAGTACCGGTGTTGGTATTGAAGATTGGGATCTCGGCTTTGCTGATGCTCACTTAGCCTGGATGGCACCAAATTCCAGTGACGATGGGCGTAGTCTTCATAACATTGATGCTCGCTTGAGCGGCATTGAATTGAGTGACACAGCAGATCTTACTCTTGGTTTGAACTACGTAACCACGCAGAACTCGAGCTACGACGATAAAGACATTACTACTTCTGGCGCAATGCTCTCTGCACTTTACCGTCAAGCTTGGAACTACGGTTCAAACACCTTGGCCTTCCAATATGGTACCGATGCGTTGGCAGGCGGATTAATGAGTGCTGAAGGTGGCTCAAACAGAAAATACAGCACGGGCGTTGAACACGATGGCTCTAGCTGGCGACTGTTTAACCACGGTGACTTGAATATCAGTGAAGATGTTCAAGTGATGTACTCCATCGCTTATCAAGACAAAAACCTAGATAACAACGATGGTGAGAAGTGGTTCAGTGTGGGTGCGCGCCCTCAATATGCTTGGACAGATTACATGTCGACAGCATTAGAGGTGGGTTACGAAACGGTAGAAGCTCAAAACGGAGCCGGCACCAACGATATGTATAAAGTGACCGTGGCTCAAATGTTCCAAGCTGGCAAAGGGGTATGGGCTCGCCCATCAATCCGTATCTTTGCAACTTACTCTGAATCAAATAACGAGTGGGATCGTGGTAACGAAGTGTATGGCACGGCGACGAGCATAAACGCAGAGACCGTCGATGAGATTACCTTTGGTTTCAACGTAGAAACTTGGTGGTAAACCACAACCTCCGAGCGTCTATTCAATTAACGAATTGACGCTCTACACTGGAATAGCAATTTAACGGGGAAAGCCGCTGTTTTCCCCCTTTACTAAGGTAGCAATCAGATGAAATTAAAATCATTGGTGACCATTGTCGCTGCACTCACCGTTAGCGCATGCAGCGGAATACCAGAAAATGAACTCAATACTGATTTCAATAACAGTGCATGCTGTTCTCAATTAAATGCGCTGCCAACGACTCAATTGCCTATTCCATTTCACCAACAAGTGATTATGGATGGTCATTTACCGACCCTCTCCTCTTCATTGTTAAACCAAAATACACAGGCAAGTAGGCAGCGCTTTCCAACTATCGCGTATCAAATCAGTAACACGACAGAATCGCTGTCTTTATTAATTCGCTCATACATTAAAGATGACGCGCTTTTCGCTCCGTCTGTTTATGTCTTTGACAAACAATGGCAACTGCTAGGTCATTACAACGCTAACGACTTCACTTACCACCCTACCTCTATGCAAGGCCTAGAAAGAATTGAGGTATCCATTTCACTTATGCCCCAACGAGACAATGCACAATATGTTGTTGTCAGTACCGATAGCACAAAATTAGACAGCACTATCAGCCGTATTCACCCGGAAGAATTGTATTCAGAATCTCAGCAAATCATAGGCAATAAGCAACTGCCTCTGACTGCCACGTTGAGCAGCGTAGGTGTCATTGATGTCACGGCGAGCAAATCAACAAACAACGCCGTTTTGACTCTATTGGCTGAGCTTGGCGTTTCATCCAACAATGAGCCCGATACCTTAGGTTCAAAGCAAGTTTCTCAACCATCAACTCAGGCAGTTGAAACCAATCAAAAGGCGCAATGGCTGAATATCCAAAAGGACATCGACCAAGCCCTAAACAACAATGACATCAAACAAGCCGCATTTATTGCTAATCAAGCGGCCGAACAGGGCATGCCCGAAGCAAAAGGTTATTTATTAAAACAGCTAGCTGAATAAGCCAACAGAACAATACGTAGAACCAACTATTTGATAACGGTCATCACGGTTTAAAAAACTGATGACTTAATAGAATTATTACCAATATTGAACACTTTAAGAGTAGGAATACCATGAAGGCATTTTCAAACATCATCCAAAGACGCGATTGGGAAAACCCGCAGTCTGTGAATATCCACTGCCTAAATGCGCACAGCCCATTATCAAGCTACCGCAATCTCGAACACGCCCGAGACGGCATTGAATCACGACGTAAATCTCTTAATGGACAATGGAAGTTCAAATACTTTGACACACCGGAAAACGTTAACGGTGAGTTCATCGAAACAAGTTTTGATGACTCACAATGGGACGAAATAACTGTTCCTGCTAACTGGCAACTTCAAGGCTACGATAAGCCGATTTACGCTAACGTAAAATACCCATTTGAAGTCAATCCACCGTTCGTTCCAGCAGACAACCCAACCGGTTGTTACCGTACTCAAGTTACATTAACGGAACAAGATTTAGAGAACACACAACGTATTATCTTTGATGGTGTAAATTCTGCTTTTCATCTTTGGTGTAACGGTGACTGGGTTGGCTACAGCCAAGATAGCCGCTTGCCTGCCGAGTTTGACCTAACTCAGTACCTAACAGTTGGCGAAAACACACTTTCAGTAATGGTGATGCGTTGGTGTGATGGTAGTTATCTTGAAGACCAAGATATGTGGTGGCTAAGCGGTATTTTCCGTGATGTAACCTTGCTAGCAAAACCAAAGCAGTGCATTGAAGATGTGTTCGTTACACCAGACTTAGACTCGTGCTACCGCGATGGTTCGCTATCTATCGTGACAAAAATTACTGCACCAGACATCTTCCAAGTTCAGGTTCAATTGTTTGAAGGCAACCACGCGGTGACCGAACCGATTATCGATCGCCCACACAATCGCCGCATTGATGAGCGTGGGACATACAATGATGTGGTATTCCAAACTCTTCATGTCCGAGAGCCAAAGAAGTGGAGCGCAGAAGTTCCTAATCTCTATCGAATTGTCGTTTCATTGCTTGATGAACAAGGTAAACACCTAGAAAGTGAAGCTTATCAAGTTGGTTTCCGAAAAATAGAAATGACCGACGGTCAGCTAAAGCTAAACGGCAAACCGCTATTGATTCGCGGCGTAAACCGTCATGAGCATCACCCAGAGTTGGGGCATGTGATGACGGAAGAAGATATGATCCGTGATATCTGTCTAATGAAGCAGTACAACTTCAACGCTGTACGCACAGCTCACTATCCTAACCACCCTAGATGGTATGAACTGTGTGATGAATACGGTTTATATGTGTGTGATGAAGCAAACATCGAGACACACGGCATGCAGCCTATGAACCGCTTGTCTGCCGACCCGCAATGGGCACACGCTTATATGAGTCGATACACACAAATGGTGATGCGTGATAAAAACCACGCTTCAATTATCATTTGGTCTTTGGGCAACGAGTCAGGGCACGGCAGCAGCCACAATGCGATGTATGCTTGGTCGAAACAGTACGACCCTTCTCGCCCTATACAGTACGAAGGCGGCGGTTCGAACACCACAGCAACTGACATCATTGCTCCAATGTACGCACGTGTTAACAGCACTATCGAAGACGATGCGGTTCCGAAGTGGTCTATCAAAAAATGGGTTTCTTTACCTAATGAGCAACGCCCGCTGATCCTTTGCGAATACGCGCACGCAATGGGTAACAGCTTAGGTAGCTTTAACGATTACTGGGATGCATTCAGAGACTACCCTCGCCTGCAAGGCGGCTTCATCTGGGATTGGGTTGACCAAGGCCTAAGCCAATGGGATGAAAACGGTGAACACTTCTGGGCATACGGTGGCGACTTCGGTGACACGATCAACGACCGTCAATTCTGCATCAATGGTTTGATCTTCCCAGATCGCAGCATACATCCAACCTTGGAAGAAGCGAAGTACTGCCAAAGAATGATCAGCGTGACATTGGATGATCAAACTGAAAACCAAGTCCGCCTAACGGTGACCAATGAAAACCTATTCCGTGCGACTGATAATGAAACACTGAACTGGCAATTGCTCGAAAACGGCATCGCGATTCAATCGGGCAAACAAATTTTAGCAATTGCGGCAGACAGCTCGCAAGCTCTTGAAATAGATCTGATGTTCGTACCAAAAACAGAGGCTCAATATCATCTCGACACAGATATCACTCTGACTCATTCAACCCAATGGGCGAAAGAAGGCCATGTTTGTGCAACGGAACAGTTTGCCTTGCGTAACCAAGCTGGATTACAAATTCCTGAGCCGAAGAACGCCCTCGCACCTCAAGTAAAACAAAACGACACTCACGTGATGGTGTCTAGCCTAGATGAAACACATCAATGGCAATGGGATACACAAAGCGGATTACTTACGAATTGGATTGTCGATGGACAACCTCAGGTACTCAAAGCACCAGAAGATAATTTCTATCGTGCGCCACTAGATAACGACATTGGCATCAGTGAAATAGACAACATCGACCCGAACGCATGGGCTTGTCGATGGGAACTTGCAGGTATTGGTCAATGGGAACGTCAGTGTACAAGTTGTATCGTGCAAGCACTCGCAGATTCAGTACAAGTGGCGTCAGTATTCGCCTACCAATTTAATGGCCAAATCCAAGCGATTACAAAATGGCAATACACCTTAAATAACCTAGGTGAAATGAATATCGCGGTTGATGTCACCTTAGCCGATCACTTACCACCGATGCCGCGTATTGGTCTTGAAATGGAGCTGCCTTTACCAATCGAAACCGCGAATAAAACACCGATTTCATGGCAAGGTTTAGGGCCGTTTGAAAACTACCCTGACCGCTTAGCCGCTGCGCGATTCGGTTTACACAAACAAACACTGGATCAGATGCACACGCCGTATATATTCCCAACCGATAGCGGGTTACGTTGTGGAACCAAAAACTTGAATGTGGGAAGTATCGGGATCGAAGGCGATTTTTCATTCAGTGTGAGTCAGTACAGCCAGCAACAATTAACGGATGCTAAGCATATCAATAACCTGACTCGTGAAGATAAAATCTATGTACGCGTTGATCACCAACATATGGGCGTTGGTGGTGATGATTCTTGGAGCCCAAGTGTTCACCAAGAGTTTCAACTCACCGACAATCAATATCGTTATCAGGTTACGCTAACAAGCACATCATAAGTAAAATTAAAGCCAACGGCTCGACCTTAAGCCGCTTGGTTTTGCGATGCTCTGACTAGCTTGATTCACACGCCAATGTGATTCCAAAGCCGAGCTCTTGACTAGAGCTTGGCTTTTTATTTTCAAACGAATAAGTCAATCAGAAATAAACCATTAAACCTCGTCATATTTGATGTTTAGCATTTGAATTGCCTAACTATCCGTTGTTAAATGTCCAACCATCAGCACACAGCATTATATTTAGAATAAGAGAGCGGAATGGCTACCATCAAAGATGTTGCGAAGGAAGCAGGCGTATCAATCGCGACCACCTCTCGAGTAATCAACAATGCACCTCACACAAGTGAAACCGCGATTGCAGCAGTAAAAGCCGCTATGGAAAAACTCGGCTATCGCCCAAATGCCAACGCCCGAGCATTAGTCAGCAAATCTTCAAATGCGATTGGTGTACTAGTTAATGATGTCTCTGCTCCGTTCTTTGGCTCGATGATCAAAGCCATTGATACCGTGGCAAGCGAGCAAGAAAAACAGTTATTGATTGGCAGTGGCTATCATGACGCCACCAAAGAGCGTAATGCCATTAATCTACTGATTAACAGCCGCTGCGAATCACTCGTTGTTCATAGTAAAGGCATTAATGATGAAGAATTAGTAAAACTGGCAAACGAAGTACCCGGAATGGTGTTGATCAATCGTATTGTGCCCGATATCGAAAACCGCTGTATTGCACTCGATAATCGCCGAGGCTCTTACATTGCAACCGAACACTTGATTAAAAATGGCCACAAACACATCGGCTACATTTGCTCGAGTCACAATATTGAAGATGCTCATGACCGTTTAGGTGGCTACTTAGACGCGCTCAAAGAATACGGCATTGAATCGAACGATGAATACATCGAGTATGGAGAACCTGATGAGCTCGGCGGCGAGCAAGCCATGGTTAACTTGATGGCAAAAAACACTGATATAACTGCCATTGCAACGTATAACGACTATATGGCGGCAGGCTGTTTGGCACTATTACAAGAAAATGGGGTTCATATTCCAGAAGATATGTCAGTTATTGGGTTTGACGACGGCCACATTGCACGTTTCATCTATCCTCGATTAACCACTATTCGCTATCCAATCCAAGTTATGGCAAACCAAGCAGTTAAGCTCTCTCTTCAACTCGCAAGTGACGAACCTAAAGAGCATCCGGAGCACAAATTATTTATGCCAATTTTGGTGCGTAGAGCCTCTGTCCGAAATATTAATTGAGAAAACTCAAACTTTTGAAGACTACGTAATTTTGCCCCTCAATACTGTTTACAAAAAATAGGATTGATTAGATGAGTTATCATTGAGTTAATCTTATTTTTTATTACGATCAAATACCCACCTATACTTAACCTGACCCATCTTAATTAAACGATTACCTGGTTATTTTTTCACCAAGCATCTAAATCCCTAGTGATCCTTGGTTGTTATTAGGCGAGCAAAGCAGGATAATATCGGGATCGGAATCTCAAGAATTAATCCATTATGACCGAATACCTTTTGTTGTTGGTTGGCACAGTGCTGGTCAATAACTTTGTGCTAGTGAAGTTTTTAGGGCTATGTCCTTTCATGGGAGTCTCCAAGAAACTGGAGACTGCGATTGGCATGGGCCTCGCGACGACTTTCGTTCTGACGTTAGCGTCGGTATCTGCATACCTAGTAGAAACCTACATCCTTACCCCTCTGGGTATTGAATACCTGCGTACCATGAGCTTCATTTTGGTTATCGCGGTGGTCGTTCAATTTACGGAAATGGTCGTTCACAAAACCAGCCCGACTCTTTATCGCCTATTGGGTATCTTCCTGCCTCTTATCACCACCAACTGTGCGGTATTAGGTGTGGCACTTTTGAACATCAATGAAAACCACAACTTCATTCAGTCGATCATCTATGGTTTTGGCGCTGCGGTGGGTTTCTCTCTTGTATTGATCCTATTTGCTGCGATGCGTGAACGTATTGCGGTTGCTGATGTTCCAATGCCCTTCAAAGGCGCATCGATTGCGATGATCACAGCAGGCTTAATGTCTCTGGCATTTATGGGCTTTACTGGGTTGGTGAAATAAGCATGAGTACCATTTTAATTGCGATCATTGCGCTAGCCGTTTTAGCCGCTGTTTTTGGCGCTATTTTGGGCTTTGCTTCTATCCGCTTTAAAGTTGAAGCCGATCCTATCGTCGATCAAATCGACACCATCTTACCGCAAACTCAATGTGGTCAATGTGGCTACCCAGGTTGTCGCCCATACGCAGAGGCGATCGCTAACGGAGACAAGATCAACAAATGTCCTCCGGGCGGCCAAGCAACTATTGAGAAGCTAGCAGACTTAATGGGCGTAGAAGTTGAAGACTCCGCTCATGATTTAGATAACAAAGTAAAAACCGTTGCCTTCATTCATGAAGATATGTGTATCGGCTGTACTAAGTGTATTCAAGCCTGCCCTGTTGACGCCATTGTTGGTGGTACCAAGGCACTACACACAGTAATTAAAGATGAATGTACAGGTTGTGATCTATGTGTCGCACCGTGCCCTACTGACTGTATCGAAATGATTCCAGTGGCAACAACGACTGAAAATTGGAAATGGCAGATGAACATCATTCCTGTTACTGATATCACTAACCAAGCCACTGATGCGACTGCATCAGAGCCGAAAGCATAGGGTTAGTTGGTATGATCTCTTTAATTGAACAAATTCGCACGGGCTCTATTTGGGATTTCCCGGGCGGCGTGCATCCTGCTGAAAACAAAAAACAGTCAAATACTACCGATATCACCCATGCAAGGCTTCCTGAAGAAATCGTTCTTCCAGTGAAACAGCACATCGGTAAGCCCGGTAACCTATTGGTTGCTGTTGGTGACACCGTACTAAAAGGTCAACAACTGACGGCCTTAGATACGGGTTTTACTTTGCCAGTACATGCACCAACTTCGGGTGTGATTACCGCTATTGAACCAAGAACCACCGCTCACCCTTCAGGTCTGAGCGAAATGTGCGTGGTTATTAAACCTGATGGCTTAGACACTTGGATTGAAAAAAATCCAGTTGAAGACTTTTCTAAAAAAACCTCTGACGAACTGCTGGATGTGATTCGCCAAGCCGGTATTTCAGGCATGGGCGGCGCGGGCTTCCCTACGGCTAAGAAGCTTCAATCAGGTTTAGGTCGTACCGACATTTTGATCGTCAACGCTGCTGAGTGTGAACCTTACATCACCTCAGATGACAAGTTGCTTCAAGAGCATGCCAACGAAGTTTTAAAAGGCATTGAAGTGGTTGAACATATCCTTCGACCAAAGCTGACCGTTATCGGTATTGAAGACAACAAACCTGATGCAATAAAAGCACTTGAGGTTGCAGCGAAAAACAAAGACATCGTCATTCGAGTTATCCCAACTAAATACCCTTCGGGTGGTGAGAAACAGCTCATCAAGATCCTCACCAATAAAGAGGTTCCAGCTGGTGGTATACCTGCAGATATTGGTGTTTTGGTTCAAAACGTCGGTTCTCTCTACTCTATTAAAAGAGCAGTGGTTGACGGCGAGCCCGTTATCAACCGTGTTGTGACTTTAACAGGGAAGACCTTTAAGCAACCTCGCAACGTATGGGCACTATTAGGTACACCAGTACACGAGTTACTGGAAGAGTTTGGCTACAAAGCGGATAAAAAGCTGCCGCGATTGATTTTGGGCGGCCCTATGATGGGCTTCACTTTACCACATGCTAATGTGCCAATTACCAAAACGTCCAACTGTATTTTAGCGCCGACACGCCGTGAAATTTCGCCAAGCACTTATGAAATGGAATGTATTCGATGCAGTGCTTGTGCCGAAGCATGTCCTGCGTCATTGCTCCCTCAACAACTGCAATGGCATGCGAAAGCCAACGAGTTGGATAAGTGTGAAGAACTAAATATTAAAGACTGCATTGAATGTGGTGCTTGTGCCTTTGTCTGCCCAAGTGAAATTCCTCTTGTTCAGTACTATCGCCAAGCGAAAGCAGAAATCAAAACAAGAAAAGACGAAGCAACAGCTGCAGAACGCGCCAAGATTCGTTTCGAAGAAAAAAACGCTCGCATGGAGCGTGACAAAGCAGAGCGTGAAAACCGCTTCAAGAAAGCCGCTGACAACCGTCGTAAAGACATGAAGTCTACGGATGGTGATGATGCGATTGCAGCTGCGATTGCTCGCGTTAAAGCGCAAAAAGCCGCGGCAGACCAAGCTCCTAATGCGGAACCGGCTGTAAAACCTGCGGTTGCAGCGGCTATTGCTAGAGCAAAAGCAAAACAAGCTGCGGCCCAGAAAGCAAATGACGCAGAACCAGATAACTCTGAAATGTCTAAGCTACGTGAAGAGCGTAAACGTCAAGCACGAGAACGTAAAGCACAGCAAGCTGCAACGGATAATCCAACAGAAAGCTCTGGTGACGGTAAGAAAGATGCTGTCGCTGCTGCAATAGCTCGCGCTAAAGCGAAGAAAACTCAAAAAACGGAATCTACTTCTGAAGCTCCAGCTGAAAGCTCTGGCGATGCTAAGAAAGATGCTGTCGCTGCTGCAATAGCTCGCGCTAAAGCGAAGAAAGCACAACAAACAGAGTCTGCTTCTGAAGCTCCGGTTGAAAAATCAGGTGACGCTAAGAAAGATGCGGTTGCTGCTGCAATAGCTCGCGCCAAAGCCAAGAAAGCGCAACAAGCTGAATCAGCTTCTGACGCTCCAAGTGAAAGTAGTGGCGATGCTAAGAAAGATGCTGTCGCTGCAGCGATTGCTCGAGCTAAAGCGAAGAAAGCACAGCAAGCTAAACAGGAAGAGACAACTGAAACTCCTGAGCCCGAGGCTCCAGAAGAATCTGTCGATCCTAAAAAAGCTGCCGTTGCCGCTGCAATAGCTCGCGCTAAAGCGAAGAAAGCACAACAAGCTAAACAGGAAGAGACAACTGAAACTCCTGAGCCCGAGGCTCCAGAAGAATCTGTCGATCCTAAAAAAGTTGCCGTTGCCGCTGCAATAGCTCGCGCTAAAGCCAAGAAAGCACAACAAACAGAGTCTGCTTCTGAAGCTCCAGTTGAAAAATCAGGTGACGCTAAGAAAGATGCGGTTGCTGCTGCAATAGCTCGCGCTAAAGCGAAGAAAGCACAACAAGCTAAGCAGATCGAAACAGAAGCAACGACTACTGAACCTGTAATTGAAATTGAAATTGAAGCTGATATTCAGTCAGAACCAATCGATCCTAAAAAAGCAGCAGTTGCTGCCGCAATAGCTCGCGCTAAAGCGAAGAAAGCACAACAAGCTAAGCAGATCGAAACAGAAGCAACGACTACTGAACCTGTAATTGAAATTGAAATTGAAATTGAAATTGAAGTGGAAGCTGATATTCAGTCAGAACCAATCGATCCTAAAAAAGCAGCAGTTGCTGCCGCAATAGCTCGTGCTAAAGCAAGAAAGGCGCAGCAAGAGCAAGACAAAAAGAATAATGAGGAGAAAGAGTAGTGGCCTTCTTTATCGCCAGCTCACCGCACGCGCACAATCGTAGAAGCACCCCTGATCTCATGAAATGGGTCGCTATTTGTGCGTTGCCAGGTCTACTAGCTCAAACCTACTTCTTTGGATGGGGTACGCTCATCCAATTAGTATTTGCTATTGCACTTGCTGTTACCTTTGAAACCGCTGTAATGTTGCTAAGAAAACGTCCGCCAGTGATGGCATTGCGTGATTACAGTGCGGTTGTTACCGCTTGGCTGCTGAGCGTCGCGATTCCCCCACACTCTCCATGGTGGATTCTAGTCATAGGTATGTTTTTCGCGATTGTTATTGCGAAACACCTCTACGGTGGTCTTGGGCAAAATCCGTTTAATCCCGCGATGGTGGCTTACGTTGTTTTGCTGATCTCATTCCCAGTTCAAATGACGAGTTGGAATGCGCCGACTAGCTTAACCGCTGAAACAACAAGCTTTGTTGACTCATTTTTGATGATCTTTACCGGTTTCAATAATGAAGGTTTGTCACTGCAACAAGCGCGCCTTGGTATTGATGGCACCACGATGGCAACGCCGCTCGATGCATTCAAAACCGCTTTAACGGCGGGTAACACAGCTTCTGAAGCTCTGTCTCAACCACAATTCAGCTGGTTAGCTGGCGTAGGTTGGGAATGGGTTAACCTTGCTTATTTAATAGGTGGCTTAGTGCTCATTAAACAACGTGTGATTCAATGGTATATTCCGGTCGCTTTTATCGGCAGCCTTACGTTGTTTAGTTTGGTCTTCTTGATCCTAACTCCGGGTGAAACCGCTTCTCCAACCATTCATCTATTGTCTGGCGCAACCATGCTTGGTGCTTTCTTCATAGCAACTGATCCGGTTTCAGCCTCGACGACAGTAAAAGGTCGCTTGGTATTTGGTGCTCTGATTGGCGGGTTAGTCTTTATTATTCGCAGTTGGGGTGGCTTCCCTGATGGTGTGGCGTTTGCTGTATTGTTAGCTAACATGTGTGTTCCACTAATTGACTACTACACCAAACCTCGTACATACGGCCACTAAGGAGCGGATACCATGCTAAATGCAATTAAAAAAAATGGCCTTGTACTCGCGGTTTTTGCTTGTGCTTCGACAGGATTAGTGGCGGTAACTCACTACCTCACCAAAGATCAGATTAAGCAACAAGAACAGGCTCAACTATTATCTGTGCTTAACCAGGTGATTCCGCACGACCTGCATGATAATGAACTATTTTCAGCCTGCACTCTGGTTCAAGCAGAAGAGTTGGGGACGCAACAAGCGATGCCTGCTTACATTGCTAAACTCAATGGTGAGCCAAGTGCGATTGCGATCGAAGCGATTGCACCCGATGGCTACAACGGGGCGATTAAGGTCATTGTTGGAATGAAAATCGACGGTACTATTTTAGGTACTCGCGTTCTTTCACACCAAGAAACTCCAGGTCTGGGTGATAAAATTGATTTACGAGTGACTGATTGGATACTCTCATTTTCGGGTAAACAAGTAACTGACTCTAACCTTGAGCGTTGGAAAGTTCGTAAAGATGGTGGCGATTTTGACCAATTTACCGGCGCAACCATTACACCGAGAGCCGTCGTAAAATCAGTGAAACAAGCGGTTCAGTACGTTAACCAAAACAACCAAGCATTGCTTGCTCAACCTCTAAATTGTGGCGGTGAATAATGAGTGACCATAAAACACTAATTAAAAATGGCATGTGGGCCAACAACCCTGCCCTAGTGCAACTTCTTGGGCTGTGTCCATTACTGGCTGTGTCGTCAACGGTGACCAACGCGCTTGGGTTAGGCATTGCTACATTGCTTGTATTAGTCGGTTCGAACGTCTGTGTATCTTTGGTTCGTCACCATGTACCAAAAGAAATTCGAATCCCAGTATTCGTGATGATCATTGCTTCACTGGTAACCTGTGTTCAACTTCTGATGAATGCTTACGCGTATGGCCTTTACCTATCTTTGGGTATCTTCATACCACTGATTGTAACCAACTGTATCATCATTGGCCGAGCGGAAGCCTTTGCTTCAAAAAATGCAGTTTTACCTGCTGCTCAAGATGGTTTTTGGATGGGTCTTGGCATGACATCGGTACTGGTTGTATTGGGTGCGATGCGTGAGGTTATTGGTAACGGAACCCTTTTTGATGGTGCAGACCTACTTCTTGGCGACTGGGCTTCAGTGTTACGAATCCAGATATTCCAATTTGATAACAGCTTCTTGCTAGCCCTGCTTCCACCAGGTGCCTTTATTGGTGTTGGTTTCTTGATTGCTTTGAAAAACATCATCGACAACCAAGTAAAATCTAGACAGCCAAAACAAGAAAAACCAGCCATTGAACGCGCTCGCGTTACCAATGCTTAATAAGTTACAGTAGCTTAAACCCTGCTGAGTAGCTCAACCGCTCAGCAGATAATTAGATTGACCAAGTACACATAATAATGACGCTCATAAGAGCGCGTAACCGATGATAAAGCCTGAGCATTTAGAGTTTATTGAATACCAACTCCGGAGCTCAAGCCCTAACTATTTGAAAGTAATGTCGCTATGAACAATGTAAAACGAGTAGAAATACTTGAGCGTTTAAGAGAAAACAATCCAAAGCCAGAAACCGAGCTTAACTGGAACAGCCCTTTCGAGTTGCTGATCGCCGTGCTCTTATCTGCGCAGGCAACTGATGTCAGCGTCAACAAAGCCACTGATAAGCTTTACCCAGTGGCTAATACTCCACAAGCTATTTTCGACCTAGGTGTCGATGGCTTAAAAGAGTACATCAAGACAATCGGCCTCTTTAATTCGAAAGCAGAAAACACCATTAAAACGTGTCGCATGCTGCTTGACCTACATAATGGTGAAGTACCGGAAGATCGCGCTGCATTAGAAGCCCTTCCTGGTGTTGGCCGTAAAACAGCCAACGTGGTATTGAATACTGCTTTCGGTTGGCCAACCATTGCCGTTGATACCCACATCTACCGCGTATCAAACCGCACTAAATTAGCGATGGGCAAAACGGTCGACGATGTTGAAGCTAAGCTGCTCAAAGTCATTCCCAAAGAATTCAAACTGGATGTCCACCATTGGCTCATTCTTCATGGACGTTATACCTGTGTCGCGCGTAAACCACGTTGTGGCAGCTGTATCATTGAGGATTTGTGTGAGTTCAAGGAAAAAACAGACGTCTAAGCTAAGAAGCTAAGAAGCTAAGAAGCTAAGAAGCTAAGAAGCTAAGAAGCTAAACCGTGCCGCACTTTTCTGGCGGCATAAAACAGAATTACAAAAAACGTAAACATAGTTAACGCTAGGAGCAAATCATGTCAAACGGTCGTATTTTACACACCATGCTACGAGTTGGTGATCTAGATAAATCTATCGAGTTCTACACCAACGTAATGGGCATGCAACTATTACGTAAGAACGAAAATAAAGAGTACGAATACACACTGGCTTTTGTTGGCTTTGGTGACGAATCTAAAGGTGCTGTTATTGAGTTAACTTACAATTGGGGCACAACTGAATACGACCTAGGCTCAGCTTTCGGTCACGTAGCGATCGGTGTTGATGATATCTACACTACGTGTGACGCGATTAAAGCCGCTGGCGGTAACGTGACTCGTGAAGCCGGCCCTGTAAAAGGCGGTTCTACTCACATTGCATTCGTAAAAGACCCTGACGGCTACATGATTGAGCTTATTCAGAACAAACAAGCAAGTGCAGGCCTCGAAGGTTAGTCACTAACCATTGCGATACTAGGCTTTGAAAGCAAAAGCTAAATTAATGCACAAGAGAAGCGAGCACTATGCTCGCTTCTTTTTTATCAATTCATTCATAATCAATATTCTTTACCCAGTATTATTCACAATCTAATCGATGAAACTTTACATGATAATGATTATTATTTAAATTAAACCCATCTTGATTAGTGAGGTTATACAATGATTAGCGAATGGGAAAAACACACGTTACTTGCCGATACTGCATTGCAACTCGACGATCCTGTACGAAGCATTCTTCACTATCAGCAGGCGTTGAATTTAAGCGAAGAAATTACTGAGCGTACTGATATTCAGGCCGATGAACGCTTACTGATTTCGGTCATCTCTTGCCACAACCTTGCTCAGTTTTGGCGATGGGCGGGCGATACAGAATATGAACTTAAGTACCTTCAGCTTGCCTCTGAAAAGGTCCTGACACTGATTCCTCAGTGCCCTAATACGCAATGCTCTAGCTTTATAGATTCTATTGGTTGTTGTAAAAAAGCCCTTATCGATTTCATGAAACGTCATCCAAATCCTAAAATAGCCTCTATGGTTGAAAAAATCGATACTGCGACCAACTGTGAAATGATTGCTCGGTTCCGCTTGAATTAATGGTTGCCTCGAATAATTAGAGCCAAATCGACATGTTATCCAAACAAAAAATGCCCATCACGTAGATAGGCATTTTTATCTTTATCTTTATCTTTATCTAGACAAGCTATTCAGTTTAAACCTGTGTACGGCCTAAAGAGATCACAACGCGTCGGTTTTTATCTTTACCAATTGGCGAGTTGTTGTCAGCAATCGGGCGACGCTTACCATATCCTTGAACTTGAATACGGTCTTCTGGCAAACCGAGTGACTTAAAGTACTCTCTTAGTGATTCAGCTCTTCGTTCTGAAAGGTTTTGGCTGATGCCTTTACTGTCAGCAGAATCGGTATACGTGGCCACTAGCACAAGATCAATATCTTGGTTGTAGCGAACGTAATCAGCAATCTGGCTTAGCCTGTTACGTGACGATTTGTTCAACTGGTCGCTGTTACGATCGTAGTGCAAAATGGTAAAAGAGATATCTTCAAAGCTATAAGGCAACAAATTGGCAATACAGTCACTAAACACATTGTACTTTTCTTGAAATAGCACTGACGATAAAGATACCTCAATCCGCTGATCTCGGCTCTGCCATTCTTGATAACTGAATGTCGGGTAGCGACCTTTCTCCAACTCGCTCAATATCCCCCAAGCTGTTTGACCACCTACATAGCCGTCAAATTGTTGGAAGAACTTGATGGTTGTCATGCGATCAGCACTCTCGCCCGGACGCCAAGGTGGCGGCATAGAAATCAAGCTAACATTACGTGTTGCTCCCATTGGACGACGCATTTTAAGTTCAAAGTCCAAAATAATTTTTTTGCTTGCACGAGATGAAAACTCAGCATCACCGAAATTGGGAATCGGATGAACTAAACGACATTCGAGTGGTGTATTGGCCACCATCTCCCATTCCGACTGTTGAGGAGATGCTCCGTAACGCTTTTCTTGTGCCAATACCGATGACGACATAAGTAGCGAAAATAACATTGAACCTGTTATGAGTTGTTTCTTCATAAAGTGGAGTATCTCTTAAGCAATTCGTTTAACAATGCAGCCAATTGCCGCATATTTCTATCGAGTTTAAATATGCAAATATCAAGCCGCAATAGAGTGGCTAATTTATTAATTATTGCCGTTCCCTAGTTTTTATCACTGCTATTATCTGCAATAATGTAGCCTTAATCACACTTATTTGGGCTAACATGACTGTAGAAAACGAAGCTCTGACCCTAAAAAACCGCTTTCGTGGCTATTTTCCCGTGGTCATCGACGTGGAAACCGCAGGGTTTAACGCAGAAACAGATGCATTATTAGAGATCTGTGCCATTACATTAAGAATGGATGAGAACGGAGATCTGCAACCTGCATCAACGCTTCATTTTCACATTGAGCCTTTTGAAGGCGCAAATATAGAGCAGGCAGCATTAGACTTTAACGGAATTAAAGACCCATTTAGCCCATTACGTGGTGCTGTGTCGGAGCAAGAAGCCCTTAAAGAAATCTACAAGCTAGTGAGAAAAGAACAAAAAGCTTCAGATTGCAGTCGCGCAATCATGGTCGCTCACAATGCTACATTCGATTTAAACTTCGTAAATGCAGCAAGTGAGCGTTGTAAGCTTAAACGCGTCCCTTTCCATCCATTTGCAACTTTTGATACTGCAGCTCTTAGTGGTCTTGCCTACGGTCAAACCGTTTTGGCTAAAGCTTGCCGCACTGCTGGGATGGAATTTGACAACAAAGAAGCACACTCTGCTTTGTATGATACGCAAAAAACCACAGAGTTATTTTGCGGCATTGTAAACAAATGGAAAGCCCTTGGTGGTTGGCCTCTTGTTGACGAACAACAAAAATAGAATCGGTAAACGTTCGTTCGTATTGCCTTCATAAAAAACACAACATCTCGAGAATAATATGAATCCTGTTGTAATTTCAGTTTGCATCATGCTTGTTTTAGCTTTGATGCGCGTAAATGTAGTTGTTGCTCTCACGTTCAGTGCAATTATCGGTGGCGTAGCCTCTGGTATGGGTCTGAACGATGCTGTAGCTGCTTTCGAAAGTGGATTAGGTGGCGGTGCAACTATCGCACTTAGCTACGCAATGCTTGGTACTTTTGCTGTTGCTATCTCTAGGTCTGGTATCACAGACCTACTAGCTCAAAGCGTAATCAAGCGTATTCACGGCAAAGAGAACAGCGCGGCATCTAATGGTCTTAAGTACGGTATCCTTGCGTCTTTGATCTTAGTGACCATGTCTTCACAAAACGTGATTCCTGTACATATCGCCTTTATCCCAATCTTAATCCCACCTCTATTAGGCGTATTCGCAAAAATGAACCTAGACCGTCGTCTAGTTGCGTGTGTACTTACTTTTGGTCTAATCACACCTTACATGGTGTTACCGATTGGTTTTGGCGGTATCTTCTTAAACAACATCCTACTAAAAAACCTTCATGACAACGGTCTTGAAAGCGTAGTAGCAAGCCAAGTACCAATGGCAATGTTGTTACCAGCAGCCGGCATGATCTTCGGCCTTCTAACGGCGGTATTCTTTACTTACCGTAAACCTCGCCAATACAAAGAAACGTCTCACACTGTTGTTTCAACAGAAGTAAAAGAGATCAACAAGAAGCACATCCTAGTAGCGGCAGCTGGTATCGTTGCTGCATTAACCGTTCAACTGTCGACGGGCTCTATGATCATCGGTGCTCTGGCTGGTTTCATGGTATTCACCTTCGGTGGCGTAATTGCTTGGAAAGAGACACACGATGTCTTCACTAAGGGTGTTCACATGATGGCAATGATCGGCTTTATCATGATTGCAGCAGCAGGTTTTGCAGCAGTGATGAAACAGACTGGTGGTGTTGAATCTCTAGTTGAAGCACTTTCAACAAGTATCGGTGACAACAAGCCTCTAGCAGCTCTGCTTATGCTGGTAGTCGGCTTATTAGTAACAATGGGTATTGGCTCTTCGTTCTCGACGATTCCAATCCTTGCAACTATCTACGTTCCTCTAGCGGCGGCATTTGGTTTCTCACCAATGGCCACTATCGCGCTAGTGGGTACAGCGGCAGCGCTAGGTGATGCTGGTTCTCCGGCTTCTGACTCAACATTAGGTCCAACATCTGGTCTAAATGCTGATGGTCAACACGAACACGTATGGGAAACCGTCGTACCAACATTCTTGCACTACAACATCCCACTGATCGTATTCGGTTGGATTGCAGCTATGGTTCTGTAATTAGGTTCTGTAGTAAAGAACCTAAGCTATTATTACAAAGACCGCCTCGTGCGGTCTTTTTTGTATCTGGGATATATCTTGCTCTTTTATTCTCTCTTACCCTTTACCACCTCAATAAACTCATTGCGCCAGATAAAAGAAAAGGCTTACTGTTGTAAGTAAGCCTTCAAAGTAGTGTGAACTAATTGAGAGTTAGAGCTCTCATTGAACTAAGCAGTAGGAGCGCTATTCACAAGTACTTCACGAATAGATTTAAGCGTCGTCTCCGACGAATGGTAATCCAACGCAACCTCAGTGAAGATACCGTTAACTTCAAGCATTAACGTTGGGTAAGAATGTACGCCTATCGCTTCTTTAAAGCCTAACTGGTCATCCAATTCACTTTCCAATAGTTTGCTAGAAAGATCATTTTCAAACTGTTGTACGTTCATACCCAACTCTTCAGCGAGTTGCAGATGAGTATCTTGGCTGTGTGGCAACATCGCACGCAAATAGTAAGCATGTTGAATCGCTTCAAGCATGGCTTCATAGTGGTCTTGAAAACCAGCAGCTATCACAGCGCGGCACGCTGGATAGGTGCTTCGCACAGGTTTGCACTCAGTCCAAAATTCGTGGTTAAACTCAGTACCCAGCTTAGCTTCGATCTGCTTCCAGATAGCCTGAAGCTTGCCTTTCATCTCCTCAGACATTGGCTCATCAGAATCAGGAGCTAAACCTCCAACTACGTAATTAAACTCAATGCTCGCAGGCAATTGTTGTTTCAATAACTCAAGTGTTGGCTTGTATCCCCAACACCAGCTGCACATTGGGTCATGTACATAATGAAGTTTCACGTCCATTGTTCATTCCTTATTGAGTCAATGACTCAATCAATTAAAACAAAAAAGGAGCCTAATTAAGGCCCCTCATTTTATCTATTCAAGCAAAAAAGCGAGAACTTACTCAGCGTCATCGCCAGCAACTTTAGCCGCTGCTTCTTTAACGATTGGCTGAAGTTCACCTTTTTGGAACATCTCAAGAATGATGTCACAACCACCGATTAGCTCACCTTCAACCCAAAGTTGTGGGAAAGTTGGCCATTGTGCGTAAGCTGGAAGCTCTGCACGGATATCAGGGTTTTGTAGAATGTCTACATATGCAAATTTTTCGCCACACGCCATTAGAGCTTGAGATGCTTGAGAAGAAAAACCACAGCTTGGCAGCTTAGGAGAACCTTTCATGTAAAGTAGAATGGTGTTTTCTTCAATTTGCTGTTTGATTTTATCGATAGTTTCCATTGCTTCCTCGTTAATGGATTACGGCTTTCATTGCCTTTATTCTACCCCAAACCAAAAGAATAAAAACCATATAAAAAAAATGGTTAACAAGTTAAGCTAACAATTCACACAAAAGTGATGAATTAAGCTTTTAATAAAGTAAAAACTTGCTAAACTATATCGCAAGTCAGCAAATTGACCATGGTTGTCAGTATAGCCAGCCATGAATAATAATATCACTGGAAGCAATCGAAAGAGTTAACTCTTTCATATCAATGGAGAATTGAGCAATGGCATTTGAACTACCGGCTCTTCCTTACGCGAAAGACGCGCTAGAACCACATATCTCAGCAGAAACGCTAGATTTCCACCACGGTAAGCACCACAACACTTACGTTGTTAAACTAAATGGTCTTATCCCAGGTACTGAGTTTGAAGGCAAAACACTAGAAGAAATCATTAAGACTTCTACTGGTGGTGTTTTCAATAACGCTGCTCAAATCTGGAACCACACGTTCTACTGGCACTGTCTTGCTCCTAAAGCAGGCGGCGAACCAACTGGCGCTGTTGCAGAAGCTATCAACACCGCATTCGGTTCTTTCGAAGAATTCAAAGCAAAATTCACTGATTCAGCAATCAACAACTTCGGTTCTTCTTGGACTTGGTTAGTAAAAAAAGCTGACGGTTCTCTAGACATCGTTAACACTTCTAACGCTGCAACTCCTCTAACAGAAGAAGGTGTTACTCCACTTCTAACTGTTGACCTATGGGAACACGCTTACTACATCGATTTCCGCAATGTTCGCCCAGACTACATGGCTGCATTCTGGAACCTAGTAAACTGGTCTTTCGTAGAAGAGAACCTAGCTAAGTAATTTTTACTTATGCTGCGCTATTAATAGCGAGTGACTTATTAAAAGCTCATGCCTCGGCGTGAGCTTTTTTGTATCCGTCGTATTTTCAGCTTGAACATGGAAGGTGAAATGAGTTAACAGAGCTTGTTTTATCACTGACTCCTTCAGTTACCCCTAATCGAAACTAAGCTCTTATCTGCTCTACATAGATTATGTATTTGTCTGTAATTAAACACTAAAGTTTGCCGACTCCGTGCCGTTAAAGGTGTATCAAATGAGAGGCAACATGCAAATACACACTTTAGACAAAGCAGGAATCATAAACGAACTAAAGTTCGGCATCGGGATCAGCCAAGCGGTTGAACAAGGTCGCCGTGCAGATTTCGCGTTGCTGCTATCCATGTTCTCTAATGATGTCCGCGATTGTACTCCTATAAATACTATCGAGGTAACCGAGACTAGCGAAGATCGCCTGCGCAAACAATTTGGTGTCGCTGAACCTCAACAATTGCGTTCTGATCAATCCTCATACGAAATTTCTGCACAACAGTCGAATTACTTTCATCAAGCAAGCCTTGCTAGTGCAAAACTAAGTCATTACTTAAAACCAGAAGCACTGGCTTTTATGCCTGAAGATACTGGCGATTTTCCCGAAGACGTCTACCAAAACCTTTCAGGTCACGACCGACGGAAACTTGCAAATAAGCACTTACCTGAATTACCTAATGCGACTCTTTACAACGATCTCTCTACCGCTCAACGTCAGTATCAAATTCAGGCCCAAGTATAGTCACAACAAACCTTACCTCACTGCCTGCTCATCAGCTCCTAAATTGTATCCCTTAAGCAATTGATGTGAGTGATATGAACCACTAGTCTTAGGCACACTCAAAATACAAATTGTGGGTTACGTCTTGAAGTTACTACAAAATGTGAGCTGCCACTAAGTTCATACAAACTTATCAATTGGTACGTCTTAGTTTGAACCAATTCACACCCGTTGTATGAAATTTAACCCATCCTTAAACGACATAGATTATTTTCTTAGGTGTTTGGATGGAAATAAAAAGCTCAATCATATTGGTGACATCAGCAGGCTCGCGCTTGGGAGGAACGATTGCGAACCACTTTGTTAACCTTGGAGCCACCGTTATCCTTTGTGATAAAGATCCTACAGCACTGCAAGAAACCTATACCCAATGCTCTCGACTCTCTGATTCGGTCTACCGCTATACGCTCGAAAGTAATCATAACCAAGCCATACTAGCGGTCTTCGATTTTGTCCAGCACACCTTCAATACGACACCTGATGTGTTAGTTAACAACTGGATCAGCGTTCCAATGCCAAGTTTGATTGGCGACCAACCCGTCAGTAGTTATATTGATGATTTGTCTTCGAAAGCCTCTACCCTTTTTGCATTTGGCCAGATAAGTGCTGAGCGATTACGAGAAGAAGATAAAGAAGGCGTGATCGTCAATGTGATCTCTCATGATGATTTCAGTGATGTATCAGGTTTAGAAAGTGCTAACTCAATGATTACCGGCTTTACCCATAGTTGGGCTAAGGAACTCACCCCATTCGGGATACGAGTTGGTGGGGTCGTTCCTGCCGTTCACAATGCAGACGGAAAACTCAACCGATGTCATTGGGCTCAACTACAAGATGAACTGACCAGAACAACCGAGTACATCATTTCTAATGACTACTTCAGCGGACGTGTCGTCGCTGCCGAAGTGTAGATCCTTTTTATTTTCTTACTTTTTATATTGTTAGTTTTAACCTAACCGACCACATAAAAAAGCCCCAGTCTCTCGACTGGGGCTTTGTTCTTTTCCCGATTAGATAAGGTTCGTGCTAGCGAAAACTTATCTCAAAACTAATGCTTACTTATTATGCGTTAGCTTTTTCTTTTTTAGCTTTTGGCGCTTTCGCGTCAGCTGGCTTTTGATCTGCTTTCTTAAGGATAACTGTAGTACCTTCGAAAGTTTCGCCTTCAACGTATGGTTGGCCGAAGTAAGAAGTTGTTAGAACTTCTTTTAGCTCAGTGATTAGAGGGTAACGTGGGTTAGCACCTGTACACTGGTCATCGAACGCTTCAACAGCTAGCTCGTCTAGTTTAGCGATGAAGTCAGACTCGTTAACACCCGCAGCTTGGATAGATAGTGGGATGTCTAGGTCAACTTTAAGCTCTTCTAACCAAGTCAGTAGACGTTCAATCTTCTGAGCAGTACGGTCACCAGCTTGGCTTAGGCCTAGGTGGTCAGCAACTTCAGCGTAACGACGACGTGCTTGTGGACGATCGTACTGAGAGAATGCAGTCTGCTTAGTTGGGTTATCGTTCGCGTTGTAACGTACAACGTTAGAGATAAGCAGTGCGTTAGCAAGACCGTGTGGTAGGTGGAACTCAGCACCAATTTTGTGAGCCATTGAGTGACACACACCTAGGAATGCGTTCGCAAATGCTACACCAGCGATAGTTGCTGCGTTGTGTACTTTCTCACGAGCGATTGGGTCAGCTGCACCATTTTTGTAGCTTGATGGTAGGTATTCTTTAAGCATCTTAAGAGCTTGAAGAGCTTGGCCGTCTGAGTATTCGTTCGCAAGAACAGATACGTAAGCTTCAAGAGCGTGAGTTACTGCATCGTAACCACCGAATGCTGTTAGAGACTTAGGCATGTTCATTACTAGGTTAGCATCAACAACAGCCATGTTTGGCGTAATTTCGTAATCAGCTAGTGGGTACTTAGCACCAGTCTTGTCGTCTGTAACAACCGCGAATGGAGTAACCTCTGAACCCGTACCAGAAGTCGTAGTGATACATACAAGCTCAGCTTTTTTACCCATTTTAGGGAACTTGTAGATACGTTTACGGATATCCATAAAGCGCATTGCTAGTTCCGCGAAGTGAGTTTCTGGGTGCTCGTACATAACCCACATGATCTTAGCAGCATCCATTGGAGAACCGCCACCTAGAGCAAGGATTACGTCAGGTTGGAAGCTCTTCATTGCTTCAGCGCCTTTCTCAACAACAGACAGTGTTGGATCCGCTTCTACATCGAAGAATACTTGAACTTCAATACCTTGTGCTTTAAGGATTTGTACTACGTCGTCTGCGTAACCGTTGTTGAATAGGAAACGGTCCGTTACTAGGAATGCGCGTTTCTTACCTTCTAGGTCGCTCATAGCGATTGGAAGGCTGCCACGACGGAAGTAGATAGACTTAGGTAGTTTGTGCCACAACATATTTTCAGCTCGCTTCGCTACAGTTTTCTTGTTGATAAGGTGCTTAGGACCTACGTTCTCAGAGATAGAGTTACCACCCCATGAACCACAACCAAGAGTTAGAGAAGGTGCAACGTTGAAGTTGTACAGGTCACCGATACCACCGTGAGTAGTAGGGATGTTGATTAAGATACGAGCCGTCTTCATCTTGTCACCGAAGTAACGAATGCGGTCTGCGTTAGTATCTTGGTTAGTGTAAAGACCAGATGTGTGACCGATACCACCGATTTCAACCATTGTTACAGCTTGAGCGACAGCATCTTCGAAATCGTCTGCGCGGAATAGACCTAGAGTCGGAGACAGTTTTTCATGAGCGAATTCGTCATCGTAAGAAACTTTACCAAGGCCTTCACCAACAAGTACTTTTGTATCAGCAGGAACTTTAACACCCGCCATTTCAGCGATTGCTGGAGCAGGTTGACCTACGATTTTAGCGTTTAGGTTGCCGTCGATAAGAAGAACTTTACGAACTTTATCTGCGTCAGTTTTAGATAGAACGTGAGCTTTGTGAGAAGCAAAACGCGCTTTAACTTCGTCATATACTTCGCTAACTACGATTGCAGCTTGCTCAGAAGCACATACAACACCGTTATCGAATGTTTTAGACATAAGGATAGATGCTACAGCACGTTTGATGTCAGCTGTTTCATCGATAACTACAGGAACGTTACCAGCACCAACACCGATCGCAGGCTTACCAGAAGAGTATGCTGCTTTAACCATGCCTGGACCACCAGTAGCAAGGATAAGTGCGATACCGTCATGCTTCATCAGCGCGTTAGAAAGCTCTACCGATGGTTGGTCGATCCAACCGATGATGTCTTTTGGAGCACCAGCTGCTACCGCTGCGTCTAAAACCAGTTTAGCTGCATCGTTTGTTGAATTCTTTGCACGTGGGTGTGGCGAGAAGATGATGCCGTTACGTGTCTTAAGAGAGATTAGAGATTTGAAGATTGCTGTTGAAGTTGGGTTCGTTGTTGGAACGATACCACAGATGATACCTACAGGCTCAGCGATAGTCATAGTGCCTAGGCTTTCATCTTCTTCTAAGATGCCACATGTTTTTTCGTCTTTGTATTTGTTGTAGATAAATTCTGAAGCGAAGTGGTTTTTGATAACTTTATCTTCAACAATACCCATTCCAGATTCAGCAACGGCTTGTTGAGCCAAAGGAATACGAGCATGGTTAGCAGCAAGAGAAGCTGCACGGAAGATTGCGTCTACTTTCTCTTGAGAGAATGTTGCGAACTCTTCTTGAGCTGCTTTAACGCGAGCTACTAGAGCATCAAGTTCCGCTAAGTTAGTTACAGGCATGGTGGATCTCCTAAAATAATAAATATTAAAAACTTTTTATTAATTTCACTGCTTGTCTTTAACCCTAATTCACAGCGTTCTTAGTAAATTGCTTTCAGGGCTGAGTATATTATTTCACAGTGTGAAAAAAATTGACCCAGATCAGTTACCCAAAAATAATTAACCAGAAAGTAGTAAGGCAATCGCAAAAACAAACTTAAGAGTCTGATTTATATAGATTAAAGTCACACTTTTCGTTAGCGCAAAAAACAAGCAAACAGACAAAGTTTTTTTACATAGAGTCATAACTTGTAAAAAACTTTCATTTTTAGTCCGTTAAATTACATGTATACAGCTGTATTCGTGCTACTGAGAGTATATCCATAGCGTTGCACGGGCTAGATTCTGACATATTTTTTATTAATTTCGTGCGACAGTTAACATTTACTCAATAAGATATTACAAAATGAAACACCAACGACTAGCTTGCAACAAGGCTAGTACAAAAGTGAGATTCAATTAGTTTTTCTAAGAAAAATCCCCTATTTCGCGTTAGTTTTTTTCATTCGTGAAATTTAGAATTGTCACTTACATTACGCGCTCTGACTATGTACAGATCAAACCCCTCAATCCTAAGAACGCTATCTGGAGATCGCTCTCATGCAAGGTTTAGAACTCGCAATTTTTATGCAATTCTTCCTTGGGCTTGTTGCTGCCGTAAACCCAATCGGCATAATGCCTGTTTTTGTTTCTCTTACTGCTCATATGCCCCCAGAAGAGAGGAATAGGACAGCCTTACAAGCCAACGTTGCTGTTGCCGTTATCTTGATTGTGTCGCTTGTCGCGGGACAATTGCTTTTAGACATGTTCAGCATCTCTCTCGACTCATTTCGAGTTGCAGGCGGCTTGCTATTATTGAGCATCGCATTTTCGATGATGAGCGGTAAGCTCGGTGAAGATAAGCAGAACAAGCAAGAGAAGTCTGAATACATTAGCAAAGAGCAAATTGGGGTCGTTCCTCTAGCGATGCCTTTAATGGCTGGCCCTGGTGCAATCAGTTCGACCATTGTTTATGGTTCTCGCTATCCAGCCGCGATTGATACAGTAGGAATCGGCCTTAGCATTATTGCTTTCGCGACTTGCTCTTGGCTTCTGTTCCGTTCTGCGCCAGTTATCGTTCGCTTTCTTGGTCAAACAGGAATTAATGTTATCACCCGTATCATGGGCTTGATTCTGGGAGCACTCGGCATCGAATTCATTGCAAACGGGTTACGTAACCTATTTCCAGGATTAGCATAACAATATCGGTATAACCCGCCGTTGTGGGGACTCAGCATTGATATTAACGAGGCGAGTAAAGTGGTTAGGCTTTCACTCGCCTCATGATTATGAAGCTTGTATAATCACAGTTAATACATTTAACAAAAGGTGAACTTCACCCTATGTCACGTCAGCCTCTTAAGCATCATTTGTACGTCATTATTTTTGGTACTCATACTCCAGCAGGACGTGCATTTGATATCTCTCTGATCATTGCGATCGTCGTTTCATTGATCGTGCTAATCTTAGAGTCAATCCCGAGCGTGATGACCGAATGGTCACAGCAGTTACGTTACATCGAATACAGCTTCACAGCACTATTCACACTAGAATACTTATTGAGGCTTTATTGCTCCCCAAAACCTAAGTCCTATGCCACCAGCTTCTATGGAGTGGTTGACCTACTCGCCATTCTTCCAACATACCTTGCAATCATCTTCCCAGGTGCTTCGTTCATGGGTGTGGTCAGGCTGTTACGTGTCATGCGCATATTCAGAATTCTTAAGCTGGTTCGTTATTTACAAGACTCCAATATCCTGCTGCGTTCGCTATTAATGGCAAGAAGAAAAATACTTATCTTTTTCAGCACTGTTGGCATCCTCGTCACTATCTTTGGGTCACTAATTTTTGTCATTGAGGGGCCTGAAAATGGCTTCACAAGTATCCCTCAAAGTATCTACTGGGCAATTGTGACAATCACGACGGTGGGTTACGGAGACATCACCCCACAAACCGCGTTTGGCAAAGCTATCGCATCACTGACCATGCTATTGGGTTACTCTATTTTAGCGGTGCCTACAGGGATAATTACCGCAGAACTCAGCAATGAAATGAACTCTCATAAAGAGTTGGTTAAGTGCCCTAACTGTAACCGTGCAGGCCATGATTCGGATGCCATGTATTGCAAGCACTGTGCAAGTGAGTTAGCAGATCCAGACAAACGAGTCGTCGCCAAAGATCCAGACTAAGCATCAGATACAAAAAAAGCGCCTTAAGGCGCTTCTTCTTTAATTATTATCAGAGATGAGGCAGTTACGCTTTCTCAGAAAGAATAATACGTAATGTACGACGTAGTGGTTCTGCAGCACCCCACAGCAGTTGGTCACCAACAGTGAATGCGTTCAGGAAGTCGTTACCCATAGACATCTTACGTAGACGACCTACTGGTACAGACATCGTGCCTGTTACTTTCGCTGGTGTTAGTTCCTGTGCCGTAATATCACGGTCATTAGGAATCACTTTAACCCAATCATTGTGTGTCGCGATTATCTCTTCAATCTCGTCCATTGGAACGTCTTGCTTAAGCTTGATTGTTAGTGCTTGAGCGTGACAACGCATTGCGCCGATTCGCACACAAGTACCGTCAATTGGGATTGGCTGACCATCTAAGCCGAGAATCTTATTCGCTTCAACGCCCGCTTTCCACTCTTCTTTACTTTGACCATTTTCACGTTTCACATCGATCCAAGGAATCAACGAGCCTGCAAGAGGTGCACCAAATTGATCAGTTGGGAATGAAGATGAACGAATGGTGTCTGCCACTTTTTTATCAATATCAAGAATTGAGCTTGAAGGGTTAGCTAACTCAGAGCTAACGCTATCGTTGATAACACCCATTTGCGAAATCAGTTCGCGCATGTTCTTAGCACCAGCGCCGGATGCCGCCTGGTACGTCATGGCACTCATCCACTCAACCATGCCTTTCTCATATAAACCACCCAAAGCCATAAGCATTAAGCTCACGGTACAGTTACCACCAACGAAAGTGTTAGTGCCACCGTGGATGCCTTGTTGGATTTGAGCCAAGTTAACAGGATCAAGAGTGATGATTGAATCAGCGTCCATACGTAAAGTAGAAGCTGCATCAATCCAGTAACCTTTCCAACCTGCTTGACGCAATGCTGGGTATACTTTTGATGTGTAATCGCCACCTTGACAGGTAATCACGGCATCAAGCTGTTTTAGGCTATCAATATCAAAAGCGTCTTGAAGTAGACCCGCATCTTTACCACCTAAAACAGGGGCAGGAATACCAATCTGAGATGTGCTGTAATAAACAGGCTCAATTAGGTCGAAATCTTTCTCTTCAACCATACGTTGCATCAGTACAGAACCAACCATACCGCGCCAACCAACTAGACCTACTCTCATCGCTCACTCTCCATGTATAAATTAAAAATTGCTCTCCCCCATCTATAAGTTTTTCAGAAACAGAACTCAAGTGCTTTTTGTCAAAAAGTGTAACTTTTTCGTTTCTTTTAAGTGAACGCGATGAATCACGCAGTTATCTCTTGTTGTTCATTCCGCCGCTTAGTCACTGATAAAACACCGACTATCACCAAACTTATGTGTTTATTGATATGAATTGTTCAATTTACGAGCAATTAGATCCTGCTTGCAACAGTAATTACCACTATTTAACAAAGGTTAACCAGAATAATATTTTACACAACGAAAACAACGTGCGACAGAATTCAACATGTAACAATCATGAATTTAACAAATTTTCAGACCATGAAACCACGAAACATTTATTTAGCAGTCAAATATCACAACTTAGACGCATTTTTTCGATATAATAAACTAATTACTGTAGTGTCCGTTTTGCACCACACACTATAACGAAGCACTATAAATGCTCGAAATAACAAGAGGCTTTTATGAAGCAGAGTAAAACTCGTCTACCGAACCTATTGCAGGTATTCATCGCGTTAGGACTATTTCTATCCCTTGCTTTTTCCTTTACAGCAAAGCTTGACCTACCAATCCAACTTGCCTTGTACATTGGCTGGTTCATTATCATGGTTTTGGGTATTCGTCTTGGACACCAATACAAAGACTTAGAAAAAGCAGCACTCAAAGGAATATCCAATGGCTTAGGCGCGGTTTTAATACTTTTAGCCGTTGGCGCTCTTGTTGGTACTTGGATCTCTGGCGGGATCGTACCCACTATCATTTACTATGGTCTGAAAGCTATCCACCCTTCTATCTTCCTTTTAGCGACCATGATCATCTGTTCTCTGACTGCACTGGCGACCGGCACGTCATGGGGCGCTGCAGGTACAGCAGGTATAGCGATGATGGGTATCGGCCAAGGTCTAGGTGTTCCAGCACCGATTACTGCCGGTGCAGTGCTGTCAGGTTGTTATTTCGGTGACAAAATGTCTCCGCTTTCTGATTCAGTGATTTTGGCTTCTTCAATGTCTGGTGTTGAAGTAGTTGAACACATCAAGGGCATGCTTCCAGTTGCGTTAATCAGCTACGTGATTACAGGCATCATGTTTACTGCGTTTGGTTTCCACTACGCGGGTAACGTTGACATGAGCCAAGTTGATTCTGTAATCAAAGCGATGGAAGTTCAGTTCTACATCACGCCTTACTCATTCGTTCCGGTACTTATTGTGCTTGGTTTGTTGGCTTTCCGCATGCCTTCATTCCCAGTCATCAGTTTTGGTTCTCTGCTGGGTATTATCTGGGCAGTCATGATCCAAGAGATCGACTTCCTAACGGCATTCAACACTGCTTGGGCACCTTTCTCCATCTCATCTGGCGTAGAGTTCATTGATTCGATTCTTAACCGTGGCGGTATGTCTTCCATGCTGGGTTCGGTTGCGGTCATCGTATTTGGTCTAGGTTTCGGCGGCTTGCTGGATAAAGTGGGCGTACTAGAGACAATTGCTAAAGTGTTCGAGCGCCGAGTAAACAGCGCTGGCTCACTAGCAACTAGCACAATTGGTACGGCTTTCATGGGTAACGTGTTCGGTTCAGCAATGTATGTATCACTCATCCTTACGCCAAAAATCTGTGCGAAAAACTACGACCGTTTAGGCTACAAACGTAAGAACTTATCTCGTAATGCTGAGTTTGGTGGCACGCTGACCTCTGGCATGGTGCCTTGGAGTGACAATGGTATCTACATGGCGAGTATTCTAGGTGTCGCGACACTATCTTACGCACCATTCATGTGGTTAAGCTTCATCTGTATCATCGTGACTATCGTGACTTCTTACATGGGTTGGTTCGTTGATAAGTGTGAACCAACGGCACCTGCGTTTGAAGCTGAAGAGGCGACAGAGTTAAGTAAGCAACAGGCTTAAGTTTATGAGCTAATGCTTTAGGGCATAACTCAAAACGTTAATAGAGAAATGCAAAAAGAGCGCCCTAGAGCGCTCTTTTTTAACCTTCTAATTCATCTATTTACATGTTTACTATTTATTTATGGTTCGCTTACCCAACCAGTAACCGATTCCTAAAGGTGCAAAGAACACGACTAAGATAAACAGGATGAAGTAGATAACCACACCTTTGATTAACTCCATCAGCTTATCAATTGCAAGCACAACCACATCTTGAGAAACACGGTCTAGATCTTGAGTGAACAACTCTCTTTCTGATGCCACAATACCAGCAATTTCAATCCGCTCTTTCGCAACCATCTCTATCAGAGCTTCTCTCTCTCGTGTCACCATATTTTCTAGTGCCACGCGTTCATCGCTTAGTCTCTCTAATTTTTGGTCTGTCTTATCGCTCAAGTCATTCAGTAGCGGCTGCATTTCTGTCGACATAATCGAAGCTAGCGTTTGCATGTACTCAGGGTTATTTTCAATAAAGTCCTGCATGCTTGCTGATGTTTGACGAAGGCTTGCGAGCGTCATAGACAGGTCTTCACCCGTTAGCGAGCTATTCAGAGCGACTAACTCTGCTTTCCACGACATCAATTTTGGTGTTTGATCCGCCATCAAGCTTAAACGGTCTGACGCATCGTTCATCGCCTCTGGCATCGTTCCTAAGCTCTGAACGATTTGCGACTCGTCTTTCCCTAGGTAACTCAGCCATTCACGGTAAGCGGGTGTGCTTCTGAATGTGAGGTCTTTAAATGGGTGGCTAGCAACAAACTGCGCAACGAAATCTTTGCTCTGATCGAAATCGCTCGAGCTCAATACGCCTTTTGCGAGTTTCTTTACTTCTTGATCAAGAAAAATAGCGGTTTCTACCGCATCATTTGTCTCGAACAAATCAGCCCCTTGACTTTGAGCATAGAATTGATTCATTTGCGCAGTAAATACCCAAGAATCAATCAACGCTGACATCGGTGAAGTTTGGTAAGCCGCTTGTTGTAAGCCCTGCTCCGCATGGATCTTCCAAAGCAAAACATAGGATTGATGTAGGGTGTCATCGTCAGAGTAAGATTGCGCGATCAAGTCCGCGGAGCCTTCTACTCGTGTAAAAAACATCTTGGCGTATTCACGCGTCATAATTCGAGCGTTTAGCTCTTGCTGAGTGAGAGGTGTCGACTGACTGTCTAACTTAACTTCTAATAGAGAACAACCACTTAACGCAATGCTAAGCAACAATACCATCCAACTTCGACTCAACACTAGTAACATATAAACCTCTGACAAAGACTAAGGGCGCGGATTGTATGAGCACTTCGTCAGAGTATTGTCAAAATTTCTATGAAAGTTAATTCCGACTATCTAAATAATCTACAGCGGCGTCAACAGAAGCTTTTATTGCCAATTCTAATTCTTCTAAATCGTGCTCACTGATGGCTCTAGATTGTTTCATTGTCATTTCAACGCTCGCTGCAATAATGGCTAATCTCGATGCTTTGATACTACCAGCCACACCTTTCAAGCTATGCACAACACGCGCGGCAGAAGTTTCATCATTAACCAATAAAGATTTGAACTTCGTGTAATCATCAGCATGGTCTTGTACAAAAACTCCAAGCAGCAATTCTACAGATTCAGCGTCACCATCGAGCGTTTCTAACATATCTTCGATATCAATCGCAGGTTTTGAATCGGTCACACTAGCGATATGTTTCCCGGCCATCGACACTTCTTCCAGATTTTGTGAGCTTGTAACACTTGCTGTTAATACATTTTTGTCTAAATTAACACTTGGAATTGTTGGATTAGCGCTTTGAACTTTTAGATTAGAGCTCTGTTGTGATTGCGGTTCTGAGTGTGGGTTAAGTGACGCTTTTCTCTTAGTGTGTGTGTTATTGTTAGATTGTTTGAGGCTCGGAGAAATCGCATTGTCTTTAGACTTTTGAAACACGTGCTCTTCTTCACCAGAAAGCGATATAAAGTCTTTGTTATCAGATTCGTCCTCAGTGTCTAGTCCCAAATTTTCCGCTGATTCTTGCACGACCATTTTTGAGCGAACACATAATAAGACTAGCGCTATCATAGCGACCAAACTCAAGCCTAACATCACAACCAAAAGGTTGAATTGACGATCATGAAATTCAGCTTCGAGTTTAATGATCTGCTCATTAACCGAGTTTTTCTTAATTTTATCGACCAAATAATGGAGCTTAGCGTAATCACCTAATAAGGCTGAAGCATCCACCAACAGTTGTTGGATTGCGTCTTGCTCTTCAGTTTTTAATGAGTAAGATTTTTTTAGAATAGAGTCAAAGGCTCGATAGGTGGCTGATGAGCTTTGACTATCGGAATACATAGCTTCAAAGACAACAACACCAAATTCGTTCATCAGAGGTTTTAATTCAGAAGAAAGATTATTATCTGCACGCATTGCTTTAACCGTATCAACAATATCTTGAACCTGACTTTCGATTGGAATGAACTCGTCAAACTTCTCTAAAAACTGATCGGCTACGTAAAGCAGTTGATTTACATCAGGGCGAAACAAGGCATGTTGGAAATCAGACTCAATCTGCAATCGGATCGAGTAAACAAGTTGTGCATCAAGTGCTAAATCATTAATTCGAGACACTCGCAGCGGTTCAGAGAAATAAAGCGATTGCCTCAATTCATTGACGCGAATACCAAGTTCTTCAATTTGAGCGAGAGAAGTAGTGTAAGAACGGCTTAAATTCAGAAGGGTCAATGAAGGCAATAGCCACAGAGCCAAGAGCACAACCAAGAAAGTGGTTGGTTTTTTAAAGCGACTGGGCTTTGCTACTGATTGTTCCATCTATATTCCTTGTGCGTGTCGTCGATAAGCCATTATCCTGGCTAAGAATACCAAGCACAAAACAAGCGACAGCATCCTGCTGTCGCTTTTCACCATTAACTCAGGACTATGACTTATTGCGAGTCAGTTGGTCACGTAAGTTAGGTGGTGTGCCTTTAATGGTTAGTGTGTCAGTCTCTGGATCGTAAAAGATACGTTCACCAAGAAGTAGACTATCAAAACTAACATTCAAACCGCCACCAGCACCAACAAATTTTGTTAGTTTACGCATAGTTGCGCGATCAGCTGGAAAACTTTCTTCTAACTCGTAGCCTTGCTCACTAGTATAGTCAAAGAAGCTTGTGCCATCAGTGCTCGCTGGCAGTTCTCCAGAAAGCTCACGAACTTGAACCTCATCACCCGCTTTTAGCTGTTCGTTACAGTAATCCGCAACTTGCTTTTTGTAGCTGATCGCCTCTTCTTTCTCTAACTTAGAGTCAGAAACAAAATCTTCTACCGCTTGCATCAATACCTGGTTTTGTTGCTTGGCGTCTAAACCCACTTCAGCTTGTAGAAAATCTAAGAAAAAATCTGCGACTTTACGACCAATACGCCCCTTTATATAAGTAAGGTAACGGTTTGACTCTTTGTCTGTATCGTATGTTGAAAGATCAAGGCGTGCCACGATGTCCATCTTTGAAATATCAAGATAGTCAGTCGCGCTAATGTCGAGACCTTCTGTGACTTTCAAACTTTGGTTCGAAGGCAGTAAGCCAATGAAAAGGTAGTCTGTTGCCAGTGATTGATATTCAGCTAACACCAACGTGCCTTCATCAGCAAATGGATACTTTGAAAGTTCATCTTTTAGACGTAGAGCACTTTTTTGAGAGAAATCATAGAAACTTTGCTCCCCAGCTCGAAATTCATGCAACGACTGCTGGAATTCGCTGTCGGATTTGAAAGAACCAAACCCTTTGCCTGCTTTTGAGTTGAACACGCGGTGAAGCTCAGCCACTAGGCTTTCAGATGAAGCATCGTTCTCTAGAGATTCAGCACGATAGTTAACAATCAGCTCTTCCTGATCGTTCTTGCTTAGTTGGTGTAAAATTACGTTGGAAAGGTGAAGGCTCATAGTGAAAATATTACCGTTCAGGTTTCAGTTGTCATGCATAGTAGGTTATCATAAGCCGCTTTTACTATCATTATTAGAGTCCTTATGCCGATTATATCTAAATACACAGATGCACAAGTTGAAAAAATCCTAGCTGAAGTGGGTGCTGTTCTATCTAAGCACAAAGCTTCACCAGAACTTTCACTGATGATCGCTGGAAATATCGCAACCAATGTCTTAAATCAGAACGTTGCTGCTTCACAACGCAAAGGAATTGCTGAAAAATTTGCCGAGGCTTTAATTTCTTCTCTTGAAGATAAAAAGTCTCACTAAATTTGATTGACGGATAAAAGAATTATAAATGGTAGACAGCGCAAACTCATATAGCGATCGTGTATCTCGACTGGTTGGTTGGGGTCATTGGTTTGCATTTTTCAACATCATTGCGGCGATGTTGATCGGTACTCGTTATATTACTCAATCGGCTTGGCCTGAAACCCTATTGGGTCAGTTTTATTTAGCTGCATCGTGGGTTGGTCATTTTGGCTTTTTAGTCTTCGCTCTCTATCTATTAGTGCTGTTCCCACTCACTTTTATTCTTCCGTCGAGGAAGTTACTACGTTTGGTTGCCGTTTGCTTCGCGACCATAGGTTTAACTGTCCTGTTAATTGATACCCAAACGTATCAAAATATAAACCTCCACCTGACACCTGTCGTGTGGGAGGTTTTATTCAGTGGCGAGGAATCTGCATTCACTTCTGATTTGCAGCACCTGTTCATTGTTATGCCGCTCATCTTCTTATTACAGCTAGGCCTATCTGAATGGGTTTGGCGTAAGCAACGTAAACTGTCTCATAAGCACATCGGCCGACCAATTACGGCAGTGTTCTTTTTGTGTTTCATCAGTAGCCACCTAACTTATATGTGGGCTGATGCGTTTTTCTATAATCCAATTACAAGCCAAAAAGCCAACTTCCCACTGTCTTACCCTATGACAGCGAAAAGCTTTATGGAAAAACATGGCCTACTAGACCGTGAAGAGTACCTCCAGCGCTTAGAAGAGAACAAAGAAAACGTAAATCTAGTTAGCTACCCGCTAGAAAAGATTCAATACAATCGACGCAGTGATGATCTCAACATCCTGATGGTCAGCGTAAATAACCTGCGTTCTGATGCGCTAAACGCTGCAGCAATGCCAAACAGCTACGCTTTCTCTCAACAAGCAATCAACTTTACTAACCATTACAGTTCTAGTAATGACATGTTTGGTATTTTTGGCTTGTTCTATGGGCTGCCAAGTAGCTACTCAAGCAGCATCCGAGCTCAAGGCTCAAATGCCGTACTGTTCGATGTTTTAGACAATCATAATTATAAGTTCGCAGCATTCAGTGGCGATAATTTCGACGATCCACTTTACTCGGAAATCATTTTCCGTGGTCGTGATGTTATGCCAGAGCAAGCAACTTATGATGACCAAAGTGCTATCCAAGCTTGGTCTGATTGGGTGCAATCACCAGACACTAAGGGTCCTTGGTTCAACTTTATTGAGCTAACGACACTCGACAACTTTTCGAATTACGATGCAAGCTCTGATCCTGCGTTAAGTACTGAAGAGCGCTTTGCGGCCGATTACAAAAAATCAGCACAAGCAGCCGATAGCCAGTTAGCGACTATTTACGCGGAATTAGAACGCCTAGAGCTTAGCGATAATACTGTAGTGGTCATCACTTCGAATCACGGTACTGAATTTAACGAAACCAAGACAAACAGCTGGGGTGCAAACTCGAACTACAGTCGCTATCAGTTGCAGGTTCCTTTAGTTATCAGCTGGCCAGGTAAGTCTCCCTCTGAGTACACACATCGTTCAAGTCACTTAGATGTGTCTGTCACATTGATGCAAGAACTACTGGGTGTGTCTTCAAACCCAACAGACTTCAGCAGCGGTCGCAGCCTGTTTGATGAGCGTAAGAGAAAATGGATACTAGCGGGCGATTCTCGTGAATTGGCGCTTGTTACCGACAAGCAAACAACAGTGCTCGACAAGTTTGGCAACTATAAACTGTACGACCAGGATTATAAGCGCTTAAAAGACGTAAGCCCGCGCTTACCAGTGTTGATGCAAGGCCTAACTGAGCTACAGCGTTTCTACACAAAAAATGACTAAATGATCATCAATTAAAAAAGGGAAGCCAACGGCTTCCCTTTTTTATTGCCATCAATGATTAGAAAACAAGCAACAAAACAAAATTATGTAAATTAAGGGTTTACAAGATCCTCCGCCCCTTATATTATTCACGCCACTGGAGGGATGGCTGAGTGGTCGAAAGCACCGGTCTTGAAAACCGGCAACCGTTAATAGCGGTTCTAGGGTTCAAATCCCTATCCCTCCACCACATTAAAGAAAGCCGCTGAGAAATCAGCGGCTTTTTTGCATCTGAAGTTTATGCCCAAACTTGCAAGCCTTCGCCCTAATCATTTTAAAATCTCAAGCTTCAAGTTCTCGCTATATTTATTCTCCTCCCCTAAGTTCCACCCATCGTGGTAAATAACTGATCACTCTAGCGAATGAAGAAACTCGATAACTGCGTTAGGGCTTTTGATTGCAAATACTCGCTTATCAGGAATAAACTGAACTTTTCATCGAAAATAACGCGCAAAAAATTACCAATAGAAATAAAAATATTAAAAAGCGTTCATAAAAAAAGCAGTCAGTTGGTAAGGGTATTTACAAGCGAAAGCCAGCCTTATATTATACGCGCCATTGGAGGGATGGCTGAGTGGTCGAAAGCACCGGTCTTGAAAACCGGCAACCGTTAATAGCGGTTCTAGGGTTCAAATCCCTATCCCTCCACCACATTAAAAAAAGCCGCTGAGAAATCAGCGGCTTTTTTGTATCTAAGGTTTATGTATCTAAGTTGAAGCTTATGCACTCAACTTATCAAGCCTGTGCATCAAGCAACTTTTCTGCTCACTTCAAAGCGTCCGATTAATTGATCCAATCGGCTTAACGCATTCCCCATTAAAGACACTCTACGTGCTAATTGTTTAGTAGAGAGTTGCAAGTCAGATATAGACCGTTGTGCCTTATCGGCAGTTTGCCCATTCTGCTGACTATTTTCATCTAGGTTAGACATCGTGGTAAAGAGCTCAGAAACCGCCGCTTGAATTTGTTCACTGCGAGCGTTTGAGTCTACTGTTAAGTTTCCTTTACTCACATTCTCAACGCCTTGCTCCATAGACTCAACAGCACTACGAGACTTACTATGTAGCTCTTTCATTAGGTCACTAATATGATTAGCGGCTTGGGATGTCCGGTCAGCCAGAGTTCTGACTTCAGATGCGACGACAGAGAATCCTCTCCCGTGTTCACCCGCTCTTGCCGACTCGATGGCCGCATTCAAGGCTAAAAGATTAGTCTGCGCGGTAATGTCAGTAATGATGTCTATAATGTCAGACACTTTGGACATTTCATTATTCACCTCATTAACACTGTTCGCTGAGCTTTCTACGATATTCCGAACAATCTCCATACCTTCGACAGACTGATTGTATTCCTCTTCCGCATTAAGAACAGCTTGCTTCATTACCACATCCATTTGCGTTGCCGATACAGTCGCATGGGTAATTTCACTCTGTTGATACTGACTCAATTGCAGCATATTACTTAACGCCTGTGATGCCTCGTCGCTAGTTTGGCTCATTACCACACTGCGGCGGAACATAGACTCTGAAACTTCTCTGACTTCATGACTAGCATGAACCAACTCACTAACCGTATTATCCAAATTATCGATAAAACTGTTGGTCCAACGCCCCAAATTACCAAGTTCATTATGACTGAATGTGGTTGGGTCGAGTCTCCGACTTAAATTGCCATCGCCTTCCGCTAAGGTTTGCATTACCCCTGTCATCTCATGAACTTTATCCGCTAACGGTTTGGCGCTGATCCATCTGAATAGGCCTAAGCTCACTATTGCGCAAGCGAACATAAGGCCACTTTGTAAGTAAGGCGAAAGTGAATAAAGGTTGGAGAGCAATAGCGGAATAAAGATGGGTAACGACATACACCCGATAAAATGCTTAGATAGGGTATAACTCAAGCTTCGGTCTCTATAGACTTCTTCCAAATCGGATTCACACATCATCCCAAAGGTGTCTGGAGATCCGTCCAGCTGAAATGTAAGCCCTTTTCCAATAACTGGTATATGACGGTAGTCTGAATAACCGGGGTATCCAACAAACAGGTTGCTCCCATTTTCAATGGTTTCCCTGACCCCCGGATGAAGTTGATTAGTGGCCGGATCGGTAAAGCGAATTTCGAACTCAGTGTGTTGTTGAATCTTGACCGTTCCCCAGTCAGTACTGATTCCTTGCTTTAAATTCTCACCATGAGAAAAAGTGTTATCTTCAAAACGAGAACGAGATAGTGCAACACCTGGTTGAATATGTGGATCATGAATCGAGTCCACCATAAAGATATAGTTATCACCCGACTCACTGTAGATATGCCCAGCTTCTCGTTGAATGATATCGCTAATCACATCATTGGGCACTCTGCCACACAAGAACTGCTGTGTGTTATCGTCTCGAGAGAACGGCACATAAAACATCAATGTGACTTGGTCATGAAACGAAGAGCTTGATGCTCCTACATTCAAAGTGCGCGAGTCCATATACGGCCCGTGTAGATAGCGCTGCTTTGCATTTGATATTGCTTTTTTATCTCCGATAGCAATACCGACATGCTCTTGAAAACTCGAAGCTTGTGCGATGCCTTTGCCATCAATGATCGCCAACTCAGAAAAATCCGAACTGCGTTTGAGCAGGCTCGCTAACGTATCCTCAGCTTGCTCTTCATTTCGACTCGCTAAATAAACAGCAGAGTCCTCTAGGAAATCCCATTGATTCTTGACCCAATTGTGAAGCAGTTTAACGCGAGTGTGAGCGATGCTTTCAAATGCTTGCTCAAGCTCTCTTGTTCTACTTCGATTTAGAAAACAGGCTCTTCGCATTGCCAGTTTACCTGTCACACCAAACCAATTAAGCCAACTGCGTTCCTTGTCCGTCAGGTTCATTTACATCCCTTGTATTTTTTATAGACACAGAGGATAAGCAATTTATAGACCATAAATAGTCGCAAAAATAAGTAACTATCTAATAAGAAAGTACTTTATTTAAGCCAAACTGGTGCAATTCCATGTCTTTTTTGGTGCAGGTGAGAACCATTATGGTGCAAGGGGTTTTTAGATAGCCGGTTTCTTTAATAGGTTTTTGGGGGACGTTTAACCATAAATTTCATAAGCTGCTTTCAATAATTGCATGTGAATAGGAACCAGATCTTGATGCTGAGTCCGATATCCACCACCAACCACACACGCCATAGGAATAGACTCTAATTTTGCGAGACTGACCATCAAACAGTCGCGCTCAAATATCCCTTGTGTCGAGACATTCAAATAGCCCAGCTCATCGTCTTGGTGAATATCAATGCCCGCATCATAAACGATCAGATCAGGTTGGTGATGAGCAATAGCCAACTTGGTAACTTGTTCGAAACAGCGCAGAAACTCTTCATCTCCGGTTTCACGGCTTAATGGCACATCCAAATCGGATAGCGGTTTACGTGCAGGAAAGTTTTTATCGCAATGGAACGATAGAGTAATAATATCGTCATTCTCTTGGCATAGAGTCGCTGTACCATCACCATGATGAACATCGCTGTCGACGATAAGCACTTTATCGATATGTTCAAAGGTCAGCGCATGTTTTGCCGCTAACACCAGATCGTTCAACAAACAAAAGCCGCTACCAAAATCATGGTGTGCGTGATGATAACCACCACTCAAATGAATCGCGAAACCACTCTCTATCGCCATTTCAGCGGCCAAGCAAGTTCCACCGCTTGAGTAGAGTGTTCTCTCAATAAGTTGTTCACTCCACGGGAAACCGATGCGTCTCATTTTCGCCGCGGGCAAATTACCTGAAATAAGCAAATCCACATACTCACTATCGTGAACCTGTTTTACCTGTTCAACCGAAACTGGCATTGGTTGGAAGACTTCAAACTGACTCTTCCATAGAGGATCGCTATCCATTAGTGCTTCAACAGCACCGTGTAACAACTGATATTTGTTGATTGGGTAGCGGTGCCCTTCTGGCAAAGGTAACTGCGAATAAATTGGGTGGTAAATTAAAGGAATCATAATCAGACTAATTGCGTATTTTTATCAAAATCATAACAGCATCAGACTTGGCGACAACCCCAAATAATGATAACAATTATCATTACCTAGAATTATATTCAAAGACCACTATGAAAAACGTAATACTCCTCTTTGGGGTGATCTGCAGGTCCATAGCATCAGTAATGATTTTGTGGAAATGATGATGGCCAGTTGGTGGACCGTTGCTTTTCTTGTGTTAAGCAATCAAACTTAACTAATTGAACTGAAAGGAATCACCATGAGCGTTATTTTTATTACTGGAGCGAACCGCGGCATTGGCTTAAGCCTGACTCAACAATACTTGAAAGGTAATCACAAGGTGTACGCAACTTACCGTGACGCCTCTTCAGCCAAAGGCCTGATCTCACTTGCAGACCACAACACCAACCTAACCTGCATTCAGTTAGAAATAACCGATTACCAAGCGGTGAGCCAACTTCCCTCTCAAATTCCTGCGATCGATATATTGATTAACAATGCTGGCTACTACGGGCCAAAAGGCTACGGTCTGGGCAATACCGATGTTGAAGAGTGGCGCCGTGTTTTTGAAGTCAACACCATTGCGCCATTGAAGCTTGTCGAAACGCTATTACCTGTTCTAGAAAACAGTGACGTGAAAAAGGTCGCTTGCTTGTCTTCTCGAGTGGGCAGCATGACAGAAAACACCTCTGGCGGCGGCTACATCTATCGTTCCTCTAAAGCCGCGCTAAACTCCGTGGTGAAGAGCTTAAGCAACGACTTAACCAATAACGGCTTCACTGTATTAGCACTGCATCCAGGCTGGGTACAGACAGAAATGGGCGGGCCGAATGCTCTGATCGACACTGACATTTCTGCTTCTGGCCTTATTGAAGTCATCGAGTCAGCGAATACCGAAGTCAGTGGTCACTTCTTCAATTTCGATGGCAGCGAAATCGACTGGTAACCCACAGATGAATGTAGGCCCTCTCTCAAACCTAGTAAAGCACTCAGCGCTGTTTTGTCTGACGGTAATACTAGCTGGCTGCTTCAGTGATGGCCCCGGAGACTTATTCGACGACTACCAAACCAAGATAGCCAGAGTACAAGATGTTGACGAGATAAAAGAGGAATGGGAATTTGAAAACCTACCGAGAAAAAGAGAACTGTTGATTGACGTGCCATCGCTTTCTATCGGTCTCATCGACAGTTACCAGCTTCGTCAGTGTGGATTGTTCAACCTGATTGCAGAAAGAAACTCCGTACTTGGAAAAGTAGCCGACGAGTTTCGCAATTATGATTATCAAGTCGCCCTACTTGCAGGTGTTGGGAAATGTTTATCCGGTAGAGAATTAGACTCTGAGGTCGTAGAACTACTCAAAGAAATCGAGCAGCAAAAACTCGCACAATTTCCACTGCACCAATGGAATCTCATCTATGCAAGCGATGCCATGCAATCACAAATGCGTGGTAGTCAGTGGTTACGTGCAGATGTCGGCGATCAGGTACGACAAACCAGTGATGCATTAGGACATATCAATCAAGCGTTAAACACATCGCTCGTTTCGGGCAAAACCATTGAGGTTCAAGAAGTATTAGAGAAGAGTTCGACCCTTGGGGATTTGTATTACTCACTCGCTCGTGCATCGGTTGAGCTTGATACCATCACCAAACAACTCACTACTTTCGATGACAGTATAATCTGTGGTAAACAACGAGACACCACTAAGTTTCGCTATCTCAACAATGTGTTCGAGCAGCAATATATAGGCAAAGTTCAGCCCTACATGGCGCAGCTGGATGGCTACTATCAGCAGTTAGCCCCGCAACTAGGGATGTTTGACGCGCAACCTGAACTGCACAATTATTACTTTCCCATTCAAGATGCACATCAGGCCTTTCGATCATCAACTCGTCGCCACGTGGACTATTGGCAGCAGCTGTTTAAGCGCTGCGGACGAAAGGTCGGGCGCTAATCCTAACCTCAATAAGTCTTAGCTTTTAGTGCCCTTCCTAGCGTAAGTCCCTTTTTTAGCATACGTACCTTTGTTAGCAGAAGACTTCGCACCACCGCCTTTGCGACGTTTAAAAGCCGGTCTTTCGACTTTAGGAAGATGACGCAGAGACTCAGGAACTTCGCCTGTTTTTACCTTGCCCATCAAACCATCAATCTTGCTTTCTAGCGCTTGCATGAAAGGTTGATACGCTTGATTTCGTTCAGCCATGCCTTGCAACTGATGCTCCCAGTGAGCTGTCATGTCGGGAAAGGTCGAGTCCTCAGGTAAAGCATGAATCAAACCTCTGCCCGCAGGGCTACTATGAATGCTCTTACCTTGGCGCGTTAGCAGTTGCCTTTTGAATAGAGTATCTAAAATGCCCGCACGGGTTGCTTCTGTGCCAAGGCCGTCGGTCTCTTTCAAAATGGCTTTAAGGTCTTTGTTCGCGACAAAGCGCGCGATACCTGTCATCGCTTGTAGCAAGGTCGCTTCCGTGAAGTGTTTTGGCGGCTCGGTTTTCTTATCGCCAATCACACCTTCACGACACGTCAACACAGAACCTTTATCTAGCGGTGGAACCGCATCAGTTCCATCCCCCTTCTCTTCGGTATCTGTTTTACCCATCAACGCCTTCCAACCAGGGTTAATAAGCTGACGCCCTTTCGCAATGAACACGCCACCAGCAATATCAAAGACTAACTTGGCATCGGCAAAAATAGCAGGTGGGTAGAATTGCATTAGATACTGACGAGCGATTTGCTGATAGATCTTCATCTCATTGGCAGATAGGCCGTTCACCGATGACTTTTTCGGAGTAGGAATTATCGCGTGGTGAGCGTCGACCTTGCTGTCGTTCCATGCTTTGGATTTAAGAGAAAGGTCCGCACCTTGAGCACCACTTTGCAGCTCTTTCGCATTGTTAGCGATAGCATCCACGACCGACTCTCGTTGTGAGTAGTGATCTTTCGGTAAATAGCGGCTATCAGAACGCGGGTAAGTGATGAGTTTGTGTTTCTCGTACAACGACTGACACGTATCTAACACCTGCTGAGCACTCATACCAAAACGCTTAGACGCATCAATCTGCAGTGCTGACAGCGAATAAGGCAGTGGGGCAGCTTGTTTACTTTGTTTTTGCTCTGATTCCGTTACCGTCGCGGGTTGATTCGCAATTCGGTTAGCCACGTTCTCAACCAGCTTTCGATTGAGCACTCGGCCTTCTTCATCTTGCCATGGTTTACATGCTTCGCTTGGTTTCCAACGCGCTCGAATATCAAAGCTCTGGCCGTTGTTTTGATAAGGGATCAAAGCGTGCAGAGTGAAGTAATCTTTAGGAATGAAATTCTCAATTTCTTCATCACGTCTTACAACCAAACCAAGTACTGGCGTTTGCACTCGCCCTACCGACAACACGCCTTGGTAACCCGCCTTTTGACCCAGCAAGGTGTAAGCTCGGGTCATGTTCATGCCATACAGCCAATCGGCTCTAGAGCGTGCTAAAGCAGAAATAGACAGTGGAATAAAGTCTCGGTTACTGCGCATTTGAGAGAGCGCACGCTTTACCGCTGGTAAGTTCAAATCGCTGATCAGCAGCCTGTCCATCGACTCTTTCTTGGCCTTGGATACCTTGCAATAGTCGATCACTTCATCGACTAGCAGTTGCCCTTCTCTATCTGGGTCACCCGCATGGACAATTTGTGTGGCGTCTTTCAATAGCTTTCGGATCACCGTAAGCTGTTTGCTTGAAGTCTTACGCGGTCTCAGTTGCCATTGCTCTGGCACAATAGGCAGATCAGCTAAGTTCCACTTCTTATAACGGTCATCATAAGCATCCGGTTCAACCTGTTCCAATAAGTGTCCAATGCACCAAGTCACCACGTCCCCATTTCCACATTTGATAAACCCTTGGTCTTTCTTCTGTGGATTCGGTAATGCGGCGGCAATCGCGCGGCCTAGGCTTGGTTTTTCAGCAATGATAAGACGAGACATGTTTTTCCAGGTGCTACAAACAATTAGGGCCACATTATCTAATGTGGCCCTAATAAATCAAGGAAAACTGGTTGTTTATACAGTTAGTATTCCACTATTCAGCTTCAACGTACTCTATAAGAACTCGACGAACTTTGAGAATTCACGCTCTGGCACTTTCATTGGCGTACAGCCCGGAGTACCCAAATATAAAAAACCAACAATTTCGTCATCACCTTCCATGCCAAATGCTTGGTGAACTTCTGGATGGAACATCCATTTCCCTGAACGCCAAAAACCTTGGAAACCTTGCGCGACAGCGGCCATTTGCATTGCTTGTGCAGCGCAACCCGCAGACAGGTGTTGTTCGAACGCTGGCACTTTTTCGTGCTCAGTTACCTTTGCGATGATTGTGATCACCATTGGAGCTCGAAACGGCGCTTTCTTTACTTTCTCAATCACCGCTTCTTCGCTTTGGTCAGCTTGTGCTGCACGAACTAAAATGTCAGAGAGTTTTTGTAAACCTGAACCTTGCGCGATAACAAAACGCCAAGGTGTCAATGCACCATGGTCTGGAGCTCGTAAGCCCGCTTTGATGATATTTTCTAACGCGGCACCTTCAGGTGCTGGATCAGAGAGTTTGGCGATTGAGCGTCTGTTGAGCAATAGATCCAAAGCATCCATTTGAAGTCCTTACTAATTCTTTATTATTTATATACTTGAACTGTAGCATAAAATGCAAACGATAATAAATCTCAACGACAGTCCATTTGAAATAATAGTTAGTGCTACTAGAAACAATAAAGGCTCCTAAATCTGTGACTTAGGAGCCTTATTTACCTTTCAATCTACAGCGAGTTGAGCAAAGTCATTCAACTGTTTTCTAAAGCTTAATAGCCAACTCTACACCTTGGCGAATTGCACGCACCGCGTCCAGTTCACCTGCATAATCAGCACCGCCTATCACGTGCAGTTTGCCGCCAAACTCTTGCCACATGTCTTCGAATGGACGAACAGAAACTTGCCCCGCACATACAATAACGGAATCGGCATCGAGTACCTGCTCTTTCTTACCAACGCTGATGTGCAGACCTTGGTCGTCAATCTTGCTGTAGCTCACGCCGCCAAGTAAGTTAACACCACGTTTTTCCAATGTGCGTTTATGAATCCAACCTGTAGTCTTACCCGGACCTTTACCGACACGACCTGCTTTACGTTGCATCACCCAAACGGTCTTATCGCTAAATGAATCAGGATAAGGGTAAAGCCCACCTGGGTGCTCCATATTCTTATCAATGCCCCACTCATGTAGCCAGTCGTCCAAGCTGTGAGAAGTCGGCTCGGTCAGCATAGTTGCCACATCAATACCAATACCACCGGCACCAACAATTGCAACTTTTTCGCCTACTGGTGTCTTTTCGCGAATCAAGGTTTGATAGTCGACTACGTTTTCTTGATCGATGCCTTCAATATCAAGCTTTCTTGGTTCAACACCAGCAGCCATCACAACTTCATCGTACTTCAACAGCATTTCAAACGTTGCTTCAGTATCAAGTTTCAGATTCACGCCTGATGCATCAATTTGGTTAGCAAAGTAACGAATGGTTTCTCTGAACTCTTCTTTACCCGGAATCTGCATTGCCAATCTGAATTGGCCGCCGATACGATCGTTTTTCTCAATCAAGTCAACCTTATGTCCACGTTGTGCCAAGGTCGTAGCACAAGCTAAACCAGCAGGCCCAGCACCAACAACAGCAATCGTTTTGGTCGCTTCGGCAGGCTGAACAATAATTTCAGTTTCATAACAAGCACGTGGGTTAACTAAACAACTCGCTCTTTTACCTTTAAACACGTTATCAAGGCAGGCTTGATTACAGCCGATACAAGTATTAATAAAACGCGCTTGATCTTGAGCGGCTTTATTGACGAAGTCTGGATCAGCCAAGAAAGGACGAGCCATGGAGACCATATCCGCCTGCCCGGAACTGAGAATGCGTTCTGCTTCTTCAGGCGTATTAATTCGGTTACAGGTAATCACCGGAATAGAAACGTGAGGTTTTACTTTTTCCGTCACCCAAGAGAATGCGCCTCTTGGCACTTGTGTCGCGATGGTCGGAATACGAGCTTCATGCCAACCGATGCCGGTGTTGATAATGGTGACACCCGCTTCTTCGAGTTTTTGAGCCAACAGCACAACATCTTCAAAGGTACTGCCTTGCTCAACCAAATCCAGCATCGACAGTCTAAAAATAATAATGAAATCATCACCAACCGCTTCACGAATCGATTTGACTACCTCTAACGGGAAGCGCATGCGTTTTTCATACGAGCCACCCCATTCATCGTAACGCATATTGGTACGCTTACAGATGAATTGGTTAATCAGGTACCCCTCAGAACCCATGATCTCAATGCCATCATAGCCAGCAACTTGCGCCAACTCAGCACTATTGGCAAAGGCACCAATGGTCTTTTTAATTTGGCGAGGGCTCATCTCACTCGGTGCAAACTTAGCGATCGGCGCTTTAATGCCAGAAGCACTCTGCGCGAAGGGGTGCATTGCATAGCGACCAGCATGCAACAACTGAAGAGCAATTTTACCACCATGCTTATGTACGGCTTCAGTAACAACTTGGTGCGCTCTAGCGTGCTTAACTTTACTAAATTCAGCACTGAATGGGGTTAATCTGCCACGTAAATTAGGAGAGAAACCACCGGTAACAATAAGGCCAACGCCTCCTTTTGCTCGCTCTTCATAAAATGCGGCGAGTTTGTGCAGGCCTTCTTTATTTTCTTCTAAACCTGTGTGCATTGATCCCATCAATACACGGTTACGTAACTGAGTAAATCCAAGATCGAGTGGTTCAAGTAAATGTGGGTACATGGCAGACATCACTTCTATTATTTTATCCTTGTGGTCTGACCACATTATAGTTCAATCACCAAAATTTCAAACAACCGTTTACATTTTTGTAACACCGATCATAATGCAGGCCGCATTAATCGTTCAACACCCCCTAATATGACTACACTTAATGAGAATATATATCGATTAACAATTCTTGGTGTAGTTTGAGCTAGGGAATTATCGTAGGATACTAAGCAGTTCATATTATTGAGATTAATAGTACTGCTGCTTGTTAAAGCGACGTGATCTCACTGCGGAGACAGAATGAAAAAAATATTCAAATTTATAGGCATGATCTTTAAAGGGATTTGGAAGCTCATCACGTTTGTGCGTCTTGCGCTTGTTAACCTCTTCTTTTTACTCAGTATCGCCATCATCTACTTTGTGTACTTTCACTCAGATACGACTCAACCGACAGTCCCACAACAATCGGCTCTAGTGCTTAACCTTTCTGGTCCGATTGTCGAACAAAGTCGCTACATTAACCCAATGGATTCCGTAACAGGTTCATTACTGGGTAAAGACCTTCCAAAAGAGAACGTCCTGTTTGATATCGTTAAAACGATTCGCTATGCCAAAGATGATGATAACGTCACCGGTATCGTTCTTGCGCTCAGAGAATTGCCAGAAACCAACCTAACTAAACTTCGTTACATTGCTAAAGCGCTAAATGAATTTAAGGCAACGGGTAAACCTATTTATGCAGTGGGTGATTTTTACAACCAAAGCCAATATTACTTAGCCAGCTACGCCGATAAGGTCTTCCTATCACCAGACGGTGGTGTGCTCCTTAAAGGTTACAGCGCTTACTCACTTTACTACAAAAGCTTATTAGAGAAGCTAGACGTGAACACACATGTGTTCCGTGTGGGTACTTATAAGTCTGCAATAGAACCTTTCATTCGCGACGATATGTCGGATGCTGCCAAAGAGTCCGCTTCTCGTTGGTTAAGCCAACTATGGGGAGCCTATGTTGATGACGTGAGCAACAACCGTCAGATCGATGCTAAAACGCTGAACCCAAGCATGGACTCTTTCTTAAAAGACCTTGAATCAGTAGATGGCGATATTGCAAAACTGGCAGAGAAGTTAGGGTTAGTCGACGAACTAGCAACTCGCCAGCAAGTTCGACTTGAGCTTGCTGATGTATTCGGTAGTGATGGTCAAGACAGCTACAACGCACTTGGCTACTACGAGTACCGAACAACCATGCTTCCTGATCTAACAAGCGAGTCACACGATGTTGCGGTGATTGTTGCCAGCGGCGCGATTATGGATGGTAAACAACCACGTGGTACGGTTGGTGGTGATACAACTGCAGCCCTACTTCGCCAAGCGCGCAACGACGATCAAGTGAAAGCGGTAGTACTTAGAGTAGATAGCCCAGGTGGCAGTGCATTTGCTTCAGAAGTGATCCGCAATGAAATAGAAGCGATCAAACAAGCAGGTAAGCCAGTCGTCGTTTCGATGTCTAGCCTTGCTGCTTCTGGTGGTTACTGGATCTCAATGGGCGCAGACAAGATCCTAGCTCAACCAACCACGCTGACCGGTTCGATTGGTATCTTCAGCGTCATCACAACTTTCGAGAAAGGCTTGAATGACATTGGCGTTTATACTGACGGTGTTGGAACTTCACCTTTCTCTGGCCTAGGTATAACCACCGGATTAAGCGACGGTGCGAAGGATGCATTCCAAATGGGTATTGAAAATGGTTACCGCCGTTTCATCAGCTTGGTTGGAGAAAATCGAGGTATAGAAGTTGATGCTGTCGACAAGATCGCTCAAGGCCGAGTATGGACAGGTCAAGATGCGATGCAAAAAGGACTCGTGGATGAAATCGGTGATTTTGACGATGCAATCGCGGCAGCAGCTTCACTAGCAGACCTTGAAACCTACAACATCTACTGGGTAGAAGAGCCACTCTCTGCCACTGAACAATTTATTCAAGAATTTATGAATCAAGTTCAGATGTCGATAGGCCTAGATATCCAATCGATGATACCGAGCAGTTTACGACCTGTTACTCAGCAGTTAGCCCAAGATAGCCAGTTGTTAGGCAACTTTAACGACCCACAAGGCCGATATGCTTTTTGCTTAAACTGCCAAGTTCAATAAGTTAAACCAATAACTCAATAATCAAGAGGCGCCTCTGTGTAAGGCGCCTCTTTTTATTGCATGATAATTCGCTATAATCGCCTCCCTGTTCCCTATATCACACTAAGTATTAATCGCCATGGAAAGAAAACACATCTATATCGCGTATACCGGCGGCACAATTGGCATGCAGAAGTCTATTGATCACGGCTATGTTCCTGTCGCTGGTTTTATGGATAAGCAGCTAGCAGGTATGCCAGAGTTTCATCGTCCAGAGATGCCTGAATACACCATTCATGAATACTCTCCATTGATGGATTCTTCCGATATGACGCCACTTGATTGGCAAACTATCGCTGATGATATTCGCGCGAACTACGATAAGTACGATGGTTTCGTTATCCTGCATGGTACAGACACTATGGCTTACACGGCTTCGGCGCTGTCTTTCATGCTTGAAAACCTAGGCAAACCTGTGATTGTTACGGGCTCTCAGATCCCACTAGCTGAGCTTCGTTCAGATGGACAAGCAAACCTGCTGAATGCGTTACACCTTGCAGCTAACTACCCTATCAATGAAGTAACCCTGTTCTTCAACAACAAGTTGATGCGCGGTAACCGCAGTACAAAATCACATGCAGATGGCTTCAATGCCTTTACGTCGCCAAACCTAAGCCCATTGCTTGAAGCAGGTATTAATATCCAGCTTAGCAATAACGTAAAAGTCAACGAACAACCTGAAGGAGCTTTCAAGGTTCATAACATTACGCCGCAACCCATCGGCGTAATCACTATGTATCCAGGCATCTCACATGAAGTAATCCGCAACACGCTGCTACAGCCTGTTAACGCGATGATCCTACTGACTTTTGGTGTCGGTAATGCACCACAAAATCCAGAGCTGCTTCAGCATCTGAAAGATGCGTCAGAGCGTGGTGTGATTGTGGTGAATCTAACGCAATGTTTGGCAGGTAAAGTCAACATGGGCGGTTACGCAACAGGATGTGCACTTGCAGAAGCTGGCGTAGTTAGTGGCTTTGATATGACGCCAGAAGCGGCGTTGGCTAAGCTACACTACTTATTAAGCCAAAACCTAAGCTATGAAGAAGTGAAGGCTCAGATGCTACAAGTGCTTCGTGGTGAGATGAGCTTATAAGCTTGTTTTGCTGTGGATTGAGCCAAGATCTTCGTGTTGGTAATAAGTTTCATGGTTAACAATAGGTTTCATGGTTAACAATAGGTTTCGTAGTCAATAGGAGCTTTCGTCGTTAACAGAAGCTTTCATCATACAAAGAAAGCTCCGCGAGAGCATGAACCTTCAATGGGTTCAAAAGTATTTAACGTGAGCTAAATCGTTTAACTGCTTATAAATAAGCGGCTTAAAATTAAAAGGGGTGGCACAGTGCCACCCCTTTGTTGTAATTTAGCTTAGTGATTCGGGTTGACCCTAACAATATCTTCTTGGTCTGACTTAAACTGTTTTTTCAGTTCAGACTTAGATTTAAAGCTAATTTCACCACCAGCTGCAATTGTCATATGTTGAGCTTCAGAGTTATGTTTAGATTGGTATAACATCACCGCCTGCATACACGAGTCGCGCTGTTCTTTTGAGAGCGCCGTACCTTCTGGCCATTTACCTGTTTCAACAGCGTAGGTTAAACGTTCGTAGACTTCGGGAGTCATTGCGCTAAGAAGTTGTTCTGCATCCATGGTAAAAAGCCTTAGTTTTAACAATTTTCACCAGAAAATAACCCGTAACGAAATTGAGTCAAGAACCTGACCGAAAATAAGTGTATTTGATCACAAGTGAAGGAATATGAAAATTATGAAATGGTTGGCGGTTGGCATATTGCCTTTCACTCTGGTTGGGTGCCTTGAAGGAAACAAAAACACGGATCAGCTATGCCAAAGTAACCCAACGTTACAATGTGAGCTGCTGAACATGAACGACGGACAATGTCGTGTTGCACGTACCGACCTCATATGGCATCGATTTGAAGTTCAAAAACAACCAACCGAAACCAATAAGATTAAAGAATTCGAGTTAGTCACTGCATATAAAAAGTGTTTAGAACTTGCCGCACAGATCGAGACCATTGACCAATCCCAACTTCAAGAACGTCGCTTTACGGCATTAATGCACAGTATTGAAGAGTCAGAACGAATCGTTAGTGAGCTATCTCAATCAGACACACCAGAAACACTCTACTTCTTGTGGTCACAAACTGGTGATACTAATGCAAGACGCAGCTTCTTACAGTTAGAAGGAACTGAAGCATTAAATACGGCGGAGATGCAATATGCTCTAGCGACTTTCTATACCACGAGAGATCATGCCAAGACATTGAAGCTACTCAATAATGCGCTAACCTTGTCGAATAACTCGGTTGTTAATACTGAGATATTTAAGTCCATGGCTAGCATCAATCACAGCTTAGGCCATAGAGAAAAGGCGTACGTATGGGCAATGGTAGCCAAAGAGTTTGATGTGCCGATTGCTTCTGAAGCGGAGTTGGCCGTTCTCTATAACTTCGACGCCCCAAGATACAAGCAGTTAAATAAAGACGCAGACAAAATTGTCGAAGCCATTGAAGATGGGGTTTACAGCCCTTCGGTCGTCCCTAATTACTGATCGAACACTTATTGATTTCTAACCTAGACTTCCTATTCATCAGCCTAAAAAAACAGCTACCTTTCTGGTAGCTGTTTTTATTTGTACTAGAATTAATTCTGAAATCTTGGGCAGTTCAGTATTCCTAAATCGGCAAATGCAATCTGTAAGGATTAAACAATAGTTACAAGTTATTTCGTAATTTTGTCATTTTTGTTGAAAATTAACGACACTGAATTAACACAGAAGCGCTCGCCAGTTGTCTGTGGGCCATCAGGGAAAACGTGACCTAAATGGCTATCACAAGCAGTACAACGGATCTCTACACGCTTCATTCCGTGACTTAGATCTTCTATATAGCGTACCGCTTCATCATTCACTGGGGCGTCAAAACTAGGCCATCCACACCCAGAGTCATATTTGTTATCCGACAGAAACAAAGGGCTTTCACAGCATGTGCAGCTATAGACACCCGTCTTCTGATTATGCAGTAACTTACCGCTATAAGGGGCTTCAGTTCCACGTAGACGACACACTTCAAATTCATCGTCTGATAGGCGTTCACGCCAGTATTCATCAGGCTTTAACATATTTCCTTCCTTTTGAATCACGTTAATATCTCTCCACATTCTCATTTATTATATTTACTTTTTACCATAAAGGCTTGCATATGAGTCGTTTTGTAGCACATACTTTCTCACCAGGAAACATTGTACATATACACTCATAAGTGAATCATCATTTAGGGGTATTTTACCCAACTGGAAGGGTACAGAGCCACTCGCAATGGTCAATTTTCAACCACTTACACCCAATTGTTAAGAAAAGCGTCGCTTTTTTTTGACATTAAACAAGTTAAGTCGGATTATCTATTGCAGATGTATACTGGATTCTGTAATTTTACTACCAGTTATCTTTAATCAGAAATTAAGTTGTGGAGCAACTACAATGACTATCAAAGTAGGTATTAACGGTTTTGGCCGTATCGGCCGTTTCGTATTCCGCGCAGCTCAAGAGCGTGCAGACATCGAAGTAGTAGGTATTAACGATCTAATCGACGTAGAGTACATGGCATACATGCTTAAGTACGACTCAACTCACGGCCGTTTCAACGGTACTGTTGAAGTTGAAGGCGGTAACCTAATCGTTAACGGTAAAACTGTACGTGTTACAGCTGAGCGTAACCCAGAAGACCTTAAGTGGGATGCTATCGAAGTAGACGTAGTTGCTGAAGCAACTGGTCTTTTCCTAACTGATGAGACTGCACGTAAGCACATCACTGCTGGCGCTAAGAAAGTAGTTCTTACTGGTCCTTCTAAAGATGCAACTCCAATGTTCGTAATGGGCGTTAACCAAGCATCTTACGCTGGTCAAGACATCGTTTCTAACGCTTCTTGTACTACTAACTGTCTTGCACCTATCGCTAAAGTACTTAACGATAAGTGGGGCATTGAGTCTGGTCTTATGACTACAGTTCACGCTACTACAGCAACTCAAAAAACTGTAGATGGTCCTTCTGCTAAAGACTGGCGCGGTGGCCGTGGTGCTTCTCAAAACATCATCCCATCTTCAACTGGTGCTGCTAAAGCTGTAGGCGTTGTTCTTCCAGAACTAAACGGCCTTCTAACTGGTATGGCTTTCCGTGTACCAACTGCTAACGTATCTGTAGTTGACCTAACTGTTAACCTAAAAGAAGCTGCATCTTACGAAGAAATTTGTGCTGCAATGAAAGAAGCTTCTGAAGGCGAAATGGCTGGCGTTCTTGGTTACACTGAAGACCAAGTAGTATCACAAGATTTCATCGGTGAAGTTCAAACTTCAGTATTCGATGCTAAAGCTGGTGTTGCTCTAACTGACAAATTCGTTAAAGTTGTATCTTGGTACGACAACGAAATCGGTTACTCAAACAAAGTTCTAGACCTAATCGCTCACATCTCTAAGTAATTTCTTTTTAGAAATCGCTTTAGATAAGCATTGGCGAAGACTTTCATTGAGAAAGACTTTGAAAAAGGCGACCTTAGTGTCGCCTTTTTAATACCTGCTATATTTTGAGCGTCTTTTGAATGAAGTTGATTAAAAAACAACGAAGTTCAATTCTAATACTGTCTGAGCTTGTTACTCGTCATATCACAAGCATCACTCTAGTCAGCATTTGAATTCAATTTCCTTAGAAGGATCATGTAATGGATTTATCTACTCTACCCACACTGACTGTACTTTCTGACAACGTGACTATCGTAGAACACGAAGGCGTAAAACTAGTTCGCGTTATCCACGATAAAGCAAACGCAGCCATTTCATTGTTTGGCGGCCATGTCGTGTCATTCCAACCACAAGGCCAAGAAGACCTAATTTGGATGAGTCAACAAGCTAAGTTTGATGGCAAAACGGCTCTACGTGGCGGTATTCCGGTATGTTGGCCTTGGTTTGGTCGCATTGCAGCACCTGCTCATGGTTTTGCACGTTCAAGCGAATGGCAATTAGTTGAGCACCGTGAAAGCGAAGCGGGTGTGATAGTAAGCTTAGGTCTAAAGCCAAACGAAGAGACGTTAACTGTCTGGCCTCATCAATTCGATGCTCGTTTGAATGTTGAAATCGGCGAGCAACTAAAAGTGACCTTGGATGTGAAGAACACTGATTCTCAGCCATGGACTTTCTCTGGTGCGCTGCACTCTTACCTAAACGTTGGAAATATTCACAACACAACCACGACAGGTATGGGCGCTGAATACATTGATAGCCTACAAGGTGGTAAGATCTGCCAAGGTGGTTCTGAGCTTGTCCTGACTGACACCATCGATCGTGTTTACACACAACCAGAAGCGCAAATTTTTGTTGCTGACAAAAAATTGGATCGCACTTTAACGGTTGAGAACCACGGTCATAACTCTGCTGTATTATGGAACCCGTGGGCTGAAGGCGCTGCGAGTATGGGCGATATGCAAGACGACGGTTACCTCACTATGATGTGTGTAGAATCAACGCTGCATGCACCAAGCCTAGAAGCAGGTAAAACGTTACAGCCAGGCGAGAGCCACCAACTGATTACGGTTATCTCTTCGAATTAAGCGTCTAGCTAATTCGAAGAAAAAACAATAAATGCAGCCTTCACAAGCTGCATTTTTTATTGTCTACAATCTCACCACTCCCCAGAGCAATGGCATGTATCCAATAAGGAGTAGCGTATATCCTGAAAAGTCATAGCGCATAGCCACAACAGCCTTCCTCGTATTGGTTCAAATCAACACCAGATCACCATTTATCAGTTTAATTTATAAAAATAACCATCAATTCATTAATTATTATCAATCCATGCCGATAAATAAGTTCTTATGATATAAAACTCAATAGTAAAACCAAATCTAACAACACCTAAATGAAGACAGGATAGTGAATTCATGTTCGATAAATACAAAAATCAAAGTGTTGGTTTCCAACTTAAGCTAGTGATTTTACTTTGCTTGCTGATCGCCTTTGGTTCAATTGCGACCCTCGTGTATCGAAATGCCTCACAGGTATTATTAGACAACACACTGAAAGAGCATCAGTCAAAAGTCGAAGCAATGGCCAAAACAATATCTGGTCAATTTGATGCCTACCTGCATACCGCCGAAGTTTTAGAATCAACTTTTCGTAACGGTTACCTAGCAGGTGTTTATGTTGAAAGTTATGACGTTGAGTTCAACGGCCATTCGATTCCTAACATGACGCAATATGGTGAAAGCCTGATCAACGACACCAAACTCGTTGATAGCTTTACTCGTGATACAGGCGCAGTAGCAACATTGTTTGCCCCATTCGGTGAGGACTTCATTCGTGTATCAACATCTCTTAAAAACCCTTCAGGTGATCGAGTAGTTGCTACTACGCTAGGACGAAACCACCCAGGCTATAACAAACTCAAAAGTGGCCAGCCTTATTACGCTCAAGTAAAACTATTCGGCCAGCGTTACATCACCTACTACGCTCCCTTAACCAATGCTCAAGGTAAAGTTAATGGTGTGTCTTTCATTGGCTTACCCGTTGAAGAAGCAACTCAGAGCTTATTTGAATCTTTGCGCTCGGTATCATGGGGAGACACCGGATACACCATCATTGTTGATAATGAAAAAGAACATCAAGGTCAGTACTTATTGCATCCTACCCTTGCTGGCGGTGGCAAATCGATTATTGATGTCGCCGATTACGATGGCAACAAACCTTTCTATCAACTCTTCGAACAATCATCAGGCCTGATCCTATACCCATATGAGTATCAAGGAACAGTAGGTGAAAAATATCTGGTATACACCGACGTTCCGGGTTGGGGATGGAAGCTACTTGGCGGCACGTTCATTAAGGAAGTGACCAAAGGCAGTGACGAGCTTCTGAAGCTTATCGCTATCATTGCGACCTTGATTGCCGCCGCTACAATCGTAGTGTTAACTTTCGTTTTGAACCATACACTAACACCGCTAACAACCTTAAACGAATACATGATGCGTTTAGGGAAAGGCGAAGTCAGCCTACATATTCCAAACTCAGGTAAGCAAACAAAGAATGAAATCAGTAACCTAAATACAGGGGTTGCAACCATGGCTGCCCAGTTGAATACATTAGTGGGTGAAATTCGCGCGACCAGTGATCAAGTTCAAAATAGCTCAAGCAGTGTTTCTCAAGATGCAAGCCACAACTTAACGCAATCTGACCGTCAACAGGCGCAAGTAGAACAAGTAGTAACAGCAATAGAAGAGATGGCGACGTCGGCTGAATCCGTAGCTCAACAAGTCAACAGCATTGCTGAAAACGTCCGTCTGGCAAATGACGATAGTCAGCAAGGCTTAGAGGTTGTTGAAGGTGTGTGTATTGATGTTGCTCAGCTCAACGATCAGCTAGATAAATCAGCATCAGCGATTGAGCAAGTAAGCGCTGATAGCGAAAGCATCCAAACTGTTACCAAAATGATTGATGACATCGCAGAACAAACCAACTTACTTGCGTTGAATGCTGCGATTGAAGCTGCACGTGCTGGAGAACAAGGCCGTGGCTTTGCCGTTGTTGCTGACGAAGTGAGAACGCTGGCTCATCGTACTCAAACCTCAGTACAAGACGTGGTAAGCATTATTGAGAAACTAAAAGCTTCCACTAATAATGCCGTAAATCTAATGACGCAGAGCCAATCGAATGCCAACCAAGTACTCGATAAAGCGCAAGAAGCCGGTACAGCACTAGAATCCATTGCTTCTCAGGTTGAGTCTATTGCTTCTCAAGCTGAAACTATTGCTGCAACATCTGAAGAGCAAGCTCAAGTTTCTCAAGAAATAGCAGCGAACGCGCATGCGATCAGCGATTTGAACCAACAAAGCCGTGAAACCAGCGCTAAGACTTCTCACAGTGCTGATGAACTTCAAAAACAAGCTGAGTCGTTAAAGAACCAAGTTAACTTCTTTAGCTAGAAGCCGAGTTCACTGTTTCTATCAGTGACCGGCTCATAACCAATAGAGCCAGCCATACGTTGGCTCTATCTCTTCACTGACTGGCTCTACCTATTTACGGATGCCGTTAGCCAAGACAGCTGCGTTTATTCTAGCGCCCCACTATGCTTCCTGTTAAAATTTCGCCCTTAAGATATCTACCTCGAGTTCGCAATGACTTACCAATGCCCTTTGTGTCACCAACCTTTATCTCAAAACGATCGTACGTTTAAGTGTGAAAAGAACCATCAGTTCGACCTAGCGAAAGAAGGCTATGTCAATTTGATGCCAGCACACCACAAACGCTCAAAAGATCCAGGTGACAACAAAGAGATGATGCAGGCTCGTCGCCGCTTCCTTGAAGGCAACCACTATGACCCAATGCGCCAAGCGGTGGTGACATTGTGTTCTCATTATCTACCAGCAGAGGCACCTGCCCTATTGGATATTGGTTGTGGCGAAGGTTATTACACCAACGAAATTGCGGTAAACCTAAAAGAAAAGAATGGTGCTACTTTTGGCCTAGACATTTCTAAGATCGCTATCAAATACGCGGCTAAACGCTACCCTGCAGTCGACTTCTCGGTTGCATCAAGCCATCGCCTACCCTTTGCTGAAAACAGCTTAGACGGCATTCTACGCATTTACGCGCCTTGCAAGGCTGAAGAGCTGCAACGCACCATCAAAGATAATGGTGTGGTGATCACCGTGACACCCGCTAACCGACACCTGTATCAACTGCGTGATGCAATTTATGATGGCGTTCGCTTACATGACGAAGATCCAGAAGTGATCGAAGGTTTTACGCTTGAACACCAAGAACAACTAAACTATATGATGGAACTATCGGGGTCAGATGCATTCGACCTGCTACAGATGACGCCATTTGCTTGGAAAGCGAGTGAAGAGTTTAAACGACAACTCACCGATGCAGAGCAATTCAACTGTGAAGCTGACTTTATGTTGAGAGTGTACCGCAAACAAATTTAATTGATATTGATTATCGTTTGCATTGAAATCTCATCTTGCCTCCTTTAGTATGCGTGTTCTTCAAGGAGGCATTTCATGCAACGTATTATTCTTATCGGATTAGCTACCCTGCTTACAGCTTGTGCTACTCAACCTTCAAACAACACTTCTCAAACAGTGGCTAACACGCAAACAAAAACCGTTTTCACATTTTATGATTACCAGTTTGCTTCCCCACAAGGTAAAACACTTTCCCTCGATGCGTTACCCAAGCAACTGACAGAAGCTGACGTCGTTCTTATTGGAGAATGGCACACTCACTCTGCTATCCATCGCTTCCAAACCCATTTCCTAAAAGTGCGTCGAAACGCAACGCCAAACATTGCGTTATCAATGGAACAATTCACTCGAGAGCATCAAGACACATTAAACCAATATCTAAACGGTGAGATTGGCGAACAAGTTCTTATGTCTCAAGCCGCTGCTTGGCCAAATTACGAAAGTGATTATCGTGCGCTGGTTGAATTCGCAAAAGCCAACGATGTCGATATCATTGCGGCAAACGCACCAAAACCCTTTGTACAGTGTATCGGCCGTAAAGGATTATCCTATCTAGATCAGCTAACGACGGAACAACGCCAATGGATTGCTTCAGAAGTCGATACTGGCGATAGCCCTTACAAAGAAAAGTTCATGGCTTCAATGCATCACGGCACACCAGAGCAAACAGAAAAGCAATTTTCCGCTCAGGTAACCTGGGACGAAACTATGGCTGAATCGATTGTGGATTACCTAGCATCAAACCCTGAACAACAGGTGATCCATGTGGCTGGTAAATTCCACACCGAAGGTGGTTTAGGCACTGCAGCGTCGATTCTACGTCGTAACCCTGATTTGAAAATTGCCATCATCAGTCCAGTTGAAGAAATCTCATCGAATAGCAGTGACTACCAACTAAAAGTGCTTTCTCCACCGGCTCGTTTTGTTAAGAAAGAGAACCGAATGAAGGCATACAAGCACCTATCTCAGCGCGGATCCGATCTCAAGTGCGACTAAACTCGCTATCCAGACTTAATCTTATCCAAGTTTAGGTCTGGCATGCTACAAGTCTGGCAAACTAAAAGCTTGTTCAATCGCGCCCTAAGATAAATATTGATATCGGCATAGGAATTGCTTAATTACCAAGCAGTTTTGATTAAGCAGATGAAAATGTAATGTGCGAATAAAAAAACATCACCATGGTGATTAAATGCACAAGTTTTTCACACCTCTGCCGATACTATATTTAAGGATAGGTAAGGAGAGCTATATGACGCCGGTAGGAACGAGTAATACCCAGCTATATTCACCTTCGCAAATGAACTCACAGAGTAAAAACAGTGAAGCTGAAAAGCCCGCGCCTCTTAAGGTTGAACAAAACACTGTTAAGCTTTCTAATGAAGGCAAAGCGCTCTTATCTGCCCTGAAAGAAATCGATAAAGAAGCAAAAAAAATTGAAGCAGAGAATGAAACCGTTACCGATAAGGTTGAATCATTTGCTCATGGCGCTCTAGGTATGGATCACCCAGACAAGATCGAAGAAGAAGACGACGGTTCGTATTCAGCTGGGCAATATTTGTCCGCAGCGGCAACCGTTGGTGGAATCCTTCTCGCTCTGGTCTAACACTTTATCGTTCTCCACTGTATCCCATCCCTTACGCTGCATCTCTTGCATTTCCCCTTTGCATAGAGTCTTTTCTATTGTAAAAAGTGATTTGTCGTCACGACAACAGACCTGATTTGTCCTAAAAAACGAGTTCACTCCATAATTCCGCTCTCATTTTAATGGAATAATACTCGTGAAAAACACTTTTGAGCTTATTGACAAGCCGACCTTTTTTGGTGCGATAGCACTCCTACTCACGATCGTCTTCCCGCTGATTATGTTCCCTACTCAAGGAGCAGACTGGATTGCGGTAGCTAAAACTTTTATGACCGATCAACTCGGCTTTCTATATTTAGCGCTTGGCCTAGCAGCGTGTGCGTTCATGGTTTATGTTGTCTTCAGCGATATGGGACAAATCAAACTTGGCGAAGCGGACGAAGAGCCAGAATTTAAAACAGCATCATGGGCAGCAATGCTGTTCTGTGGTGGTATCGGTGCAAGTATCTTGTACTGGGGCTGTATTGAGTGGGCTTATTACTATCAATCACCTCCTTTCCAACTGGAGCCAGGCAGTGAGGAAGCCGTTCGTTGGGCAGCGACTTATGGTCTGTTCCACTGGGGACCAATCGCATGGTCTATCTACTTGATCCCTGCGATTCCTATTGCTTACTTCTTCTATGTTCGTAAACAACCTGTTCTAAAAATCTCTAGCGCTCTAATGCCCGTTCTTGGTGAACACCGTAGTAAGGGCGTACCGGGAAAGATCGTCGATATCCTATTCATTTTCGGTCTATTAGGCGGCGCAGCCACAACTTTAGGTTTAGCAGCTCCTCTTATCACTGAAGGCCTTAACCACCTATTCGGTCTGCCTAAAAACAACCTAACTCAAGTGATGGTACTTCTGGTTTGTACTGCTATTTTTGCGTACTCATCTTATGCGGGTTTAGAAAAAGGCATCAAGATCCTCAGCAACATCAACTTCTGGGGTGCGATGGGGCTATTGGCTTTCGTTCTGATTGCTGGCCCTACGATTTTCATGCTGGAAACAGGCCTAGATTCAATTGGTCGCCTACTGTCTAACTTTTTCGTGATGGCAACATGGGCGGAACCATTTGGTGGTTACGGAACCTTTGAAAACACGCACTTCCCACAAGATTGGACCATTTTCTATTGGGCATGGTGGCTAGTTTTCGCACCGAGTATGGGCCTATTTGTTGCACGAATCTCTCGTGGCAGAACCATTAAACAAATGGTGTCAGGCTCAATCTTCTTTGGTTCATTAGGCTGTTTCTTATTCTTCATGATCTTAGGTAACTACGGTTTATCTCTACAGTTGTCTGGTGAGCTCGATGTCGTTGCTATCTTGAACGAAGAAGGCGCAACTAAAGCGATCTTCTCGATGCTGGCACAACTGCCAATGAGCACATTGGTGATCGCAGTATTCACACTGCTATGTATCATTTTCACTGCGACAACCTTTGATTCTATCTCTTATATTCTGGCTTCTGTAGTTCAGAACAACGTGACAGAAGAGCCGATGCGTTGGAACCGTATGTTCTGGGCATTTACACTTTCGTTCTTACCAACAATCCTGATGTTCTTGGGGGGGTTAAGTACACTACAAACCGCAGCAATCGTAGGTGGTTTACCACTACTAGCGATCTCTGTGATGTTGATGATTTCAGCCGTTCGAGCCACTAGCCTAGATCTACGTCATCAAGACGCGTACATCGAACCAACGATTAACATCGAAGAACTACCAGACATGGATCCATGGTCGGCAGAAGGTATGGCATTAGCACAGTTTGAAAAAGAGAAAGATGCCGCACAAGAGGCAGCTGAACATGAACGTGAAGCTTACAAAGCGCTAGCGGATGTTAAGAAAGAAATTCGTGCTTATGTTCTTGAACAAGGTGCGCAAATGGAAACACATGAACTTCCAGAAAATCTACAACAAGCTCTTGAGCAGGCTGAAAACGACTTAAGTACAGCTCAAGCGAAGAAAGTAGAGTTATCTGAGCAAGCTCAAAAAGCTCGAGTCGCGTTCAACCAGGTGGTTGCAGAACTGCCGCTTGCTTGACATTAGCCATGACATCGTCCGTTAATCTGGACGCTCCTAAATAAGACCAAGGCTCACAGAAATGTGAGCCTTTTTTTATGTTTTTCTAAAAACTTGAGTTATTGCTCACTTTCATGTTGATGAAACAAATATGAAACGACTTTGACATAAATCGGTGTTCTAATCATCCCGCTTATATAAAAAGGGATAACTAATGAAGCACTTTATGAAACCAATTGTTACCGCAGTGGTAACCTCTACACTCTCATTCAACGTACTTTCAGCAGAAATCAAAAATGTCATTCTGATGATCGGCGACGGCATGGGTCCTCAGCAAGTTGGCTTATTGGAAACCTACGCAAACCAAGCGCCAAATTCCATCTATAAAGGGAACAAAACGGCCATTTATCAACTTGCTCAAGAAGGGGTTATTGGTTCATCCCTAACGCATCCGAAAGACGCAATCGTAGTGGATTCAGCTTGCTCTGCGACCATGCTTGCAACGGGTATCTACAGCGGTTCAGAAGTGATCGGTATCGATTCACAGGGTAACCATGTTGAGACCGTACTTGAGAAAGCGAAAAAAGCAGGCAAAGCGACCGGCTTAGTGTCCGACACACGCTTAACTCACGCGACCCCGGCTTCTTTCGCCGCTCACCAACCTCACCGTTCTTTAGAGAATCAAATTGCATCTGATATGTTAGCAACGGGCGCTGATGTGATGCTCTCTGGAGGGCTACGTCATTGGATTCCTAAATCGACCAACGACAAAGGTGAAACCTATAAGCAACTTGAGAAACTGACTCAAGGTGATGTTTATCTCAAATCGAAGCGTAAAGACGACCGTAACCTGCTGACTGAAGCAGAGAAAGACGGCTACCAACTGGTGTTTAATCGCAACATGCTAGACGACGCTAAGGGCGATAAACTACTTGGCCTATTCGCCTACTCAGGCATGGATGATGGCATCGCTTACAGCAACAAGAAAAAGAGTAGCGAACGAACTCAGCCAAGCCTGAAAGAGATGACAAAAAAAGCGCTCAACATCCTATCCAAAGATGAAGATGGCTTTTTCCTAATGGTTGAAGGTGGCCAAATCGATTGGGCGGGTCACAGTAACGATGCCGGCACGATGCTGCATGAACTGCTCAAGTTTGATGAAGCGATCCAAACTGTGTATGAATGGGCAAAAGATCGTGAAGACACGATCGTGATTGTGACCGCAGACCACGAAACAGGATCTTTCGGTTTCAGCTACTCTTCTAACGACTTACCAAAACCACAGAAACGTTCTGGCGAAGCCTTCGCTGATCGCGACTATGCACCCAACTTTAACTTTGGCGCATTCGATATTCTTGATGGTCTATACAATCAGAAGCAAAGCTACTACGGCATGATCAGCGAATTTCAAAAGCTAGATAAAGCACAGCAAACATCTGAAAAACTGGCCGAAATAGTCAACAAAAACAGTGAGTTCCCTATTACAGCGGAACAAGCGAAAAACGTATTAGCCAGTAAGCCGAACCCATACCGATTGGCTCAGCACAAATACTTGTCAGCAGAAGAAGTACCTGCTATCAACGATTTCGATGCATTCTTCCCATATAACGACCGTGGCAACCTGCTTGCTCGTGAACAAGCAACGGGTCAAAACATTGTTTGGGGTACAGGTACACATACTCACACACCTGTGAACGTGTTTGCTTGGGGCCCTGCTGAGAAAATACTGCCGGTTTCGAAAATCATGCACCACTCAGAATTGGGTGAGTACATTAAACAACAAGTAAACTAGCCTGAATCTTTTTTGCTCGTTTAACTTTAGCGCCCTCCGGGGCGTTTTTTGTTTTAAGCCTTTAAGTTAAGTAATTAAGTAAGTTTTAAATTTAGGCGACGCAAAACAGCCGCTCAAAAGCGGCTGTTTTTAGAATAACTAACGGTTCGGGTGGTTTAAAATGTGGTCTTCCCAATCGACAACATCAATTTCATACACCACTTTATTACGAACACTTTCGCCTGCTGCATGCATCTCTGTTTTTGATCCCGTGATCAATGGGTGCCATTCAGGAATAGGCTTAGATTCTGATAAAAGGCGATAAGCACAAGTATCTGGTAGCCAGTGAAACTCGTCGATCTTGTCACGAGTCAGCTTCAAGCACTCTTCACCAGAAGTGAAACGGTTCGGGTAGTCTTTACACGAACATGTTTTGTCGTTTAACCAGCTACACGCCACATTGGTGTAGTAAACTTCATCGCTATCTTCATCCATTAGTTTATGCAGGCAACACTTACCACAACCATCACACAGTGATTCCCACTCTTGCTCTGTCATCTGTTCTAGTGTTTTTTCTTGCCAAAATGGATTCGTCATAGGATTACTTCTTACTCATTTACTGGGGTGCGTGTTATACCGCTAGCCCATAAAAAGTTCAAGGATAATCATTGTTCATTCTTTGATTCAATCAACAGCTGTCACTCTCATCATTTTTTGCTACTATCGCGCCCCCTGCTATTTAGTGAGTTTAATTTGATGGAATGTCGTTTAGGTTGTGGAGCATGTTGTGTCGCTCCAAGTATTACATCAGCTATTCCTGGAATGCCCAATGGCAAGCCTGCGGGCGTGCGATGCATTCAATTAAATGAGCAAAATCTTTGTAAGCTGTTTGGTCTATCTTCGCGCCCTAAGGTGTGCCACCAATTCAAAGCCTGCCCTGTCATTTGTGGCAAGACCGACCAAGAAGCCCTTGATAACCTGATCGAATTAGAAGCGATTACCTAAGCGCATCTGCCCTTTTCTGCCTTCTATATGCTCAAGATTTCACAAAGTTACGAAATCTAAACTATCTTGTTGATACTGGTACAGATTAATAAGGATCGTTATGAATAGGTATATCGCAGAAATGTTTGGTACGTTTTGGTTGGTGTTGGGCGGTTGTGGTAGTGCCGTCTTAGCCGCGGCTTTCCCTGATGTGGGAATTGGCCTACTCGGAGTTTCCCTTGCCTTTGGTTTAACCGTACTCACTATGGCTTTCGCTATTGGTCATATATCCGGTTGCCACCTCAACCCTGCTGTCACCATCGGCCTATGGAGTGGTGGTCGCTTTGATGGCAAAGATGTTGCGCCTTATATTATTGCCCAAGTGATTGGCGGTATTATCGCGGGCGGCGTGCTATTTGTGATTGCTTCTGGCCAAGCAGGTTTTGACGTTGTCTCATCAGGCTTTGCTTCGAATGGTTACGGTGAACACTCACCGGGTGACTATTCGCTAACCGCAGCACTCGTGTGTGAAGTGGTCATGACCATGGTGTTCCTATTCGTGATCATGGGGGCAACCGATTCAAAAGCACCGGCTGGATTTGCACCTATCGCGATTGGTCTTTGTTTAACCTTGATCCACCTTATCAGTATCCCCGTCACTAATACCTCTGTGAATCCTGCTCGAAGTACTGGTGTAGCCGTATTTGTTGGAGACTGGGCTGTTTCGCAATTATGGCTATTCTGGATTGCACCGATTATTGGTGCCGTGATTGGCGCTGCGATTTACAAAGCCGTGCGCGGCTCTGATTAATCGTTTGAAAGGTTTTAGAATAGACACGTTCAAGGACAAAGCTTTATAACAAAAGAAGAAAAAGCCGCTTAGTGATTATTCACCAAGCGGCTTTTTTATATCTTATGACGACCGAGTAAGGAGTGCGAAAGCGTGGTGCCATCCACCAGCTCTAGCTCACCACCAACGGGAACACCATGGGCGATTCGACTTGCGTTCACTTCATGGGCATTGCATAGCTCAGCAATGTAATGGGCCGTTGCTTCGCCTTCAACCGTTGGGTTGGTCGCGAGAATAACCTCTGTGATATCACCACGACGTAAGCGGTAATCCAAAACATCGAGGCCAATATCACTTGGACCAATCCCATCAAGTGGCGAAAGGTGGCCCATCAACACAAAGTAACGGCCTGAATATTGGCCAGTTGCTTCAATTGCTGCAATGTCTGCAGGGCTCTCTACTACACAGATTTGACCATTTTCCTGACGTTTAGGGTTGGTACAAATATGGCAGGTATCTTCTTCAGTAAAAGTACGGCACTCATTACAATGACCAATTTCTGTCATTGCCTGGCTAAGAGCATCAGCCAACTGTAGGCCGCCTTTTCTATCGCGCTGTAACAAATGAAAGGCCATACGCTGCGCCGACTTGGGACCAACCCCAGGTAGACAACGTAAGGCCTCCATCAAATGCTCCAGCATATGACTGGTACGCATAGTTAACCGTTCTGATTTTCAAACGGTGACTTGTTCAACACAAACCACCACTTGAATTAACTTTAAAGAATAAGTTACTTAGAAAGGCATCTTCATACCTGGTGGAAGTTGCATCCCACCAGTTACGCCAGCCATTTTCTCTTTTTGAGTCTCTTCAACACGACGAGCCGCGTCGTTGAAAGCAGCAGCGATAAGATCTTCAAGCATCTCTTTATCGTCTTCCATTAGGCTTTCATCGATATCAACACGGCGAACGCTGTGGCTACCAGTGATGGTTACTTTTACAAGGCCAGCACCTGACTCACCTGTAACTTCCATATTCGCGATTTCTTCTTGAAGCTTTTGCATGCGCTCTTGCATTTGCTGGGCTTGCTTCATCATGTTGCCCATACCGCCTTTACCAAACATGTTAATACTCTCTGGTCTAATTGGTTTATTAAAATTTATTAAGCTTTGGTGCTTAAATGGGGGTTAAACCACAGTGATTCAACCCCTCGAGGTTCAGTTCTCAGATTTGCTTATCTAGGATGATACGCAGGTCACTAAACGTGAAAAAGCTCTATATAGGGCGAACACTGTCTCTGTCGAGCTCAGCAGCAAAACGCCTCTCAATAAACTGTACATTGGCATCGTTTTCCAAAGCGGTAAACGCGTCTTTCAACTTACCTTGGTACAATCTTTCTCTTAATTCGAGAGGTGTTTCTCCACCGTCACCGATTTCCACACTCAAATGACACTCTTCTCCGAGCACGGTATTGAGAGACTGTAACAACTCACTCTGTGCTCGATCCGTATTCAGGTGAGCTTGGCTCGATCTTAACGTTAAGGTGATTGATGTGCCATTTTTAGCAAACACTGAGTTCAATGCTAACTGTTCAACAAGCTTTGCTGTTTCCAGCTTTTGAATCGTGGCGGACCATTCATCTTGAGCAATAGATTCTTGCAGCAATTTATCAACCATTTCTGGTGTCTTAATGTGCTCTAACGCGCGCTTGATCTGAGTGGGTGTAAGCTCTTTACTCACCTCTTTCACTACAGGTTTAGACGGTTTCCAGCGATAAGGTTCATTATCATTGGCAACATTTTCTGTAGAAGAGGCTGATAAAGAAGCTGGCGACACCCGCTCAGAACCACCGTGTTGCTGAGCAACTCGGTCAAGAACTGAAGTTTTAGCTGGTGTCGCTTTAGCCTTTTTTGGCGCTGAACCTTTGTTATCTGTTGCTGCACCACCTCTACGTTGAGAACGCAATTGGTGACGTAAACCACTCACAGGCGAAGTTGCACGCGCTGGTTGCTCTTGCGAAGCTGGTGAAAAAGAAGGTGCAACGGGAGCAACATTTGGCTGCTCTTGATTCTGGTAATTCGTTTGCTGAGTCATGGGACTCATCGCCTGCTCCGCACCGTAGCTAGGACGTTCATCATAAGCAGGTGGAGCGTCATACTGACTGTGCGGGTAATCCTGTTCTGGATAACCTTGGTTGCCTGAATGATCAGCGTAACCTTGCGAATCTGAATATTGGTTCTGATTCTGCGGCGGTTGTTGTTGCACCGGCTGCTGAATAGGAGCTTGCTGAGGCACTTGAGGCTGTGAAACCGCTGGAGCCTGAGCTGACTGTCTCGGAGCTGCCATTGGCGCAGCTTGACTCACTGGCTGAGCAACACTCTGAACCGGATTCTGAGCTGCAGGAGCAGGCGCTGGGCTAGTCGACTCAGTCGAGATAGCCGTAGCAACAGTTTGTTCAGCAGGTCTGAATGCCAACATACGCAGAACCACCATCTCAATACCAACACGAGCGGTTGGCGATAATGGCAAGTCTTCACGACCTTTCAGCACTATTTGGTAGTAGAGTTGGATGTCTTGAGGGCTTAACGCTTTGCTCAGCAGTTCCAGCCTTTCGGCATCAGGCTGAGCCTTATCTAAAGTAGACGGCAGAGCTTGATACATCGCCAAACGGTGTAGTTGAGTCGCAAGTTGACTCAGCAATCCATCCCACTCAACGCCATTTTCAGCAAGAGCTTGAATGCAAGCCATCGCTAATTGTGGCTGTTTACTGCTAATCGCTTCAAGAAGATGAATCGCTTGGTCGGTATCAAGTGTCCCGAGCATATGAGCAACAGTGTCTGTCACTACATTGCCATTGCCTAATGCAATCGCTTGATCTGTTAGACTAAGAGCGTCACGCATACTGCCATCGGCCGCATGCGCAATCATTCCAAGCGCACGAGACTCAGAAGTTACGCTCTCTTGCTCTAGAATATGATCAAGCTGCTCATGAATGTTATCCACGCTGATCGGCTTAAGGTGGAATTGCAGACAACGCGACAAAATAGTCACTGGAAGCTTCTGTGGATCTGTCGTTGCGAGCAAGAATTTCACATATTCAGGCGGTTCTTCTAAAGTTTTTAGAAGTGCGTTGAAACTGTGCCTAGAAAGCATGTGTACTTCATCGATAAGGTAAACCTTGAAGCGACCACGTGCAGGCTTGTACTGAACATTGTCCAGAAGCTCGCGGGTATCTTCTACCTTTGTTCGTGATGCCGCATCAATCTCGAGCAGGTCAACAAAACGACCTTCATCGATCTCTTTACAGGTTGGGCATTCACCACAAGGTGTTGAGGTAATGCCTGTTTCACAGTTGAGGCCCTTAGCAAACAAACGACCGATGGTTGTCTTACCGACACCTCGTGTACCGCTGAACAAGTACGCATGGTGCAACCTATTCTGGCTAAGGGCATTCTCTAATGCTGTTAAAACATGGGCTTGACCAACCACTTCTTTAAATTTGGTTGGTCGCCATTTTCGCGCTAACGCAAGATAGCTCATGAATAATTCCGAAAAGGATTAATGACCGTCGAATTCGCAGATGCTAAACACTTCTAGACCTAGGCCTTTTAAGCGCTTGTCACCACCGATTTCTGGAAGGTTAATTACAAATGCAGCATGCTCTACCACACCACCAAGCTGACGAATCAACTTTGTTGTTGCTTCAATCGTACCGCCAGTTGCAAGCAAGTCATCGACCATCAGTACTTTATCGCCTTCAACGATAGCGTCGGTATGGATTTCTAATGTATCTGTGCCGTACTCTAGCTCATAAGATTGTGCCACTGTTTCGCGAGGCAGTTTACCCGGTTTACGAACAGGGATAAAACCAACACCAAGCTCAAGTGCCAAAGGCGCACCAAATAGGAAACCACGAGCTTCAGTACCAACAATCTTAGTAAAGCCCATATCCTTGTATGTTTCCGCCAGCAGGTCGATAGTCGCTTTGTAAGCTGCAGGATCTTCCATCAAGCTTGTCACGTCACGGAACAAAATACCTGCTTTAGGGTAATCAGGGATACTTTTGATGCTAGCTTTGATCAGAGAGATTTTTTCTGTGTTCATAATCTTATGCACTTCATTAGGCCACTTTCCAAACTCTCGTTAACGAATCAAACAAGTTAACGCACGAAACCAAGGAAAGGTACGATTGGTATTCATTGCAACGAGAGTCATAACTTTCATTGCTGAAATAATAAACGCCCGCTAAATAAGCAGGCACACTGGCTTAATGGTAGTGATTTTCTTTGCTGTCAGCAACCAACTCATGAGTTGGAAGTCGCATAAACCATGTGAGAAGAATAACAAGTACGCAAATTAGGAAAGCCTTGACCCAAATGATAGGAGCAAAGTAGATGGATAACGCAAAACTCAACAAGATAAAGAATACGCCACGCGTTTTAACTTGTTTGGTAACGGCACCGTATTGATACCAATTGTTCAGTAAAGGGCCCAGCGTTTTGTGCTCATGCATCCATTTATGAACTTTCGGATTGCTTCGCATGAAGCAGGCGCTGGCAAGAAGGAGAAAAGGAGTGGTTGGCAGAACGGGCAAAACTATCCCTAGAACTGCGAGAAATATACAAAGGCCACCAGCAATATTGAGGCTTAAAACTCGAACGCTAATTGTGGCCTCCTTGAGTTAACTATATTAGTTTATCTAAGATAGCTTCACTAGAATGTTGCGTAACCATTGAATACTCGAATCAACGTAAGGGTTGCTGGTAATAATGGGATCGCTAAAAATGCGGCTAAAAATCCTAGAAAGTAGAATACATTAAACGGGTCTTGAAAGTCTTTGTTATCTGCCATGATTACTTCTTGTTTTTGTTAGTAAAGGTAAGTGTGTGGCGAACCAAACCCTCTTTGCTAAATCAACATTTAACAAAAAAGGCATAGCCACACCATTTGCGCAACTATACCTTAATCAATTATTCACAAAAACCGAGGAAATATAGGGTTAATCAGTAGACCCTTGGTGTATGTCTAAGCTAAAACTTGCCGATCCCAGTAAGCTCATTGACAACTGGCACCCTTTTTCAATCGGCAGATCCCTTGTAATAAAATTCTTCTTACAGTTTTCACCTAAACGCTCACCTGCAGCAATGTGTTGATTCACCTCACCGTTTGACCACCGCCCATCTAAACCCGCAGGTAAGATAGAGATAGTCCCTTCAGCAAGATTAGCCACACCAAACAAAGCATCAACTGGCGTAGCGCACTTAGAGCAATGAATCCCTTTCTCCAAAACCTCAGCAATATCTTTGAGGTCAACATTAAAATCTTTTCTATTCCTGATGTAATCGTGGAATAGAGCTCTCACCAGTAAGGTCGTCGCGGAGCCTCCATTATCAGAAGAAGACGAATCAACGAGATAAAAAGCAAACTGCCCGTTCATCAGCCACGCGTAATCAAACACAAGTGGCATCATTTCTGTTGATTGCAACAATCGATAACTACAGCGCCACGCTCCTTGTCGTGTATCTTTTTCCGGAAGTAGCGCATGCAATAGATCTTTTGCTGCACTAGGGTTGTCTTGCAAGTAATTCAAGTGCCAATGTAATTCTTGATCTTCAGGGATTTCTCCTCCGTCATCTACCGAAAACCATTGGCTCGAAAAGTCTCGTTGGTCTGAAATATTGTCAAACGAGTCTTTGAGTGTATTAGCTATCGCGCTACCTAAATGGGCGTGATCCTCTAACGGTTTAGCTAAAAAGTCTTTAATGCCAAATCGCAATGCTTTAGCGACATCTGACATGTCGTCTGTCGCTGACACAACAATCATAGGCAATGATGGATACTCTAAGCTGAGCTCTTCTACAAGCTCGATGCCATCCAAAATTGGCATTGATAAGTCACACACAATTAAATCTGGTGCTGAATCCCTAAGCTTTTGCAAAGCATCCAGTCCATTCTCAGCCTCAACCACTTTATAACCAATCGCATCTAAATACGCGCTGGTTATACGGCGAAAAATGGGGTCATCATCAACCAACATGACACATTTTTGGTTGATCATCTCCTGAGCCGAGGTCATTACTGGCTGACTGTAAGTTTTGTACATAATCTTTAACCTCACAAAACTAAGTCGAATTATTATTGTTATCTGTTCCAAGAACTAATATAAAACTTAGTAATAAAATGCTAAATACACAAATTTGCACTCTTTACTGGTAATTCGTGACGAGGGTTGGAATACTTGTAAATAGTGCAACGAGTTGACGTAACGCAAACATTGATCTCACTGTTACGTATAAATTAGATGAGATTGTAAACAAATGTGTCTGGATTTATGAAATTAGATGATTTAAACCTCTTTCGACTTGTCGTTGAAAATGGAAGCTACACCGCAACATCACGCAAAACTATGATTCCGGTTGCGACCATCACACGACGCATCCAAGCCTTAGAAGACTCTTTAAACCTAAGGCTTCTCAATAGACACGCGCGTAAACTCTCTTTGACAGAGGCTGGCGAACGTTTTTTCAATGAGTGCTCTCCGTTACTGCAACGTCTGTCTTCTACTGCAGAAGAGCTCACTGATGTGTGTAAAGGTGCTTCAGGGAAGATCCGTATTACCGCTCCCTCCAACCTGACTAAGCGCATGATGATGCCGATGTTCAGTGAATTCATGACTCAATACCCTGATATCAATATTGAGCTGATGATGAACAACCAAGCCGATCAGCTTGACCCAACGGAGTGGGACGTAATTTTCAGAGTCGGTCCGCAACGTGACTCAAGCTTAATCGCGAGAAAAATCAGCGAAGTGAAAGATATTCTTATCGCAAGCCCTGATTACTTGGCTAAGAACCCTGCACCAAGTCACGCTGAAGAGTTGGCAAACCATTCGTTGCTCAAAGGCTACCCATTGATTAAGTGGCAGCTGAGTAATTCGAATGAAGAGACCGTCGTTAATAGCGAGAAAGGTCGTTTCAACGCCAATGCATTGAATGTTGTCAGACAAGCGTGTTCTGAAGGCCTAGGTATCACCCTAATGCCTGATGTCATGATCCGTGAATACATTGAAGACGGCAGCTTAGTACAAGTCTTAGAAGACTGGAGCGCTAACCCTCGTGATATTTACATGCTTTATAACCACAAAGACCATTTACCTGAGAAGGTTAGATTGTTTATTGATTTTGTGATCGCATACCACATTCATTAATACTAATCCCATTCCCCGCAAACAAAAAAACCAGAGCTGATGCTCTGGTTTTTCTTTTTAGCCCGCTAACAACACTGTGGTTCGTTATTAGTGAAAACACTTGATTGTTAGCGAACACACTTTATTAATAATGGAATCGCTTTACTGCTTACGAAAGTGCTTTACCACTAACAAAAGTGATCTGTTGCTAACGAGAAACTAAGCGCCTTCGTTATGCAGCTCTAAGTTCGCTAAGTCTTGCTGGATTTCACGTTGAACCTTTGAGTCGTCATTACGCAAAGAATCTAGGAAGTCTAGGTACGCTTGGTCAATATCGCCCGTAACATACTCACCGTTGAATACTGAAGTATCGAAACGAGAGATGTCTTGATTACCCATGCCGACTGCAGAAATAAGGTCTGGTAGTGTTTGGAAAATCAAAGCGTCTGCGCCAATCTGCTTACAAATCGTTTCATTATCACGACCATGAGCAATCAGCTCTGTCGCGCTTGGCATATCGATGCCGTAAACGTTAGGGAAGCGTACTTCTGGAGCGGCTGAAACCATGTAAACTTTGTTTGCGCCTGAATCACGAGCCATCTCAATGATCTGCTCTGATGTCGTACCACGAACAATAGAATCATCAACCAGTAGAACGTTCTTATCTTTGAACTCAGAACGAATAGCGTTGAGCTTACGACGAACTGACTTCTTACGCTGTTGCTGACCAGGCATGATGAACGTGCGGCCAACGTAGCGGTTTTTCACGAAACCTTGACGGTATGGCTTGTTAATCGCTTGAGCGATTCGCAACGCGATATCATTCGATGTTTCTGGAATTGGAATTACCACGTCAATGTCTAGGTCTGCGTACTCTTCCTTAATACGTTTACCTAGCATCTCACCCATCTCAACGCGCGCGCTGTAAACTGAGATTTTATCGATGAACGAGTCAGGACGAGCAAAGTAAACAAACTCAAAGATACATGGATTTAACTGTGGGTTATCTGCACATTGCTTAGTGAAAAGATCACCGTCGAATGTTGCGTAGATAGCTTCACCAGGAGCAACGTCACGCATAAAGTCAAAACCAACAGCGTCTAACGCTACTGACTCAGACGCAACCATATACTCTGTTTTACCATTAACTTCACGCTTACCAAGACACAGCGGACGGATGCCATGTGGGTCACGGAATGCGATCATGCCGTGGCCGATAATCATTGCCGTTACGGCGTAAGCACCACGAATAGTGCGGTGCACGTTCGCTACTGCGCGGAAAACGTCTTCTGAAGTCACGTTACCTTTAACGGTATCGATCTCATGAGCTAATACATTCAGTAGAACTTCAGAATCAGAGGTTGTATTCACATGACGACGGTCTTTCTCGAATAATTTCGCACGAACTTCATTTGCGTTCGTTAGGTTACCGTTGTGCGCCAACGTGATGCCAAAAGGAGAGTTTACGTAGAAAGGCTGAGCTTCAGAAGCACTTGAACTGCCCGCTGTAGGATAGCGAACGTGACCAATACCCACTTCACCTTGTAAGCGCTGCATGTGTTTTGCTTCAAAAACATCTTTTACTAAACCGTTCGCCTTACGCAGACGGAAACGATTGCTTTCTATGGTACAAATACCAGCGGCATCTTGGCCACGATGCTGCAATACCGTTAAAGCGTCATAAATAGACTGGTTTACAGGTGTTGAACCCACGATTCCAACAATACCACACATGTCCTAATCCTCGATTTTCGACATTAACTGGCGCTAAAGCGCGCCAGATAAGAAACTAGATGTTGCTTGTAAATGCTCGAAGAACGGCGCAATGATTCGACTAAACTCCGGAACCAATTGCGAATTCTTCCACCACTCAGAACTTGGGAATGCAGTAAACGCATCCATGAAAAACAACACTGCAGAAACAATCAAAACACCACGTAAGCCACCAAAGACGACACCGAGGATTCTGTCTGTACCCGACAGGCCTGTTTTCTGAACTAGTTGACCGATGACATAGTTAACTAAGGCACCAACAACTAACGTCGCAACAAACAATGCTGCTATCGCAGTTCCGTTTCGAAACATCTCATCTTCGATATTGGTGAAGTACATGGCTAATTTAGCGTAGTACTGGCTAGCAATAAAAAATGCTCCAAACCAAATAACAAGTGACAACGCTTCTTTAGCGAAACCGCGAACTAAACTGATCACGGCAGAGAAGCCGATCACGCCTAAAATGACAAAATCTAACCAATTCATGAATTCTTCATCTTAAGTTGGCGCGCATTTTAACAGAAAAAATGCTGACGCAAACGTTTTCTTATGGATTTAACGGTTTAAATTTGAGCAATTGGCCTTTTGAACCCGTAATTTTTTCTAATTCCTTAATTTGTCGCTCAAGTTTGGATTTAGAGACATCCGGGCCAATAATTACTCGCGTAAAAGTTTTTTCTTGTTTGGTGTGAGCCTGGTAACCACGCTTTTGTAAATCCTTAACAACATTTTTTGCGTTGTCAGCATTCTTCAAAGCCATTAATTGAATAAGCCAAGCACTGTCTTGGTATTCATTTTTTTCTGGTACAGGTTTCACCACGACTGCCACTTTGTCTGCTTCTTTATTGTTTGAAGTCGACGCCATTTGCGTATCGGATTTATCAGCACCGCCACTTTCAACCACTTGCTCAACCGGAGAATCCGGTAATGCAATCTGATCTTCAACAGGGTCGAGCACTTCAAAAACCTCAACATTACTATCAAGCTCAGGTTTAATCGGAATGCTTGCAAACTCTTCTTTGTAGTGGAGCTTCTTACCATCAAGCACATCGGGCAATACAATCACGCCAATGGCCACTAAAATGATGGTGCCGACTAATCGGCTTTGGAATTTACTTGCCATTTAGTTTCCTTTTTTCTGCCAGTGCTCCAACACTTCACCAACGGTATGGAAAGAACCGACCACCAACACAACATCATCACCTTGAGCCGAAGCTAAAGCCGCTTCAAACGCCGCAACAGGAGTTGTATGCTGCTTTATACCTTCAGGTAAGCTTTGACACAATTCCGCCGCCGTTGCAGCTCGTGGGCCTTGCAGTGAAGCTGGGTACCAATGTGTTGTCATCGGCGCTAATACTTCCAATGTCGCGGGGATATCTTTGTCATGAAGCATAGCGACAACAACGTGTAAGTTTTTTCCTGCGTACGTCTTCTCAACTTGCTGTGCAAAATATTCGGCCGAATGCGGATTATGCGCGACATCAAGCACAATCACGGGGTGTTCACTAATTTGCTGCATGCGTCCCGGGAGCTGAGCATTCTTCAAACCGTTCACCACGTTAACATCGCTAATAGTCAGATCTGAAGTACCTAGTGCCATTAATGCTGTTGCTGCATTAGGTAATGGTAGGCTTGGAATAGGCAGTGATTCCAATTGAAATGCACCACTGCGCCAATTCCACACATCACCATCTACATCATAAGCATATTGAATACCCACTTGATAGAACTCAGCCTTAATGTCATCAGCGTGCGCAGCAACCGTCGCAGGTGGCTTGGGTTGACCACAAATAGCAGGTTTACCACTACGATAGATACCCGCTTTTTCAAAGCCAATCACATTGATGTCGTCACCCAACCAATCAACATGGTCGACAGCCAAACTGGTAATCACAGAAACATCATGTTCAACGATATTGGTCGCATCTAGACGCCCGCCTAGACCCACTTCCAATAACACAACATCAACCGTTTCTGTTTGAAAAGCGCGTAACGCCGCCAACGTACCATATTCGAAAAAGCTAAGGCTGATTTCGCCACGCTCTTTCTCAATGAAATCGAAAGACTGAACCATCTTTTCGTTGGATAGATCTTGGCCGTTAATACGAACACGCTCGTTATAGCGAATTAAGTGAGGAGAACTGTAGACACCAACTGAGTAACCAGCGTCCAACAGAATCGCTTCCATCAGAGCACACGTTGAGCCTTTGCCATTGGTTCCAGCAACGGTAATAACGTGTTGAGCAGGTTTGGTGAGCTTTGCCTTAGAGGCGACGGCTTGAACTCGGTCTAAACCAAGATCAATAGCACTTGTGTGGATGTTTGATAAATAATCAAGCCACATCTCCAAAGAGGATGTGGCTTGAGGAATAGGTTGTTGACTCATCTAACTCATAACCATGATTAAGTAGGTTTGTTAGATGGTACTTTACCCTTTTTCTGGCGCTTCTGGTACTTCATAAGTAGCTTCATTCGGTGAATCGTTCACAGAAACTACCAATGGTGAAGGCTGGTTGGTCATTTTAGCAACAAGGCTTGCAACACGCTGACGCATTTCACGACGGTCAACGATCATGTCGATAGCACCGTGGTCTAGTAAGAACTCACTGCGTTGGAAACCTTCAGGAAGGTCTTCACGTACCGTTTGCTCAATTACACGACGTCCAGCAAAACCGATAAGCGCTTTTGGCTCACCAATATTGATATCACCAAGCATGGCCAAACTTGCAGAAACACCCCCCATTGTTGGATCAGTCATTACTGAAACAAACGGTAAGCCTTTCGCAGATAAGCGCTCAAGAGCAGCACTGGTTTTCGCCATTTGCATTAGAGACATAAGCGCCTCTTGCATACGAGCACCACCACTTGCAGAGAAACACACTAAGCCGCAATTGTTTTCGATAGCTGCATCAACAGCTTTCACAAAACGTGCACCTACCACAGAGCCCATTGAACCACCCATAAATGAGAATTCAAACGCACATGCTACGATAGGTAAACCAAGTAGTTCGCCTTTCATTGCCACTAATGCATCTGTCTCACCGCTGTTTTTCTGTGCAGCAGAGATACGTTCTTTGTAGCGCTTAGAGTCTTTAAACTTAAGTTTATCTTGTGGCTCAAGATCAGTGCCCAGTTCAACACGCTCACCTTTGTCTAGGAATGTATCCAGACGGCGACGTGCCTTCATGCGCATGTGATGGTCACATTTTGGACATACTTCTAGGTTACGCTCTAGTTCAGCATGGTAAAGAACCTGCTCACAAGAAGTACATTTAGTCCAAACCCCTTCAGGGATAGACGCTTTACGAGATGTTACGATGTTGCTTTTTTCTAAAATCTTTTCAAGCCAACTCATGGAAGACCTTTTTGTTTCGATTCTTCCGCTTGATTGCGAAAGAAATAAATTTGGGAATTATGCGTGGGAATTAAAGCACATAAAACAGCGACTGTAGATAAAAAACTGGTTGTACCTATTTTCTGTGACTATTTTACGCACGAAACCGTAATATTTTTTGAACCTAAGTCTCACATTTAGTTCAAATCATCCGGTAAAAATAGAGGGCCAATTGGCTCTCTTGGTAGATCAAAATGTTCAGGATAATCAACATCTACCAGATACAAGCCTTCCGCTTTTGCGGTCGCACCTGCAACTTTTCGATCTTTTGCTTCTAAAAGCCATTGGATCCACTCTGGTTTCTGCTCACCTTTACCTACCGCAATTAAGCTACCAGTGATATTCCTCACCATATGATGGACAAACGCATTCGCTTTAATATCGATCACGATGTAGTGTCCATGACGAGTCACGTTTAAGTGAATCATGTTTCGCCATGGACTGCGAGATTGGCAATGTGTTGCTCTAAACGACGTAAAGTCATTTTCACCAAGCAAGTACTGACCCGCTTCGTGCATTTTTTTCTCATCAAGGTGACCATGATAATGACTCACTCCTGAATTTAAAATGCCAGGGCGTAATGCGTGGTTAAAGATAATGTAACGATAGCGACGAGCTGTTGCTGAGAAACGAGCATGAAAATCTTCATTCACTTCTGTAGCCCAACGAACCGCAATATCTTTTGGCATATTGGCATTCGCGCCCATTGTCCACGCTACCATTTTGCGATCGACATTTGTTTCAAAGTGAACGACTTGCCCCGTACCGTGAACACCAGCATCGGTTCGACCTGCGCACATAACTTCTACCGGGTGATTCGCGACAACTGAAAGAGCCTTTTCCAATTCTTCTTGGACACTTTTCACGTCTCGTTGGCGCTGCCAACCAAAGTAGTGGGTACCGTTATATTCAATACCTAAAGCAATTTTCATGTTCTTGTTCTCTTTGAAAATGGGCCGAGAAGTATATACGGAAATGAGTGTTAGCCCAAATGAGATGGAGTTAAAACTGCAATAAACAATCACCAGCGCCCTAAAGTAAAGGGTAGCCAACGCTACCCTTTATGTTTGATTTAATTTATCGGCCGTTTAACGTATCGATGAGGTTCTTTGCCTCTCGGCGAATATCATCGCTGCCGTCTACTATCGCCTCTTCCAAGAGCTTAATAGCTCCATGAGGATCACTCATCTCGATATAGATTTTAGCCAAATCAAGCTTACCAGCAGCTTCAGCGTTGCTGTCCACATCAAAATTACCAATATCACCAATGACATCAGGGAATTCATTTAGGCCAACGTCCAATTTTAACTCTTCATCGTCTGGATTAATGACTTCTTCACCTTCTTGCTCTACTTGAGCCATTAGTTCATCAATCGTCATGTACTGCTTATCACGACTGTTGCCTGATTCGGTTAGGTTGTCTTGTTGAGCCCAATTCTCTTCTTTGATCTTCGGTTCAGCTTGCTGTTCAGCCGACGCCCAAATCTCTTGTTGATCATCAGGCACATCATTATGCATGCTCGATTGTTGCTCTGGCGCTAGGTTAAAGCCTTTCCAATCTTCACCGCCAACTTCAAGCATGGCATCAATATCAAGTCCTGCACTATCAATTGAGGTCGCATCCAGTGGTTTGTTGAACATGTTGTCGACAGAGTCTTGAACATCTTCAGAAAGCAATTCAGCTAATGCAGTTTCATCAAAATCATCAAAGCCTTCAAGTGGCTCGTCTTGAGTCAACGCTGTGTTTAAGTCTTGTCTTGGTGCTTCACCCGCAGAAGTCATCGGTTGAGTAAAGTCTTCAACTTCAGGTTCTTCTGTATCAGAGAAATCATCAGCTTGACTAAAGCTTTGTGGATTAGAGAACAAGTCATGCAATGCGTCTTGCTCTTCACCTTGCGGGCTAAAAGAAGTTAACGGCGTTGGTTTTTCAGCAAAGGCATCTGATATAGCTTCATCTTCACCGTATTCCGGCAAATCAAATTCATCTAATTCTACGCCTTGTTCTTCAGCGACTGGCTCGTCACTACTTTGTTCAATGTCATCAAGAACAGAATCCGCTTTGGCACTCTCTTCATCGTACTCAGGAAGGTCAAGGTCATCGAACTCGAACGTCTCTGTACCATCAGATAAGTCTTGCTCTAACTGTGCTTCGTCCGGTTCACTAACTGCTTCCGCCAACGCATCTTCTTCACCAAACTCTGGAAGTTCAAAATCATCAAACGAAAACTCTTTTTCGCTATCTGATCTCGCCATTTCAGTTTGAGGTTCTGCGGTTGGTTGTGAATCAGTAACAGGTGCTGTTGGTTCTGGTGTTATTTCAGTGTTAGCTTCCGCTAATGCATCTTCTTCGCCAAACTCAGGAAGCTCAAAATCATCAAAAGAGAACTCTTCTTCGCTGTCTGATGGTGTAGCTTCTATTTGAGGTGCAGATTCAATTTGCGGTGCAGCGTCTAGTTGCAATTCAGTATCGAGTTGAGAGTCAACAACAGGAGCTTCGAATTCTGGTGTGACTTCAGCATCAGCTTCCGCCAATGCATCTTCTTCACCGAACTCAGGCAATTCGAAATCATCAAAAGAGAACTCATCTTCGCTGTCTGAGGAAGTAGTTTCAGTTTGAGGTACAGATTCAACTTGTGGTGTGGTTTCCGTTTGAGGCACAGCACCGCTTTCAGGTGCAGCGTCGAGTTGAGAGTCAGCAACAGGAGCTTCTGATTCCGATGTTACTTCCGCGTCAGATTCCGTCAATGCACCTTCGTTAATTGTATCCTCTCCAATCAGCCAATCGTCATCCTCTGGTACACCAAATTCATTGGGAATGATCTCTGGCATATTCGCAGCACGAACTGGCTCTGGCTCTGGCTCTGGCTCTGGCTCTGGCTCTGGCTCTGGCTCTGGCATGGATTCAACAACATTCTCTAGCTCATCGCTACCTTCAATTTTCGGTTCAAAGTTAAAATCAGAGTCAATGTTCTCTGGAGATTCGACATCGTCGATCGCTTCTGCTAGCCAATCTTCAACCGTCTCTTCATCGTCTTCAGAAATATCATTCAAAGAAGGCGGAGCAACGTGGTTTTCAAGACTAGGCGCGGTGTCTTCACTACTGTCTTGTGCGGCTGACTCGCCTTGTTCAGTTCTGTGTTGACTAGGTTCTTCCTGCTTTAGCTCATCATAAACTGGTGCTTCGAGATCAGAGTTTTCAGATAGCAGTGAATCTATATCCAGTTCGTCATCTTCAACAGACGACACGCTCTCTTCTGGTAAGGTTTCAGTAGCATCCGGAAGAGACGTTTGTTCTGGCTCTGAAATATTATCAATGAGATCTTCAATTGGCTCTTCAACCGCTTCCTGTAAAGCACTGTCATCAGACGTCATCAACTCATCAACCAACTCTTCGTCAGTTGTTTCTAGTGCATCATCTAGCAATGCATCCGTTGCAGGCGCTACGCCAAACAAATCATCGATAAAGTCATCACTGTTAAACGCTTTTTCACTTTCAGCCGGAACATCAACATCGTTTTCAGCAATTTCCGAATCTAATGATTCATCGTTGGTTGAAGGTTGTTCAGGCTGCAGTGTTTCACTTGTATCGGTTGTTTGTGCTAACTCAGCTTCTGAGGACTCAAGTTCAGTTGGTTGATCGGTTATCTGTTCAGGCTCAACGTCTGAATCGGTAAGAAGGTCATCACTGGTTTTGTCTAAATCAAACGCGGTGTCCAACTCTTTATCAAACGTCAATTCTTCTGATTCAAGCTCGTCTTCAATACCACTGGTTAGTAAGTCATCAAACGGGTCTAAAGATTCAGTGACCGGCTTATCTGTTCCATCGGTTGAAAGATCGTCAGCTAATAATTCGCTATCAAGAAAATCATCAAGTAAATCTGTACTCTCAGCATCAAGCTCAAAGTCATCACCATCAGAATCACTGATCAATTCATCCAAGGTTTCTATACTGTCTTCTGCGATGTTTAGTTCATCATCGGTTGATAGACCAGAAAGCTCCTCCAGTTCAGATAAAGCATCAAAGCCCAAAGGTTCGCCAGAATCCTCATCTGATTCATCTTCTAGCATTTCGTCAAGCAGGTCAGTTGAGTTACTTAGATCAACATCATTTCTTGATAATTGTTCATCCAGTAGGTCAACACTGTCTGGTTCTTCTTCACTTTCTAATGGTTGATCAAACTGAGCCAGAATATTTTCAATATCATCATCAGACGCTAAACCGCTGTTAAGATCAGAAGCAATCTCATCATCGCTATCTAGGTCAAAAGGATCATTAGCTCCATTGTTCTGCGCTGCGACTTGAGCAAAGATGTCATCAATATCATCTTCTACACTAGGAACCGCAGGTTGTGAGGTCTGCTGTTCAGAAATCAAAGCATCGATATCAAATTCATCGTTGCTCACATCGGCTGGTTTAGCATCGCTCTGTTGCTCTGAAATAAGCGCATCAATGTCGAAGTCATCAGTTGCTGGCATGTTTGTGCTAGAAGCCGAATCATTTTGCTCTTCTGAAATCAACGCATCGATATCGAAACTGTCATCATCTTCATCATCAAGCGCAAACAGATCATCAAGTAGAGATTGGTCTAGCTCATTTGAGCCTAAATCTTCTGTTGCGGATTCTTGAGATAGTAACGCCTCAATGTCATCAGCAGACATTGTATTGTCATCCGAAAGGTCAAAATCACCATCATCCGAATCAAGTGCGCTTTCTGCCGTTTTATCAAGCGCACGTTCCATCTCTTCAAGGCCAAGTGCTTTTTCTTCAGCGTTGACACTGATGCCGTTACTGCTGTCTAAGTCCAGCTCGTCGAAGTTGGTATCTAAGTCACCGTTATCACCGATGCTGGCAAATGGGTCATCATCTTCACCGTCAAGGTTGAAGTCGAGATCAGACTCTTCTAAACCCGCAAATACATCGTCTTCTTCTGCAAGTGCTTGGTCATCAAACAACTTATTGGCGTCATCTTCAGTACCAAACAACTCATCATCTAGAGATAGATCGTTGTCAAAGTCATCCATTTCATCGCTAAGAGCGATAGGCGCTGCGCTGCTTGGCTCTGGCTGAATAGGTTGATCTTGAGAGGTTTGTTGCTGTTCATCATTTTTAGAACGACGACCTAACAACATCACAATAATCAAACCAAGTAAAAGACCCGGAATAATCGCAAGGGCCGCAACTAACCAACCATTAGATAACAGTTCGTCCATCGCACTCGGTGCCATTTTTTCGATTTCAGCGTTCTTTCTACGCTCTTCATCAAGTAGCTTTTCGACTTCGCTGCGAATGCGGTCTTCATCACTGAGTTCTGTTTTTAGTTCATCGACTTCCGATTGGACATTCGACAACATCAAACGAAGTTGGTGGTTTTTCTCTTCAAGTGACAACAACTCTGTTTCTGAAAGCTCTAACTGTTTCTCTAGCTTGTTCATCTCCTGGGTTGGAGCTGAGTTGGCTAGAGAGGACTGGGTTGGAGACAATGGCTTTTTAACGGTTTCTGCAGCGCTGACTTGTTTGGCTGGGGCAACATTGTTTGCGCTTTCAGGAATCGGCGCCTTTGGCTTCGAAGCTGCAGGCTTAGTCACAGGAGCGTCAAGCTTAGCAAGGTGCGAGTTCATGATGTTGATAGCTTGCTGCGTCGAGCTAGCACGTGTTTGCTCTAAAGAAGGAACACGTAAATTACTGGCAGGCAACAAGCTATGGATATTCTGATTTTCAAACGCTTGCGGGTTTAAGCGATAAATAGCCAACAAGGTTTGTTGAACTGAAACAGAGTTATCAGGGCGTAGCTTTGAGGCAATAGACCACAAAGTTTCTGAGCCACGAGTTGGACCATAGAAACGAGAAGGCTCAGCGCTATTCGACTGCGCTCTTTGAAGAGGTTCTGAAAACGTAGGCGCTGATTGTATCTGACCATTAGGCCCTACAACTCGAATGGAATCTGCACGAACAACGGAAATCTGAGTCGCAATGATAAAGGCAAAAGGCATTAACCACGGCTTGAAAATTTGAAACATAAAAGGCTCAGCTAGGTGCTTAAATTCGGAAAAGTGATGATCTATTAAATATATCGGATAAATGACGTAAAACTATAGAGATGAAAACAAAAAATGTGTTGCAGCAACAATATTCGCAGCAATTTCACACAATTTGACTAACAATATTTTCAATCGATTAAAAAAGCCTCACTAAAGAGTGAGGCTTGTTTATCAAAGCAATGAAGCTTAGAAGTAATCGCGAATCAGAACTTCAGCGATTTGTACTGCGTTTGTCGCCGCACCTTTACGAACGTTATCAGCAACCACCCACATGTTCACGCCGCTGTGGTGGCTGATGTCGTTACGAATACGACCAACCATAACGTGGTCTTTACCACCAGCATCACGAACCTGAGTTGGGAAGTCGAGCGCTTGGAATACTTCAACACCTTCTGTGTTCTCTAGAAGCTGAACCACTTGTTCTGCACCGATTGGCGCGCGAGTTTCAATGTGTAGAGATTCAGCGTGACCGTAGAATACAGGTACGCGAACACACGTTGGGTTCACTGTGATTGAAGAATCAGCAAAGATCTTTTGAGTTTCCCAAACCATCTTCATCTCTTCACGCGTGTAGCCGTTCTCAGTAAACTCATCGATTTGAGGAATACAGTTGAACGCGATCTGCTGTGAGAACGCTGAATTTTCAGCTGGCATGCCGTTAAGAAGCTTAGCCGTTTGACCTGCTAGCTCATCGATACCCGGCTTACCTGCACCAGACACAGATTGGTAAGTTGAAACGTTAATACGCTCAAGACCGACTTCATCGTGAATTGGTTTTAGTGCTACAACCATTTGGATAGTAGAACAGTTAGGGTTCGCAATGATGTTACGGTTACGGAACTCAGCAATCGCTTCAGGGTTCACTTCTGGCACAACCAGAGGAACATCGTATTCGTAACGAAAGCGTGATGTGTTATCGATAACAACCACACCTTCATCCGCAGCAATTGGAGCCCAACGCTCAGAAAGCTCGCTACCAGCAGAGAAAAACGCAATATGTACTTGAGACCAATCGAAGTCTTCTACGTTTTGTACTTGTATTGTTTTGCCGTTAAAACGGGAAGTTTTGCCTTCACTACGTTCACTTGCTAGTAAGTGCAGTTCACCGACAGGGAATTTACGCTCTTTAAGTACTTCAAGAATGGTTTCACCAACCGCACCAGTCGCACCTAAAATAGCAATATTAAATTCTTGGCTCATTGTTTCTCTCTTTTATAAAGTTGGCTTTACCATAAAACCGAGTTTAGATAACGGCGTTAAATTACAAGATTCGTCGCCCGTTAACTCGACTGCACTGTACTCTCTACGGTCCCAATATTCTTTACGCATCTTATCAAAAGAACCCGGCGTAGAGATATTGCGACGGAATAAGGCGTCGTCTTTGCGCACATCATAGATCAACTGAGTCAAATTGTGCAGTGTTGCTTCATCCCAAGCTCTATCTAATTTCATTTGAGGCACTGGGGCTATCGGCAGAAGATCGCTTGCATAAGCACGTTGTTCAGTACCTAAAAATTCACAATAACTGTTGAAGATCATCGTAGTACCGCGCGCTTTGCCCTCTAAACCGTAGCCCGCTACGTGAGGTGTTGCAAAAGCTAATAATGGAAGAAGCTCAAAGTCGACTTCAGGCTCAAACTCAAATACATCCAGAACCGCAGTAAAACCGTCAGCTTTTTGCAGACGAGCTTTTAGCGCTTGGTTGTCGACAATCGGGCCACGCGCAGCATTAATTAGGATCTGATCAGCGCGGAAGTTATTCAGCACTTTTTCGTTAATCATGTGGTGCGTTGGAAATTCGCCCGTCTTGGTGATAGGTGTATGCAAAGTAATTACATCAGATTGTTCTAACAACGTTTCAAGGTCGGTGAACTCACGAGTATCACCCTCTTGCTGTTTTAGAGGGTCGTTCAGCAAGACTTTAATGCCAATACCTTCTAAGCACTTCGCTAAGTAGCTACCTACCTGACCACAACCGATAATACCGACCGTTTTGTCAAATACAGAGAAGCCTTGTTGCTGCGCAAGCACCATCATCGCGCTGAAGGCATACTCAGCAACACCCACCTTGTTACAGCCAGGCGCTGCAGTAAAGAAAATACCACGCTCTTTCATCAATTCTTGGTCGACGTGATCCATACCAGCTGTTGCAGTTCCAACAAACTTAAGCTTGTTCGCTTTGCTGATCAGCACTTCATTGACCTTAGTCACCGAGCGAATCATCAGAGCATCTACGTCAACAAGATCGTCAGCGGTTAGCGTTCGACCGGACTTCATTGTCACTTCACCTAGCTGGCTAAAAAGCGCTTCAGCATAAGGCATATTTTCATCGATTAAGATTTTCATTGGGAAGGTACTTTCGTTGGGGTCTGTCGACCTTAAATGTGAATTGAAATGATTGTGCAAAATTCCACACTCGGTGTCGAGTCGCAATTGGAATACATTATAAATAAAGGGCTGAATCGCCTAGTCTGCACAAACAAGAACAGAAATAAGAACCAATACCTAAAATCAAAAAGTAAAAGTCAGAAGACTAAAACGAAAAATGCCCGATTGAATAAACAATCGGGCAAACATCCAGAACAAAAGGATCCTATCTCGCTCTCCAGGAGACAGAGTCTTGCGTCTGTTCAACCAGTACTAACCAAAGTCACTACTGGTCAAGCTCTGGAAACCTTTCAACTTCTAAATCTTGATTTAAAAAGCCATTTTCTAAAGCGAAGCTTACAAAGCTAAGGTTAAAAAACACGCTTAAAACCCTATTTATAAAAGCTATGTTCTGATGGTCATGATTACTGAGTGGCCTGTGCGTGTTGAATCTGCACTCACGTCACCCATTAACGATTAACCTTTTATTAATTTAACCTTGGCTTCAGTTAGCCTTGGTATTTTTTGATTACTAGCGTTGCGTTCGTACCACCGAAACCAAAGCTGTTAGACATAACCGTTGTTAGCTCTTGCTCACGAGCTTCCGTTACGATGTCTAGGCCTGCGCCTGCTTCGTCTAGGTTTGCAACGTTAATGCTTGGAGCGATAAAGCCGTTATCAAGCATTAGTGTTGAGTAAATTGCTTCGTGTACACCAGCTGCACCTAGAGCGTGACCTGTCATCGCTTTAGTTGCTGAGATTGCTGGGCTGTTGCCGCCAAATACTTCTTGGATTGCGCCAAGTTCTTTAACGTCACCAACAGGAGTTGAAGTACCGTGAGTGTTCACGTAGTCAACACCATCAACGTTTTGCATTGCCATCTTCATACAACGAACCGCGCCTTCACCAGAAGGAGCAACCATGTCGTAGCCATCTGAAGTTGCGCCGTAACCCACGATCTCGCCGTAGATTTTTGCGCCACGAGCAACTGCGTGCTCAAGCTCTTCGATTACTAGCATGCCGCCGCCACCAGAGATAACGAAACCGTCACGGTCTGCATCGTAGGTACGAGAAGCCAATTCTGGCGTGTCGTTATATTTAGTAGAAAGAGCGCCCATTGCGTCGAACATCATAGTCAGAGACCAATCCAGTTCTTCACCGCCACCAGCGAATACAACGTCTTGTTTACCCAGTTGGATAAGCTCCATTGCGTGACCAATACAGTGTGCAGATGTCGCACATGCAGAGCTCATAGAGTAGTTCACGCCACGGATTTTGAATGGTGTAGCAAGACAAGCCGAAACCGTCGAAGCCATTGTACGTGGAACCATGTATGGACCAACGCGCTTAACGCCTTTTTCACGGATGATGTCTACAGCGTTAACTTGGTTTAGAGATGAAGCACCACCTGAACCCGCAACGATACCTGTGCGGTCATTAGATACTTGATCTTCAGTTAAACCAGAGTCAGCAATTGCTTGCTCCATTGAAAGATAAGCGAATGCCGCTGCATCACCCATAAAGCGCATTTTTTTGCGATCGATATGGTCAGCAGGGTTCATTTTCAGGTTACCCCAAACTTGAGAGCGCAAGCCATTTTCCTTGAACTGCTCTGAAGCGGTAATACCTGATTTACCCTCTTTCAGTGATGCTAAAACTTCTTCGACGTTGTTACCGATACTTGAAACAATACCCATACCGGTGATTACGACTCGTTTCATGTGACATTCCTATAATTCTAAATTCAGCTAGATGATAACTAAGAAGCCTAACAAAAGTGGTCAGCTTTCCTAGAAATTCGTACAATCCCTACCAACATATCGCTTCAAATCACAAAATGATAGATTTTATGACTTCAATTACTAATGCAGAACTGGAATGGAATGAGTCTGGCACGCCAGTTTCAGACCAATTTGACGACGTTTACTTCTCTAATGTTAACGGTTTAGAAGAAACTCGCTACGTCTTTTTAAAACAAAACCACCTTCCAGAGCGTTGGGTTGAACATCAACAACGCCGTTTTGTGATTGCTGAAACCGGTTTTGGTACAGGTTTAAACTTTCTCGCAGTCTGGCAATGGTTCGATGCTTTTCTTAAAGATAACCCACAAGCGATGACCAAAGAGTTACATTTCATCAGTTTTGAAAAATATCCTTTGAATAAAGATGATCTGATCAAAGCGCACCAATCTTGGCCTGAACTAGCCCAGTATGCGACGCAACTCCAAGAACACTATCCGATTGCTCTGCCGGAATGTCACCGCATTGTGTTGGGCGATGGCGCGATCACACTCGATTTATGGTTTGGTGATATTAAAGATTGTATGCCAAACGTGCCGACCCCGCAGGAAGGTTTGGTTGACGCTTGGTTCTTAGATGGTTTTGCGCCAAGTAAGAACCCTGAAATGTGGAATCAAAACCTATTCAACGGCATGGCCAAACTGGCAAAACAAGATTGCAGCTGTGCAACGTTTACCGCTGCCGGCTTTGTTCGCCGCGGTTTAATCGAAGCCGGCTTTGTAATGAAAAAAGTTAAAGGCTTTGGTACTAAGCGTGAAATGATTGCAGGCCGCCTTGACGAAAAGCACGCTCATACCAACATCAAACCTTGGTATGGCCTAGCTCAACACAGTGGTTCACAAGATATCGCCATTATCGGTGGTGGTGTTGCCAGCGCTGCATTAGCCAAAACGCTAAGCCGCCGTGATAAAAACATCACCCTTTACTGTGAACACCCACAAGCAGCGGGCAATGCCTCAGGCAATAACCAAGGTGCGATTTATCCATTATTGAGCGAAGCGACCTCGAACGTGTCTCGCATTTTTGGCCCTGGGTTACTGTTTGCTCGTCAATTTATTAATCAAGCAGCTCAGTCTATTCAATTTGACCACAGCTGGTGTGGCGTAAATATTCTGATGTGGGATGAAGGTTCAACCAAAAAGCTCAATCGCATGTTGGAAGGCAACTTCCACACCGACCTAATTCAGCGTTTGTCGCCAGAACAAGCGAATGAAAAGATTGGCTTACCGGTTGATAAAGAGAGTGTTTACTTTCCATTGGGTGGGTGGCTAAGCCCTCTTCAGCTTACTCGAGGTTTGATTAGCAAGTTAGAAGAAACCAACCAAGTGAGTGCGCACTATCAACATCAAGTAACTCAACTTGAGTGGCTCGAAGTTGAACAACAATGGCAACTCACCATTAATACACCACAAGGTACGATTCAAACTAAACATGACCAAGTAGTCGTTGCGAACGGCCACAAGTTCACCCAGTTTGAGCAGACTCAACCCGTACCTCTTACTCCGGTTAAAGGCCAAGTAAGCCATATTCCGACCACGGAAAACTTAACCAAGCTAAAAACCGTGTTGTGCTTTGATGGTTACCTAACGCCGCAAAATCCAAATAACGGTCACCACTGTATTGGCGCGAACTACGACAAAACCAATATCGACCAAGAGTTTGATATTGAGGTTCAGAAACATAATGGTGAGCGCCTGAACGGATCGCTGCCAGACCAAGAGTGGACAAAAGATGTCGACACCAGTGACAACTTAGCGCGCCAAGGTATCCGAAGCGTAAGCCGAGATCACCTACCATTTGTCGGCAATGTGGGCAATTTCGAATCGATCAAAGAGCAATACCAAGGCCTGCACAACTTCAACCCTCAACAAGATTCGGTTGAGGATGTTCAAACGGTAACGAGCTTCCCTAACCTTTATTGCTTTATTGGACTAGGCTCACGCGGCTTAAGCTCTGCGCCATTATTAGCTGAAGTGTTAGCAGCACAAATGTGTGGCAATCCGCTGCCTTTGCCTGTTGATGTGCTTGAGGCTATTCACCCAAGCAGAATGTGGGTTCGTA